>JABGYE010000142.1:0-3996 GCA_018675395.1 Akkermansiaceae bacterium
AAAGCCAAGTCCGATGACAATGGGAAGCCTAAATTGATCATCTGCAAAACAGAAATTGGAAGAGGAATCCCCGAAGTGGCAGGGACAGCCGCAGGTCACGGAGAGGGCGGTGCAAAATTTGCAGAATCAGCAAGGTCAGGACTCGGACTCCCTGAAGAAATTTTTCATGTGTCAGAGAGTGTCAGCTCCTACTTTACTGAACATGCCAAAGGTCTTGCTGAAAAATACGATGAATGGAACATAAAATTTAATGAGTGGAGCTCAGCAAACCCCGAAAAGGCTCAATTACTTTCGGATGGCATCAGCGGTAGAGTCCCTGAAAATCTGATGGGTCTGGTTCCGGCCTTTGACCCTGGAACTAAGCTTGCCACTAGGGCAGCTGGGGGTGAAGTCCTTCAGCCAATCGCTGAAGCCATGCCCATGCTGGTATCGGGAAGCGCTGACCTTTACGGTTCAACAAAAAATTACATCAAGTCAGCTACTGACTTTGAACCACAAAATGATAGCCCTGAAGGTCGTAATATATGGTTTGGAATCAGGGAGCACGGGATGGGCTCAATCATGAACGGAATTGCCTATGATGGCATCTTCCGTGCGAGCGGGGCCACTTTTGCCGTTTTTGCTGACTATCTAAGACCATCTATCAGGCTCGCAGCACTTGCTCACCTGCCAACCATTTATATCTTCACTCATGATTCTGTGGGGGTCGGCGAAGATGGTCCAACTCATCAGCCAGTCGAAACTGTGTCCGGGCTCAGGGTCATCCCTGGCCTCGATGTGATTAGACCAGCAGATACCGAAGAAACGGCAGCTGCATTCGTCGGCGCTCTACAACGAGGTGACGGACCCACTGCTCTAATGCTAACGAGACAGGGAATACCTAACATGGATGAAATTAGCGCTGAAGAGCGCCGATCTGGAACACTCAGAGGAGGCTACATCGCAAAGAAAGAAGAAGGAGATTTAACCACCATACTACTGGCAAGTGGTAGTGAGGTTCAACATGCCATGATCGCCGCTGAAAAAATTGGTGACGGGGTCAGAGTCGTATCGATGCCATGCTTCGAACGGTTTGACAGAGAGCCTAAAGAATATCGCGAAGAAATTCTCCCAAGTTCATGCACAAAAAGAATCGCCATCGAAGCCGGCGTCAGTGGACTGTGGTGGAAATATGTTGGGGATAAAGGAAAAGTCATCGGCATTGATCGTTTCGGCATCAGTGCACCTGGGGGAACTGTCATGACTGAACTCTCAATGACACCCGAAGCTCTAATTGAAGCGGCTCAGTAAGAACTCACTTCTGCCTAGGTTCTAGGAGCCCCATTGATCCGAGCCAGTCCGCACAACGTTCAGGCCAGGTATGTACCGGGTTATTCGATTTCCTCATACCATATCCGTGCCCACCCTTCGAATAGATGTGCAATTCACCAACGACTCCATTCTTCTTGAGAGCAGCGTAAAGGAGAGCTGAATAATAGGCCCGGTCCGAGTCGTCATGCGTAATTGCAATGAAGGTTGGTGGAGTACTCTTGTTTATATCAACAAGATCCGATAACTGATCCTTGTTCTTCTTGTTACCCAGATATGCCGGATAAATTGGTATCAGAAAATCAGGCCGAGAGCTTAGGTCATCAGCGTCATCGATCTTCTCATAGGTCTTATCCTTATAATGGGTCCCGCTCATGACGGCAAGATGGCCTCCTGCGGAAAATCCGAGAACACCTATCCTATTCGGATCAATGCCCCAGACCTTAGACTTTGAGCGCACGATTCGAATGGCTCTTTGAGCATCCTGAAGCGGTAATACGTGCGGTTTTTCAGGATCGCGACGAGGGACACGGTACTTAAGTATGAAGGCGGAAACGCCTAAAGAATTCAACCATTCTGCGATCTCAGTCCCTTCATGAGTCCATGCCAAAATATTATAACCTCCGCCCGGAAAAATAATTGCGGAAGCCCCATTGAACTTGTCCTTTGGAGCCTTATAAACGGTAATGGAAGGATCGTCGACGTACGCGATCCTCATTTTTCCAACCTTATCGACTGTAGTAGGCTTCTTTCTTTTCTCTATTCCTTCCGGCTCATCAGGAACGGAACCGGATGGCCAAAGATTAATCTCTTCGTGTTGATCCACAGCTAATAATGCGATGGAAGGAGAAAAAATAATAATCAGTGAATAAAATAAACGAACAGTTGATGGCATCATAAATAAAACAATTGGCCTCAGTAAAACTGAGGAAAATTTAATCAACTTTGGGAGGATTGATTCTTAAATGATTACGACAAAACTCTATCTGCATGCCCAACCATGATCCCTCTCCCTCCGGAACAGGCAATGCATTCCTTCCTCCTCCGACGGCAACGCAAGGAATCTTAAGCTCATTGGCTCTGTCCCGAATCATCAGAGCATTGATCGGGTGATGAATTTTGTCTGTCTTGGGAGCATTAGAATAAATGAATAATGGAGCCTCCCCCTTATCCATGTACTTCATGACTAATGAATCGGTCCCTAACGGTTGAACGTGCCCAATGGCAACTTGCGCCCTAGAACTGAGTCTAGAAACAGGATCCTTGGAATCTGCTACCGCAAGATCATCACTATAAGCAAGCCATTGACTGATGAGGGCTCCGGCAGAAGCACCTCCAACACAGATCTTGCCAGAATCAATGTTCCATTCCTTAGACTTTGAGCGAATGAACTGAATGGCACGACCGCAATGACGCATGATCTTAAGATATTCGTTCCTAGAACTCTGATGCTCCGGCTCATCTTTTGAGATGTAATTATTCTCAACATACTCATTGATCATGCCGTTTCTTAGAACATCATTCTCGCGATCAATGAAAGGGTAATTACAACTCACCACAGCGTATCCGTTTTCAAGATAGGTCCTGATCATTTTGCCTCCATTTCTCCTGACACTCTTCTTGTCACCTCCACTAAAACCTCCGCCATGAAACCATACATAAACTGGCGCAGGATCACTGGAAGCCTTGGCCGGATAATAATCCAACACATTGCGCTTATGCTTATCAGAGTAACGGATATCCAGTTCTTTCTTGAACCCATCGTCCTTATCCTCGTCCTTATCCTCGTCCTTGTTTTGACTCCTTGCCTTCCTCATCTCCTTCAGATGAATCATAAGCTCACTATATGTTAAGACCCCGTCATTATTGGCATCTGACTGAGGAAATCTTTTAAAATAGGCTCTGATCCTCTCCTCGTTCTCAGAGCTCGCTTCAGCTCCGCACAAGAGGCCAGATGCACTTAAAATAAGTAAACTAAATATGGTGAGGAATTTTAAAGGCATGAAAAAAATTTAACTTCATTCTTATCATTGTGCGAGAACCCTTTTGTTTAATAATTGTTATTCTTCGAAATTGCTTTGGAATAACACCCCCAATAAGCTAATTGTTTATAGAGTAGATGAAGAAGAAATCAGGTGAATTTGAAAAGAGTCCAATAAAGGCTCGATGGCTCTGGCTGATCATCCCTCTCTTCATCGGTGGTTGTTATGCTCAGAAAAAAGGGTATCAAAAAGTTCGTGACATGCGACAGCTTGAAAGGATACCGCAAACGGATGTCCTTTCACTCATTGAGGGTGAGGTCAGCATACGGGGCAAAGCAGTCAGTTCGAGTAATACATTTAAGGCCAATAACGATAAACCTAAATCTACAGTTAAAGACAATAGCGAAGAACCCAAATCTAAAACCATTGGTCCGAAAAAGAATGACCCTCGAAGTGAAAGTAAATCTAGAGCTGAAGAAAATAGGCGGCGCAGCGATTCAACGTTCGGTAATGACAGAAGAAGCTCAACTTATGTCAGCGGAAAATACAGCGGCACGAAATGTTTCTACTGCTACTATGAAAAGGAAAGACGCTCAGAGGACTCGGACGGGAACGAGAGTTGGTCAACAGTAGAGTCAGGAACCCGGCACGTACGATTCTTCAGAATCAAAGACAAGACTGGAGACGTGCTCGTCTCGCTCGATTC
>JABGYE010000060.1:0-12783 GCA_018675395.1 Akkermansiaceae bacterium
CAAAGCAAAAAGGGCCAGAATATATTCTGGAACCCAATCCGGATGGTCCTGCGATTTCTAAGGACGACCTTAAGAAGCTTGAAGGAAAGGACTCCTTGGAGATACACCAAGACAAGCGTGTGTGGTGGGTAAAGCAAAAGCAGGACAATGTCGAATTTGCTGGAATGCTTGAAGCCACAGATGAAAGTCTAGGAAAGATTCGGACTAAACTCGATGAACTCGGATTAGCTGAAAACACCATAGTCATCTTCACGGCCGACAACGGCGGCATGTCCGCTTCGAACCAGTATCGAGGAATCAATCATCCTAGAAAACAGCTTAATAGTCGCTTTGCTTCATCCAATCTTCCCTTACGAGGTGCTAAAGGATGGAACTATGAAGGCGGTTTGCGTGTGCCCTTGATTGTTCACTGGCCAGGACAAACCCAAGCCAATACCATGTCTCATGCAGTAGTTACCGGAACCGATTACTACCCGACCCTTTTGAGAATGCTAGGCCTGCCTCTCTTGCCCAAGCAACATGTAGACGGAAAAAGTTTTGTGCCTGCCCTTAAGGGTAAAGAGCATGAACGTGGAGCCATTTACTGGCACTTTCCTCACTACAGTAATCACGGATATCAGAGCCCGGGCGGAGCGATTCGCTTGGGTAACTATAAACTGCTAGAATACTTTGAAAACGGAACCGTCCAATTGTTCGACCTGCAAAACGATCTTGGCGAACAGAACGATCTTTCTAAGTCAAAACCAGAGATTACTAAGAAACTTTTGAAAATGCTGCATGACTGGCGCAAGGAAGTAGATGCAAAAATGCCGCAAATGAAGACCGCTTCAAATAGCTCCAAGAATTAAAATTCATCGAGAGTTTGACAGATCAAAAGGATTCTAATCACAATCAATGAATTCAATTTCTCTTTAGAATGAAAAAAAATAATATCCTCATCTCATTATTTCGGTTGGTCCTTGTATTACTATTCACTGTTTTAATAACCACAGGTCAATCGGAAGACTTGTCTCTTAAGACAGCGCTAACATTTTATGCATCCTTTGATAGTGGGACCGATGCTGATATTAGTCGCGGTGATAAGCGGCTTTTCACTCTCATTGGCAAAGAGCCTAAGCTTGGGAACAAAACCGAAGGAATGTCACGTATGGTTAAGGGTAGGGGGCTTTCGGGTGATGCTCTATTATTCACTAAACGCAATGCCAAGTGGTTGCTATATGATGGTGCCAAGAATTTTCATTTTGCAGAAAAAAACTGGAGCGGTAGCGTTTCGTTTTGGCTGAAAGTTGATCCAATCAATGGACTAGATCCCGGTTATGTTGATCCGATTCAAATTACACCCAACACCTGGAACGACGCTTCGTTTTTCGTGGACTTCGCCAAGGATGGCAATCCTCGGTCCTTCCGGCTCGGAGCATTCGCTGACAAATCGGTCTGGAATCCTGAAAATAAGGATATCCCGGAACCACAAAGGCCATTAGTCCCAGCCAAATCTAATCCATTCAGTAGCGACAAATGGACTCATGTTGCCTTCACCTGGGAAAATTTTAACACTGGAAAAAAAGATAGTGTGGCGACTCTCTATCTCAATGGAAAAAATGAAGGAGTTATTACCGAATGGAATCAAAAATTCTCATGGACAGGCAAACCTCACCGTATTCTTATTGGTTTAAATTACATGGGTTTGTTTGATGAACTTGCCTGCTTCAACCGAGCCCTCTCATCAAAGGAGATCAAGCGTATATTTGATCACCAAAAAAGCCTTAATGAATTAATAAGATAAATCATACCTCTTTATTTAAAGAGGTATCAAAATTGGATTACGGCGATAATATCAGGGAGTTGAAGTGAATAGCAATCAACTCTCCTAATCTAGAGGCAGTAACTCTACCTTGCGAAATTCGCAGGAATGACTCTCGCTCTGCAAAGAGATCGTTCCGCTTTCGAGCTTGGTTCCATCGTCTAAATGGGGATGTTGATACTCAAGAACTACTTTTCCTTCAACGATGTGTTTGAAGCTTTTTGATCCGTCCACAATCACCTCTGCAGTCACCCACTGGTCACCATGGTAAGTTTTTGATTTGGAATTTATACAGTGCCTTTTGAGCGGCTTCTCATTCATAATAACGTCCGTACCCGGTGTGCAAAGGTTAAGAGTTGAGCGTTTCCCCTCACCCTTACCACCGAGCAATTGTACCTCGATCGAATTTGGGAAATCTTGATCGATCTTCATCGTTTTGGGATTTTGCCCGTGTAGCATGAGGCCACTGTTACGATACGCCCATCCAGGACCGCCCTTCAACTGTTCCCCTAGGAACCGATATTCCACACGAAGACGATACCTGGAGTACGGAGTCTTGTAAAAGAGGTGTCCAAAGGTCTGATTAAACTCATCGTATTTTTTGTAATTGACCTTGATGACTCCGTCAGCGACCAGGAATGTGTTGCGTTTGTCTTCTCCAAGCTTTTCGTAGCGAATCTTGGGCGTCCAACCAGTCAAGTCCTTGCCGTTGAAGAGCTGAATCCACTTCTCATTTTTTCCATCTTCGAGAAACTTACTTTTCTTCTTTTCATCAGCTAAGGTGGGAAGTGAAAAGACTATTACTAAGGTTGCTGAGAAGATAAATATGAGTGAGAATAATTTCATCTTTAAAACTTAGAAGTAGCCCAATTTTAATACAAGCTATTTGCAAAAACTTCCCGGATATGTCGAAAACAATATTTAAAATTATTTCGCAATGCACACTTGTGTTAATTTGTACGTGTTCCCTAACCGCAGAAAATGACCCTGCAAGTAAGCCTCTATTCCGCTTCGGAGCCGTTGCGGACTGCCAATACTGCAACCAAACAAGCGGCGTTAGAAAATATAGCCTTTCACCTCAAAAACTCCGTGATTGTGTCGAGCACTACAACAAGCTGGACTTGGCTTTCGTGATTCATCTTGGTGATTTCATTGATCGAGACTTCAAGAGCTTCGCCACAGTCACACCCATCTACAACCGTCTTAAGGCGCCTCACTATCATGTATTGGGAAATCATGATTTTTCCGTAACTGATGATAAGAAAGCACTAGTGCCAGCTCAACTCGGGCTTAAGGACCGCTATTATGATTTTACCCACAAAGGGTGGCGCTTTCTGGCACTGGACGGCAATGATGTGAGCCTCCACGCCTATCCTAAGAACGATCCGCGAACAAAGGCCGCTGCTGACTTCCACCGTAGCCTCAAAGCCGGTACCCCGAACTGGAATGGAGCCGTTGGAAAAAAACAGCTAAAATGGATAAAAGACAAACTCGAAGAAGCCACAACAAACGACGAAAAAGTAATTCTATTTTGCCATTTTCCCATCCACCCAGCAAACGTTCATAACCTCTGGAACGCGAATGTACTCACAGAATTATTGAGTAATTATTCCTGCGTTGTGGCCTATATAAATGGCCACAACCACGAAGGCAACTACGGAACCAAAGACAAGATCCATTACCTAACCCTCAAGGGCATGGTCAACACCACAGAAAACGCCTACTCAATAATCGAAGTTCACAAGGACCAACTATTACTAAAAGGTGTAGGGCGGCAGGAGGACCGGGAAATGCGTTTGCCAGCAAATGAATGAGTTGAAAGATGCTCGGGGGATAAATGCGATATTTATTAACATTTTTGTTTTGCTTTAAATTGCCGCTTTTAGCAGTGGATAAAGCAGTTTCATCCAAGCCCATAATGGTTCATTACATGCCATGGTACGCTTCCAAATCTGTTAGTGGCCAATGGGGGTGGCATTGGACCATGGGCCATTTCAAGCCCGACAATCTGGGATCCAAAGGTAAGCGCGAACTAGCCTCGCATTACAGACCATTGATCGGAGCCTATGACTCCAATGACTCGGACTTACTAGAATGCCAGGTTCTCCTTATGAAGTTTGCCGGTATCAATGGAGTCATTATTGACTGGTATGGTACTGAGAATTTCCGAGACTACGCGACCATTCATCGCAATTCACTGAACTTAATTAAATACATTAAAAAAGCCGGACTCAATTTCGCCATTTGTTATGAAGACCAGTCCGTCAAACATATGATCAATGGGGGCAAAATTACAAAAGATCAGGACTTAGCTTACGCTAAAAAAGAATTTCATTGGATGGAAAAGAACTTTTTTGCTGATCCAGCATATATGCAAATCAAAGAAAAACCGATCCTGCTCATATTTGGGCCACAACACTTCAAAAAGGATCAGTGGGCTCATATCCTCGGCGGCCTCTCAAATAAACCACAACTGTTCACGCTCCCTCATTTAAAGGATCAAATCAATGGAGCGGGCGAATTCGGCTGGCCCCCTGTACATGGCGGTAAAAAAATAAGCCCTAAAGTATGGCAGCAATACCTACAAAGTCTCTATGCAAAAGGTAAAAAAAATCAATCGACTATCGCTTCTGTGTTCCCTCAGTTTCATGATATCTACCATAAGGCAGGCGTACACAAAAGCTATGGTTACCTCGGCTCCCAGAATGGAAAGACTTTCGATCAGACTCTTGAAATGGCATTACAAAGTAATTCTGAATTAATTCAGATCGCTACTTGGAATGATTATGGAGAAGGAACGATGATTGAACCAACTAAAGAATTTGCCTACCGATACCTCGAAAAACTCCAGAGCTTATTCTCTAACGATAAAAAAATTTCCTATGCCCCAAGTGATCTACGATTACCTATAAATCTGTATCAACTCCGCAAACATTATAACGGCAATATAGAAATCACGGCACAACTGAACCGCGCATCAAAATTACTCTTCGATTCCAAAGCCCAAGAAGCTACCACGATCCTGCTCAAATATATCCCGGCTCTAATACAAAAGTAATTAAAGACTTTGATCCAGATTATACTTTGTGATACAAAGTATAAATGCTTAACCTTTTAGTAAGAAAATGGATTCTCGCCACGGGGATTGTATTTTTAGTCTTACTGGTCTTCACTTTTGCGCTGCAAGACAAAGCCATGTTCATTTGGGACATCATTATGAATTCGTGGTTTCCGATATGCCAAGCTTTAACCCCAATAGAGTGGCAAACTAAGGGTAATATTCTGCTCGGGCTAATGTGGTTCGTTTCCGGTTTAGTAGTTTATTCAATAGCAGTTAGTGCAATTTTTATTTTTATTTCAGATCTTGTAAAAAAAGTTTTTGCTAAATAGTGCACATCATGAACCTAAGAAGTTTTCTCTAAAATCAGCATAAATTGATCTCTTTTAACGTGGTTCATATTTAGGGTTTTAAGAAAACATATAGAATTGGCAAGAACCCTCATTGTGAGTATATTTGTTAGGGAGATTTTATTAATCTTGAAGTACGATGAAAATGGAAAGACGACGATTTTTAAAGGGTGCAGGAGTTGCAATCGCATTACCGATGATGGAATCCCTGATGCCGAAAGCAAAAGGAGCGGTTAATAAAAAACCGGTAAAAAGATTCGTATGTCTTTCTAACAACTATGGAGTCTACCAGAAAGCTTTCTTTCCGGATCCCAAGCAAGCAGGAAAAAACTATGACATTCCTGAAACACTAAAACCTCTAGAAAAACACCGCAACGACTTCACAACCTTTTCGAACCTAGATCATGGCTTCACGGGCGGTCACCAGGGAGTACCTGTCTTTCTTAGCGGGGTACGTCCAGTACTGGCTCATAATTATGATGAAGGAAATATTAGCCTAGACCAGAAACTTGCCGAATATCATGGAGCTGCCACACGGTTCCCCTCAATGACGCTCGGAGTCAGGGAACGTAACCTTCTAAGCTTTACCCGCACAGGCGTTCAGGTACCCAATGTCAGTATGCAACAAGCTTACCGTGCTATGTTTTTTGAAGACAGTGCCGAAAAGAAAATTTCACAAGCAGATCGATTCAAGCGGCACAATAGCATTCTCGACGTCGTCATGGGTCAAGCCAAGTCCTTGAATAAAGAACTCGGCAAGCAGGATCAGGAAAAGCTCGAAGAATATCTTGGCTCAGTACGTAGCCTTGAGAAAAAAATCTCTCAGCAAGAACCTTGGCTAAATAAGCCAAAGCCAAAGACAGATGTGGCTGAGCCTAAGCCCGGAAATGGAACAGAGGAACAACTCAAAGCCATGATTGAAATCATTGCCCTAGCCCTTCAGACCGACTCGACCCGGGCAATTACCTGCTCTAGTGGATTTGCCAACGGCGACTTCGGGCTCAACGGAGGTTATCATGGTTTCTCGCATCATGGAGAACGGGACGAACCAGTAGCAGCATTGAAAAAAATCGAGGGATTCCAAATTTCCATGATGGCCTACCTGATCGACCTCTTAAAGAAACAGGAGGACCCTATTAATGGAGGCACCCTATTTGATAACACTTCAATCCTTTATGGATGCGGTATGGCAGCTGGAACTCACCAGACAAAAAATCTTCCTCTCGTCTTGGCCGGTGGTAGCTTCAAGCATGGAGAACATAAGGTCTACCCAATGCCAGATCCGGAACGTATGCCTGCTGCGAATTTATTACTTTCCATACTCCAACAAAGCGGCTTAGAAATAGACCGTTTCGGCTCAAGTACTGGTCCACTGACTGGTCTCGAGTGGTCTTGATATAGCAAAAGAATTGAACACTGCTAAGGACGCAGAAAAAACGGCAAAATTGCTTATCATGATTCTTTCATTAAAGCGCATATTGCCCATCATCTCCCTTACCCTTTGTTTGCAAACCAGGGCAGACGAATCACTAAAGGGTCTAATTCCTTTTTTAAGTCAGCATTGCTTTGAATGTCATGGAGCAGAAAAACAGAAAGGTGATATCCGCCTCGACACGCTAGGTAAGGACCTTACAAAGCATGAGAACCTAGAAATCTGGCAGGGTGTCCTTGACCAGTTGAATCTCGGGGAAATGCCACCCAAAAAACAGCCGCAACCTTCTCGTACCGAGGTTAAACCCATAGTCGAAATCTTGAACAAGTCTCTTAAATTAGCCTATCAAAAAGCTCGCAGCACTGGCGGTCAAACCGTTCTCCGTCGGTTGAACCGGCAGGAATTGCGCAACACATTTCGAGACCTTCTTTATCTTAACGGAGCAGAATACCGTCCCGGGGCTTCAGGGTCCAGGCTAGTGGATAATAATGGTAACGGAAGTGTAGAGCGTACTGGGAATGATCCCTTGCGTTTCTTCCCAGAGGACGAAGAAGAGGATGGCTTCTTTAATATTGGAGACAAGCTGATCATGTCTGATTTTTATCTGAAACTAGTCCTCGGTGCTGTAGAAGAAGTGTTAACACAATCCACTCGCCTTGAAGCCAAACCTAAAATTGAGACGCGCAAATTCGCAGGACATTTAATTAAGGACAAAGGAGGGCATATAATTGAATCTGTATCTCGCACATTAAATCCTAACTATGACATGATGGCCACTGGCTATGAACGGTTTGGGCGGCTCGCTCCAACGGAAGTCAGGGGTGGAGTCGGTGTTGCCACTCGGTACCGAATTATCATTGAGGCTTCTGCTCACAATCAAGTTCACCCCTGGGGCGAATTATTCAAACTCGATGAAAAGGACCCTTATCAGCTTTGCTTGAACATTGCCGATACCAAGAATGGTGGCATTGCCGGACCCACATCTACATCTATCAATCTTTGGTCGGTTCCGGGCGACGGTAAAAAGCACACATTCACTCAAGAGATCTGGATGGACAAGACATGGACACCTTGGATCGGATGGGAAAACGGACCATGGGATCGAGCGTTCCGCGCAGAGGTAATTGTGGAAAAAACAATGCCAAGTGAATTCAGTCCACGCCCTGACAAGAAGATCAATAAAGAAGCACACGATAAATGGCCCATAAAAATGGCTGAAAAACTATTTAAAAATGGATATCAGGGCCCACACATTCGTATCCATAGCCTTACCCTAGAACCTATAATAGATACCTGGCCACCCAAAAGTCATACTGCCCTTTATGGAAGTGGATCAGGCAAAGAGGATGAGATACGTATGCTCATGACCAATTTTGCATCACGGGCATTTCGTAAGCCAGTGAGTCAGGAAACGGTCGAACCCTACGTGCAAATGGTTCTACAGCAGCAAGTCGAACCTGTCGTCACGTTACCGGGTGGAATTAAAGATCTAAAATATAGAGTATATAAAGGGCTGTGGGAAAAGCTGCCTGATTTTAACACTCTGAAGCCCGTCGCAGAAGGCACACTCCCGAATGGTCTAATGGACTTGAAGGTTTCTAAGATGAAGGAGCAATTCGGGATGGTTTTCATGGGTAAGCTAAATGTGCCAAAGGCTGGAGACTATATCTTTGAAATTGCTTCTGATGATGGTGCGCGGATCCTGATCAACGGGAAAAAAGCCATTGAACATGATGGATTACATGGGGCACAACTAAAGAAAGGTAAAATCAAACTTGAACCCGGTGAACACCCTATCCGGGTCGAATACTTTGGCTATGGCCAGCCCAATAGCTTCCGTGCAGGATGGGGCGGCCCGGGCATGGCTCACTCCAAACTCTCAGTCGAAGGGCTACATGACAATTCCAAAAACCAAAAGAAAACTGATGAAATTCCTCTACTAATACGAGCGATGCAAGACGGTTATGCGGCGATGCTTTGCTCTCCACATTTTCTTTATCTTGGAGAAAAACCAGGTCGTCTCGATGAGTTTGGCATTGCAAATCGGATGAGTTACTTTTTGTGGTCTTCGATGCCGGATGAAATCCTATTTACGCTGGCCCGTGACGGCAAGCTAAGCGATCCAGCCATACGCAGGCAACAAGTCGATCGCATGCTCAAAGACAATAAGGCTCAGGCCTTCATTCGTCATTTCCCTTCATCATGGCTTCGGCTCGACAAACTCGGCGACATGCCTCCATCAGGCGGAGACTTCCAATTTTATAAGAACCTAAAAGTTGAACCTATGCTGGCAAGGCAAGTCACGATGTATTTCGAGGAAATACTTAAGGCTAATGGTAAAATCGAAGAGTTCATCGACTCTGACTACACCTACATGAATCAGACCCTTGCAAAATGGATTTACAGAAGAGAAGGAATACGAGGCGAACGCTTACGTAAAGTATCATTAAATGATCCAAAGCGTGGCGGCATGTTCACTCAGCCTGGGATCATGACTGCAACAGCCAACGGAGTCGAAACCTCGCCAGTCATTCGTGGAGTCTGGGTACTGGAAAATGTGTTAGGTACTCCACCCTCTCCCCCTCCTCCCGATGTAGAACCTTTGCCAACTAATACTCGAGAAGCGACTAGCGTAAGGGAACTATTAAAATTGCATCGAAAAAATGAAGCTTGCTACAGCTGTCACATTAAGATCGACCCTATGGGGTTTGCGTTCGAAAACTTCGATGTCGTCGGCCGTTGGCGCGACAAGTACAAACGGGCCAGGGATCCGATCGACACCTCAGCCATTATGGCCAATGGTAGAGAAATTGCCGATATCATTGAATTCAAGAAAATGCTGATTGAACGCAAGGAGCTCGTAGCCCGTTGTCTAACCAACAAAATGCTCACTTATGCAACAGGGCGCCAACTCGAAGTGGCCGACCGTGGAGAAGTTGACCTCATCATGAAAAAATTAGGTCAAAAAGAAAATCGACTACGCGACCTAGTGAAGCTTGTAGTAGAAAGTAAGATATTCTTGAACAAGTAATATCTTTTCCAGGGTCATGGCTATCGAATCATGAAATATTTAATTCTATCATTTGCAGGGTTAATCTTTCCCCTCTCTCAAACAAAGGCTCAGGCTCCAAAGCTAGGAGTTTCACCGATCCCAAAAGGAAAACTGATGGCCTTTGCCCCTGCCTTTTCAAAATACATCAATGTGTTCGGGGTCCACGTCTTTGCCACCAAACGGACTCCCGACTCAAAGATACTCCATGCCGCTTCAGTGCTTGCAGAATATCTAGACAATGATGAGAATGGAAAACCAGACAATCTGCAAGTCGTTGATGCTTTGATTTCTAGGGACGCCTACCTTGAAATCTTCGCAAACGAGCGCGAACTGGAAAGAGTGCACGGCAGGGGAAAACATTTCAAGGAAGGTTTTCACTATGGAATCTCACAGTTTGTTGAAGAAACCAATCCCGGAAATGGTAGATTTGATGCTCCTCTTGAAGAGGTCTTCCACCTGATAACTCACCATGGATACGGCAACGCTTATCCAAGAATTTTTGGCCCCCGCTCAGGAACACAGATTGCAAAGTGTTTAGATTTAGCCCGTAAAGGGCACTTCGTTGACGTGCCAGAATCGTATCCGGAAGGAGCCTGGTTCACTTATGATGACGAGAGTTGTGAGTACGGCTGCATGGTCACGGAATATATCTATTGGGCCATGACTTCTATGCTTGGTGCACAAAAATCCCTTCATAGGCAACGGGAAATTAAACACGAGTGGCGGCTTCCAACTCGTGAACTTGTTAGAAAGGGAGATCCTGCCGTTTTTAAATTATTAAATGAACCCAAGTATAAATTTCCAAAGATCCTTCCTGATGGAAAATATAAGTTGAACGTATCAGATTAGATTCGTTGAACTAATTATTTAATCCCAATCAACAAATCATCAATGAGCTGACTAGTGTCTTCTAATGACTTGTCGCTACCTTCTCGGGTAGCCCATCCAGCAAATCCTATCTCATGTAAAGCAACCCGGACCTTGTCCCAGTCAACGTCACCTTCGCCAAGCCTGCAGAATCCATTCTTCTTGCCCCAGTCCTTCACATCAAGCTTGACGGTGCGGTTACCTAGGGTCCTAATCCAGTCCTCAGCAGGCGCAAACTTTTGCATGTTTCCGATGTCAAAATATGCACCGACCCAGGGGCTGTCGAATTCATCAATATAGTCCCGAAACTTTTCAGGACTCTCACAAAAACCGTTCCAAACAGTCTCGATCAAAACTCTAACTCCAAGCCTAGAAGCTAGAGGAATAACGGCCCTGACTTGCTCAATTGAGCGTTCCCAAACATGCTCATGGGTTTCGTTAGCGCCTCCTACCCTTCCTGGCACAAGCAACACAGAAGACCCTCCAAGCAAATGAGAATTCATCAAAGCATTCTCGAGATTCTTCTTCCCCTTGAGCCGGACTTCCGGATTTGGATCACTTAATCGGACAGACCAATGGCCGCCATTTACAAGCCCATGCACACGAATCCCGGTCTTTTTAGCCGCTGCCCTGTAAGCTTCTGCTTCCCCAGCATTACCACTTTCGACACCATCATACCCAAGTGCTTTGAGTCGCATAAAAAAAGCTTCAACTGATTCTCCCCTCTTTTTACCACCCTTCAATGCCTTATATATTCGACCCTTAAAATTTGGACTTTTATTTAAATCTTCCGCACCAGAAGCAACGAGTGGAACAGAAGTTAAGGGAATTGCAGAACATTTAAGAAAGGATCGACGGTTCATATAATAAAGTATGTTTTATTTAGTGTGAGAATATTAGTCCAAAAAGCATCAATAATACAAGTAGGAGCTTATCCGTGAGATAATTTCCCTTGCCCATGGGCTTGTAAAATAGAAAATTGATTCAGATATTTACCGCTATTGATTAAACTTTGATGTTCGACTCATTCTATCTAAAGAACAACAATCCTCTGATGATCTGGCATTGGCTAATTTTATTGTTAATAGCAAACCTAAATTTACGGATCGAAGCTCAAGAAAGCGCTGATTCAGACTGGTGGTCCCTCCAGCAAATTAAAAGACCAGAAGTCCCTGCAGTTCAAAACAAGAAATGGGTTCGTAATCCAATTGATAATTTTGTTCTCGCAAAACTTGAAGAGAAGGGACTGGCCCCTGCTCCTGAAGCAAATCACAGGTCGCTGACTCGCAGACTACATTTTGATCTTATCGGACTGCCTCCGGCCTCAGATGCAGGACCCGATATTGACGAGCTCCTTGCTAGCCCACATTACGGTGAACGGTGGGCAAGGCACTGGTTAGATGTCGCCCGTTATGGAGAAAGTAATGGGTTCGAATATGATCAACTGCGTCCCAATGCCTGGGCTTATAGGGACTGGGTCATTGATGCGTTAAATCAGGACATGCCTTATGACAAGTTCGCACGACTCCAAATTGCAGGTGACGTCATTGAACCTAATGATCCAGGAGCCATCATTGCCACGGGCTTCCTTGTGTGCGGAGCATTCGATGGGCTCAAGCCTTCCGGAGACAAGCAAAGAAAAATCATGCGACAAGATGAAATGGAAGACTTAGTTGGGACCGTCAGCCAAACTTTCCTCGGACTCACGGTCCATTGTGCACGATGTCACGATCATAAGTTTGACCCGATCCCGCAAAAGGAATATTACCAGATGGCATCTGCCCTGGGAGGTGTACATAGAGGAGATCGCGATGTTCCGGCTTCCGGAAACCCGAAAACTTTAAAACAAAAAAAGGATCTTCTACAACAAAGGCTCGAGACCGGTGACAAAAGAATCCGAGAACTGATTCTCAAGGAAAGCAAAGGTGCCAAAAGAAATAATGGAGGACCGCAACCCATAGCAATATGGACCTTTGACAAGGACCTAAAAGACCAGATAGGAAACATTCATGGGAAAGCATTGGGCGGTGCCAGAATCAATGACGGTGCCCTTGAGCTGGACGGGAAGTCTGCATACGTGATGACTGTTCCCATTAATCGGAACATGAAAGCAAAGACTCTCGAAGCATGGGTGAAATTAAACAATCTTGATCAGCGAGGCGGAGCCGCTATGAGCATTCAAAGTAACGATGGTAAGACATTTGACGCTATCGTGTTTGGAGA
>JABGYE010000059.1:0-31480 GCA_018675395.1 Akkermansiaceae bacterium
CCGGTGTGGCAATCCATTACAACAAAAGCTCCCCTTTCTGTATGACTTTCCAGAGCTTTCTCTGCGAGACTCTGCATTTCAAGATCGATGCTTGTGACAACATTATTTCCGGGAACAGGTCGGGCAACCATCTCTTCGGCAAGCTTTGCTCCATTCGTATCGAATAGATAGTTTATTCTCCCTGCCGAACCTTGTAAATGATCATCAAATGTCATTTCCAATCCCTCTCGTCCCTCCGTAACCGGCCAAAGCAATTCACCTGATGCAACGGGCCCTGTAGGTGCTTTAGCCTTTTTTCCAACATAGCCAATAATGTGGCATGCCAACCCCTTACCAGGATAATACCGCTGATACGTTGGAAAAATCTCCAAACCAGGTTTTTGGGTTTTTTCAAACGCCTCTTTCTCTTCATCTGTCAGCATCGTAGAAAAAGGCAAAGGCAACCATCTCCTGTCTTTGTAATGGCTTAGAATTCGCTCTTCAGATAAAGACAATTCACGTCTCAGTAAAGATGAAGCAAAATCAATACGCTCATTAGCATAATTAATTATATTCTCGTCGGTCCGATCTTCAAGATAAGGAAATTTTAACGCAATAAAAAAACCTAACTTGTTCTGAGCAAGAGATTCTCCCTTCCTATCAGTTATCTGACCTCTGGGCGCAGGAACTTTTAAAGTGAGGGTGCGCGCTTCTGTCTTAGTTTCCCATGCCGCTTTGATATTAGATTTTCTCTTATCACTATCAGTAAAATCCAGATCATTGATAGGGGGAAGCGGCGGAAGCTCAAATTTCTTGGGAGAAGCTTCCTTATCCTCATCAATAGTAACATCTTTCTTTTTACTCTCTTTTTTTTCTTTATCGATAGGCAAGGCCCTTAGAGGCTTCTCCTGAGGATTAACAGGCACAATAGGCAATGCACGGAGAGCTTTCCTGCTTTCATTAGCATCCTCATCTGATGATTTAACAGGCAACGCTTTTGGTATGTCGCCTGGTTTCTTTTCTAAAGATCCAGGAGATAACGCTTGATCCTCCTCTGCCTGTAAAAACAAGGGACACAGGAAAACAAAAAATATCAATGAGAGGATATGATTCACTTCTTTATTGGAGTGACTAATTATGAAATTCAATTTCTTTAAGGTCTTACCCCAACCTATTATCGTCAAGAATCATTGAGGCGTAGAGTACTTTAACATAAAAAATCAATAATCTGTTCGGCCATTTTAAGGCTAATGCCTCTTATTTCGGCAATTTCTTTTGGTTTCACCTTTTTAATACGGGCAACAGAACCAAATCTTTTCAGTAATTTTCTTTTGCGAGCCTCGCTAAGGCCAGGACAATCATCCAGTACACTCTCTTCAATTCTTCGCTTCATTAGTAACTGGTGATAGGAATTAGCAAAGCGATGAGCCTCATCACGAATCCTCTGGAGTAACTTTAACGCTCCAGTTTCATGAGGAATCCGAAGAGGGGCAATGGCGCCTGGTCTGAAAATTTCTTCATTTTTCTTAGCAAGACCAATAATTGGAAGGTCCTCTAGACCAAGCTTTTTTAGCTCTTTAAGAGCGCTTGAAAGCTGGCCCTTGCCTCCGTCCACAATAACTAAATCAGGTAACTTGATTCTAGAACCTGTTTTACTCAACCTCTTCAATACTTCTGAGGGGCTCTCTTGTATCAATTCTACAGATTCTTTATTCATAGTTTTTTTAGCCTCTAAAAGAATTCTTGAGTATCTACGCCTCACCACCTCAGCCATACTAGAAAAGTCATCCTGGTTCTTGACTGTTTTGATTCGGTAACGGCGATAATTTGAATTATCAGGAACCCCTTTTTCAAATCTCACCATAGAAGCCACAATGTGATTTGATGAAATATTTGAAATGTCAAAGCACTCCATTGTGATCGGAGCAACTTCCATGCCTAGAAATGATCTCAACTCCTGTATATCTGCAGCAGAATCAATGTTAGATCCAGGAACTCCTCTACCTCTTGTGAACCTCCTTGTCGGCTGAAGGATTTTTTTTAGACTTTCAATCATATCTCGATAATCCGCCGCTAATTCATATTCCTGATTAGAAGACGCTTCATCCATCTGACTCTCAATCTCAGAAATCCTATCACGCCATCCCCCCTCAAGAAATCGACAAGCCTCTTTAACCTTATCTCTATACGTTTCAGAACTGACTTTGCCTATACAAGGTGCTGCACAATTACGAATGACATCATCATTACAATGCTTATAATCTGATTCTCCTGGACTAACAGAACGGCAAGTCCGGAGGCTGAATTGCTTATTAATCCAATGAAAGGTAAAACGCAATGCTCCTGAATGAGGGAAGGGACCAAAGTAACGAGACCCATCTTCTTTTCGGACTCTAACTAACTGGAATCTCGGCAAGGCATCCGACAGGTTTACCTTTAACATCATGAACCTTTTATCATCGCGGAAGACCACGTTGTATTTTGGCCGATACTCTTTAATTAATTTACCCTCTAGGAGCAGAGCTTCAGTTTCATTTTTCACTGTGTGAAGATCAAAATCCCAAATACTATCAATCAGTGCCCTAGTCTTAATGTCAGCCCTGAGTTTTCTTGAAGGAGTAAAATAACTAGAAAGCCTTTTCCTTAAATCTTTAGCTTTACCAACATAAATTACTCGCCCAAGTCGATCCAACATAAGATAGATGCCAGGCTTATGAGGCGCTTCTTGCAGCTTGCTCATAAGGTTAATAGGCGAAATTTGAAAGTCAGCGGACACGTTGAACGTATTCTATTTATCGAATTAAACGTAAGAAATCCACTAAAAGACAAATTCTTAATATAAGGAGGAATTGAAAAGCATGGAGAAAAGAGGCATCTTTAATAAATAATTACCTTAATTATACAACATTCCCTATAATGTTTACCCTTATCCGAATCAGTTTTGCGACCCTGCTAATCGAGGGAACGGCAAGTGCTCAGAGCTCAGCTCAAGCAAACGCACCAAGCCCAAGTAATGATCTGACTCTATTGGAACTAGTTAAAGAGACCGGCTTTCTGGCATGGCCCTTAGCTGCGCTTTCAATCGCCGCCGTGTTCTTGATCATTTTTTACACACTTACGGTCCGAAGAGGCGCCGTAGTAAGTAGTCGCTTTATGCGGTCAGCGGATTCACTAATCCGCAAGCAGGACTATCTTGGACTACTTTCTGTATGCAATCGTCAAGATCAATGTATTTCTCGGATCACTTCTAAGACATTAGAATTTGCAACAAAAAATCCACTAGCTAGTTTTGAAGAAGTTCGAGAGGTTACGGAAGCAGAAGGTTCACGCCAGGCTAGCCTACTCCATCAACGCATTCAATACTTAGCAGACATTGGTGCAATTGCACCAATGGTAGGACTCTTGGGAACTGTCATTGGCATGATTAAAGCTTTCCGAGAAATCGCACAACATAGTTTTGTCGGGTCTAAACAAACTGGTCTTGCTAGCGGTGTTTCGGAGGCCCTATTAACCACTGCGGGAGGACTATGTATAGGAATTCCAGCTCTCATTTTTTATTCAATGTTTAGAGGTAGGGTACAAGGTCTTGTTGCAGAACTAGAAGCTGCATCAACGCACATCATGGCGCTCCTAGCCGCACAATACAAAAGGGCCAGCGGAAGGAGATCAAGAACAGGAAAAGATAATACTGATGATAGACCGGCAGATATTCGCGGAGTCTAAAAAAGTTCGTTAATGTAGGAAAATGAAATTCCAATCACAGTTTGGATCAGAGCGTACGGGAATTCAATTAGCTCCAATGATTGACATTGTTTTTTTGCTCCTCATTTTCTTCATAGTCTTATGGAACTACGCAAGATTTGAAACAGAAATAGATATCAGTGTTCCAGCCGCCACTTCCGGTGAAACACCAAAAAGAACAATCGGAGAAATTGTTGTTAATGTTCACAAAGATGGGAAAATTGTTATTGAAGGTGTGAGTAAGTCAGAGCCAGAATTACTAAAAATGTTTAATGATATCGTTGCTGCATATCCTGATCAGGCACTCATTTTGCGTGGCGACCGTGCAGCTTCCTTTGATCATATTGTTAAAGTCCTAAATGTATGCAAACAAGCAAACATCTGGAACATCTCGTTTGCCACTTCCCCACCTGAAGGAGATAATAATCCACCTAAATGAGTATCATTAGAACATTGCCAGTGGTTATAACACTGGTCACGGCATTTAATGCACTCACTGCCTATTGTCAGGAAATAGAACCTTTAATTCCGCGCACAAACACATCTGAAGAAACTGCTAACAATCCATCTGTTCCAAGAGCAGAACCTATAAACCCAGTCCCTAAAGCAGAACCTATCCAAATCGAGAAAACTGTCCCCCGCGCAGAACCTGTAAATCCTCCACTCAAACCTCCAAAAATAGGGGGGAATATACCACAAGAAGAGAAAGCTAAAAATCTGCTCGAGTATGCGAATTATGTCTACAGCCAGAAACAATGGCAACTCGCAAGCTCCTACTACCAAAAATACTTAGAAGTGCAGCCATCAGGTAATGACGCAGCATCAGCATTGTACCGTCTTGGCGAATCCTTATTAAAACAAAAAGACATCCCGGGCGCAGAACAAGCTTACTTGAAAATTATTGAAAACTTCAGCTCCTCAGAATATTTAAATGCTGCCTCTTACAGGATTGGATCAATTTATTACTCAAACAATCAACACAAAGAAGCCTCAACGTTTTTTAACACCGCAAAAAAAACTGCAACTAAAAAAGATATCCAGTTATCAGCTGCTTATTACCATGCTCGATGTTTGAGAGAAATAAAAGATAACAAATCTGCATTAGCCGCATACGAAGAGTTAAGTTCGATCCAAGATGAAAACCCTTACCGTGAAGCAGCGCTTTTAACTATAGCAAGAATTTACGCCGAAACAGAAAACAACGAAAAATCCATCGAAGCTTTTCTTTTACTAAATGGAATCACAAACCGTGAAGACATAAAGGCCGAAGCTCTTGTCAAATCAGGTTTAATGAGCAGTTCTATCGGTAAAGAAAATCAAGCAAAAGAATATTTAAATAAAGCACTCAATTTACAGGGAGGAGATGAATGGAAACCTGATGCACAGTTTCATCTCATCAAAACCTACTATTCTGAAAAGAATTACGAACAGGTCATCAGCACATATTCAAAAGGTGCTTACCCCATGTCTGAAACAATTAGACCAAAGATGCTACTTATAGTCGGCAATTCTTTCAGACAACTCCAGCGCCATAGAGATGCCGTGAGCGTTTATATTATGTTAAGAGAGCATTACCCCGCCAGCAAGGAAGCTAGCGAATCTGAATACAGAAAATTACTCTCATTATTTAACTTGAGAAGTAAAAGCATACCAAAATATGTCGATAACTTTGTCGAATGGCAGACACCTCGTGACTCTAATCATAAAAATATTGATATGGCTCTCTTATTAAAGGCCGAACATTATTTTAACAAAAAAAAATATGCAGAATCCGGCAACTCTTATGATGAAATAAGAATCTCAAACATTCCCAACAATTTGAGAGGCTCCACTTTATATAAACGGGGGTGGGCTCACACAGAAAGTAAAAATTACCGCAAATCAATAACCGCGTTCAGCGATTTTATTTCAACGTATCCTGAAGAATTGAGAGTCCCTAATGCACTCGCTAAACGCGCACTAAATTACAGATCAATTGAGAACTACACTTCCGCCTTACAGGATTTAAATTTAATCATTACAAATCACCCAGATTCAGAATCTGTTGAACTAGCCTACCAGCAAATCGCACTGATCAACGGCCAACAACAAGATTACAGTAGCATGATTAGAAATTATCAAAACCTCATTGAAAAATTTCCGAACAGCAGCGCAAAGTCTGAAGCCTATTTCTGGATAGGTTGGGGGCAATTCGAATTAAAGAATTTCAAAGAATCGTCTGCCGCGTTACGGAAGGCACGAGAACTGAACGGGCCAATCTATAGTGACAGGGCAACTCTTCGTATAATTCTAGCCGAATATTCCCAGCAAAAGGTAGACGCGGTCCGCAAAGAAGTAGAAATGTTAAGTCAACGAATTCATAAAATCATTATTCCTCCTCAAATATATTTATGGCTTGGAATCAACCTTTTCGACAATGGTGATTATCAAGAATCCTCCACTTATTTAAGTATAGCAAGTAACCCGAAAGAACCAGAAACAACGCAAGCGGTGATCTGGAAATATCTAGGACAAGCTCATCTATTCACTGGAAAATATAAAGAAGCAATCAAGGCTTTCGATTTTTATCTGGAAACTAATCAACCTTCCAATAATCGCGCTCGCGTTTTACATGATAAATCAGTGGCTCTACTAGCTTTGAAAAAATTCAAGGAAGCAGAAAATTCAGTTGAAAATGGTCTGACTCTTCAACCAAAAAGTAGAACATATGGAATGCTCTGTCTCTTATGGGGAGAGATAGCTCTACAACAAGGTGAATATGAAAAAGCGATTCAACGGTTAGTTAAACCCACCTATGCAATAGAAGATGAAAAAGTGACTCCATCCGCTCTACTGAAGAGTGCTTTTGCGCATGAAAAAATTAATCAAAAAGAAAAAGCCTCAGAGCTTCGCAACAAACTGAAAACAAAGTATCCAAAATTTAAAACTAAAACAATTATACCCAGTGCCAGCGAATCAACAGTTTCTGAATCGAAATTAGATTAAAATTCTCAAATCAATCTCCCAATAAATGAATCGTAAAAAGGAAGAAGAGAACCCACTCACAAATATTTTTGTGAATGTGCTTTTGCCAATAATTTCTCTTAGCCAATTAAGTAAAAGCAGCGATAAAGTCTGGCACCTTGGCCCCGAATACGGGATGACTGTCGCCGTTGCATTTCCTCTGATCTACGGAATATGGTTTTTCCTTAAAACCAAGAAGTTTAACTTTTATTCAATCCTAGGAATCATTAGCGTTCTGCTAACTGGCTTCATAACAATACATGTCTGGAATGATGATGGTAGCGTCAAAGATAATGCGGCTCTGCTGTTTGCAATAAAAGAAGCAGCCACTCCTCTGATACTGGGAGCAGTAATGCTCTACTCACACAGAACAAAAAAACCGCTCATTGAAATATTTTTGTTAAATCCGGACCTCTTTGATATTCCAAAGATTGAAAAGACGGCAAAAGAAAAAGGAAATTTCCAAGAATACTCATCGTTCCGCTTAAAATTGACCTTGATGTTTGCAGGAAGTTTTCTTTTGAGTTCGTTGATGAATTTCTTCCTAGCGATGTTCTTACTTGATGGGGCAAAAGATAAAGAAAGCTATAATCTCGCCGTCGGAAAAGTAATGGGTTACGGATACCTTGTCATAGGTATTCCTCTGATGGCAATTATGATTGGCTGCTTTCTCTACTTAATGAAAAGAATAGGAAGCCTCACGGGCCTCACTAAAGAAGAATATATGATCCCAAAATAAATGGAGCCAAGTTAGCACCGCTAACTATTTTTTTCTCAAGTAAGCCAGAAGAATAAGTGAGCCAAGAGCAGCGCCAGCCATGGTCGCAAGTTCCTTAAGTAAATCAATTAAACCGCCCCCGGCCAAACCTCCAATTGATCCAAAAATGATACACTTTAAAACCTGAGACAATTGACGGTTAGATGCCCACGCAACTAACCACCCAGTTCCTGCTCCTATCAAAGCGAATATTAAATACTCATTCACAATTTAATTCATTTAGGATTTTTTGTTATTATTCAATATATATTAAATAACCACACTAAGAATGTCCACTTTTCAATCAGATGGCCAATCTTCGCAATAATACATTTGAGCAAGCCTTTCAGGATTAATACCTATGCGATAAAGAAAAACAAGCCACACGTTTTTCATCTTTCTTTGAATACGACCTTCCTTTAAAAATTTTCTATTTGAGCTCCTAATCGGAGGACCAATTAATTTCACTGCTCCATACTCCCTCAATCTTGAAGAAAAATGAACATCTTCCATTAAAGGCAAATCACGAAAACCACCCAAATCCTGGAAGACAGAACGTGCAACAAAAATACTTTGATCACCATACATTGTGCCAATATGCATAGTGAAAAATTTATGGATCCATGCAAAATATTTCATAAAAGGATATAAAGCTACGACATCTTTTAGAAATGCACCGCCTAGAATTGACGGGTCTTTCTGAAAAAGAGCATTCAAAGACTCGTAGTGCCGTTGAGTGAAATCAGTATCCACATGGTGAAAAACTAATATTTCACCCTTAGCAATTACTGCCCCTGCATCTAACTGCGCACCTCTAGAAGGTTTATAAAACTCTACTAAATCAACACCAAATTCATCACATAATAACCTAACAGGAACTCGGTCCTTTGACGCATCAGAAACCACAATCTGTGGCATTGGTTCTAGTGACACTAATGCGCCAAGACACTCCCTAAGAAATGGCCCGTCATCACAACAAGGAACAATAAAACTGACATTAAATTCATCAGCCATTACATAACAATTAAGCCATTAAGGAACAAACACTGTTAATCGCTTATCACACGGAAAGAAATCTATAGGAGTAACACCAGCCAATTCGCCATCAACCTCGAATGGAACCTCAATATCACTTTCCACCCTAATTCTAGACGCTTTAACATATTCAATACCCTTTGTTTTCTCAGCTCTTCCAAGAGTGATTCCTGAAACATAACGTAATATATCCGTTGGACTTTGATCCTTAAAGACCATCACATCCAGTAGGCAATCGTCATTTGAAGCCTCAGAAAACAATCTTAACGCGGGACCATAAAGCGCTCCATTTCCTATAAGAACAAATGCACCTTCTATTATTTTTCCTGATTCCGGAATGACCCTTATCGCTGGCGGAGCCTGATTCGCAACAGAAAATGCTGAAATTAAGTAGCTGAACCTACCAAACTTTTTTTTATTCTCCCAACTAGTCTCCTCAATAATTTTTGCATCATAACCAACGCCTGCTATTTGTACAAAAATAGATTCTCCCGCCTTAAAAACATCGACCTTCCTTTTCTTCCCCTTTTTAATTATTTGCCAACATTCTTTCAATTTATTTAAAGGCAACCCGAGTTCACGGGCAAAAAGATTCATAGTCCCAGTAGGGAAAATTCCAAGCTCAATTTCTGAAGATAAAATTGATTCAATTACCGCATTAATAGTACCGTCTCCACCAGCCACTGCTATTTTCGGCCAACCTTCGGAAACTAATTCACTCGCAATTTCTTTTAAATGAGAATGATCTTTGGTTTCATAAAGTTCGATCCTGTCCGAAAAGTTTCTTAATTCCTCAGCGAACTGCTTTCCTTTTTCAGCATGAGAAGAAGGATTGAATATCAGTGGTATTTTTTCACTCATAAAACCAATTAAATGAGTCCTAAAAAAGATAAACCGTAAAGAAATTAAAGGTTCGATTTCACAATTTCAAGCCACTCAGATTCTAGCTCACTAGGAGGGCTCGGTTTCCTCCCAGCCTTATTATACCAATAAGATGCATTCCCCAAATCACCTTCTATTACGTGCAAATGCGCATGAATCCATGACCCCATGCTAGTATGAATATCGCTAGCAAGATCATGCGCCTCATCCCAATCTCCTTTCTTAGCATACCAAAGAGCACAAAGTTCCTGAGAATATTCTATTGGGGGCTCATCGTCGTTCTTGACTGAATTTAAAATACTATCTACAGAATCAATTCCCATATAGCCATAATTTAGGATAGGATAAACCAATACAACTCATTTCTTTATTCTTCGATACCGATTGATAATTAAGTCACACAAAAGAAAAAATTAATTCTTATTTTAATGACGAAATTCCTTGATAAATACCGCACAAAGTGAATCCTCAAAACTAATCATTTGAGACCTAATAATACCAAAACCCCAAGAGAGAATACCCATCATCTACCTGATGGCCTACTCTTCCCTTTTGAACTCGTCTCGGACCATCTCATTAAAGTGGATGAGTTCATTCGAGAACAGGCCAAATCGTTCGATCCTGGAGTCGAAGGGTATGTCAGCTATGTTTGCGATATAAGCGGCAAAAGAATTAGGCCTGCCCTTGCAATATTGGCTGGAGGATCGACTGGAGAAATTACAAATAAACATCTAGAAATTGGTTCTGTCGTCGAACTTGTGCACTTAGCAACGCTAATTCATGACGACATAATGGATGATGCAAAAATTCGAAGAGAAATGCCCACGGTAAGTGCTAAGTGGGGATCCTCACTAAGTGTCCTTCTTGGTGACTGCCTCTTTGCTAGGGCTCTCGAATTAGCCACAAAATTTGAGGATCCCGATGTTTGTAGGTCAGTCGCTAATGCCGCTTCGGCCGTGTGCCAAGGAGAAATACTTCAAACTCAAAGAAGATTCGATCTAACTCTCACGCGAGAAGAATATTTTCACATGATCGAATCAAAGACTGGAGCACTCTTTGCTGTGTCAACTGAATTGGGAGCAAGGTTATCGGGAGCAAGCAAAAAAATTCAAAAAGAATTACATGATTTTGGCATGAAGGTTGGTACGGCATATCAAATATATGATGATTGTGTTGATCTAATTGGTAAGGAAGAAAACGCAGGAAAAACACTCGGTACAGATCTCACAAAAGGGAAACTTACCTTACCGGTATTAAATTTAATTGCCTCAGGCACTAAGACTCAGAAAGAAAAACTCAATGAACGACTCCTATTAAAGGAACCCATTGATGTTAATACACTTGCAGGAATCGCAGACTATGATGGAGCAATTCAACGTGCAGTATTGACCGGAAAAGAGATACTCTCTCAAGCGAAAGAACATTTGATAGATTTATCAAATAGCTCGTACCAAAAGGGTTTATTGCAAATAACAAATTATTTGGAAACGCTCTTTGATGATTGTAAATGCTGAGACCTTCTGAATTATTCGATTCTATGTAATGATTCATCCGACAGCAATTATTGATCCTAAAGCTAGAATCGAAGAGTCAGTTCAAATTGGAGCCTACGCCATCATTGAATCTGGTGCAATTATCGCAGAAGACTGTAAAATTGGTGAACATGCTCAAATTTGCGGATCAGTTGAAATCGATAAGGGGACCAGCATTGGAAGAGGTTCAATAATTGGATCAGAGCCTCAAGACACTTCCTTTGACCCTTCCAACAAAAGCGGTGTAAGAATAGGAGAAAAAAATAATATCCGTGAACTAACGACCATTCATCGCAGCACTAAAAAAGGAGGTTGGACTCAATTGGGAAATGAACACTTTCTGATGACTGGCAGCCATGTCGGTCATGATGTTAAGATGGGCGACAGAAACATCATTGCCAATAATTGTCTTCTGGGTGGGCATGTTATCGTTGGCACTGGAACCTTCTTAGGAGGGGGTGCTGCTTTCCATCAATTTGTCCATTTAGGAGACCTTTGCTTAGCTCAAGGCAATTCCACGATCACAAAAGATATTCCCCCTTACTGCACAGCCAGCCAAAAGAACCGCCTTGTAGGATTAAATACCATTGGATTGCGCCGTGCGGGAATGGATCCTACTACTCGATCACAAATTAAGAACCTCTATCGTGCTGCATTTTTCTCTAAGACCCCTTTCAGAGCAGCATTAAATAAAATAAATACTGGAAAATTGGATAAAGAAGCTTTGAAAATGCTAGAAGCTTTGAAAAAGCCTAGCCGCAAAGGGATATGTTTTCCCAAGGTTCAATAATAAGCAAAAAAGAGCATCTACTTCGGTATCAGACGTTTTTGCGGTATTTTTAAAAAAAAAATCTAATAAAAGCTTATATAAGCCTCAATTATTCTATTTATTTTACTAAACTATTAAATGCGTCTAATTTTATAAAAAAATTAAAGATCTCCCCCTATCTATACCCCTCAGTGCAAAAACACATAAATAATCGTATAATGCACTTATTTTTGGCTATTGCGACGCTTTTACTCTATTTTTCGCCTTCATTATCCGCCCGCTCTAAAGCTTTAGATCTAAAATTAGGTGACAGTATAGACATTCATGGGGCCGAAACCTCGTATAATCACGATACAGGAATAGCAACGGCCAAGGGAGATGCCCACATCAGTTGCGGAAACACTCAGCTCTATGCCGATCAGGCCGAATATCACGCATCTTCTGGGGACATTTATATAGAAGGCAATGTATCAATTTATCAAGGTGAACTTGTTCATAAAGGTGATGCTGCGATTTATAACATCAACACTGGTGAAATCAAAGCTGATGAATTAAGGAGCGGATTAGCACCCATGTTCTACAAGACAGGAAATCTTGAAAGTGAAATTCAAGAACTCGATAAAATTTCGATGCATTCCTCGATCATTACTACTCATGACAGTGCCAATCCAAACTATCAGATCAAAGCCAAGGAAGTTAAAATAGTTGGACTCAATGGACCAAAAGAAAAACGCCGGATCATATTTAATAATATGACCGTGTATGCGGGAAAGATTCCAGTGTTCTGGCTTCCATATTTATCGCAGCCTTTGGATGCCGAACAAAGTTACCAATTCTTACCTGGATATAAAAACAGTTGGGGCGCTTTCCTTTTGAACAAATATGGGATGATGATAGGAGACAAAGCTCTCGCAACATATCATTTAGATTTTAGGTCATCACGAGGGATCGCAGGAGGATTAGATCTTAAATCTCAAAAGCATAAAAATAACGAAAACTTTGGTCAATTTAAATCCTATTATACAAATGATCAGGGCACGACCCTAACCCATAACAACCGGACAAGGAATGAACGTATCGATTCAGAGAGATATCGAGTAAATTTACAGCACAGGATAGAATTCGACAATCAAGAAAATTCAAATTTTTATTTAGACATAGATATCAATAAAACAAGTGATCAGTATTTTTATGAAGACTTTTTTCCTGAGGAATTCCGTTTGGACCCGCAACCCGATAATATACTCAATTTGCAAAAAATATTTCCTAATGCGGTTGCTAGCCTGTGGTCTAGATTTCAAGTAAATGAATTCTACCAGACAGATACCAGACTCCCTGAACTAGCTCTAGACGCAGCCACAAGACCAATCGGGAAAACGGGTATTTTCTATAGCGGTGAAATAAGTGGTGGCATTTACGAACAAAGATTAAGCACCAAAGAACGTGAAGAAATTCTCCAAGGTAGCGGCACAAATCATAACCTTCTCAATGAACCAGAAAATTTATTTGAAAGCCTAAGATCTAGTAACAAACATGATTCAGAATTTACACGAATTGATACCTACCATCAGCTATCTATGCCTCAGCAACTGTTTGGATGGTTAAATGTAACACCCAGAACAGGAATCAGAGGAACCTCCTACTCAAGAATTAATGGTACTGATCAAAACGATACTCGAAAGGCCATTCATGCTGGACTCGATGCCTCCTTCAAATTGACTCGAGATTACAATGACTTAGGGCTTTCTCGATTAGGTTTGACTAAGTTGCGACACACTGTGGAGCCATTTATGCATTACTCCTTCGTCACTGCAGATAAACTTAATTCTGATATAGGAAAAATTGACCGGCTTGTATCATCAACAAAGTTAAGGCCCATTGACTTATCCGAATTTACTGCCACTGATGAGATCAATGATTGGAGTATTATCCGTTCAGGAATTTCTCAACAGTTCTTAACATACCGTGACGGTAAGGCCCATAACTGGATGACACTTAAAAGCTATATGGAGCATTACATTGATGATCCTGAATTTGACCGGGACTTTTCTAACCTCTACAATGAAATCACCTTCACCCCGCTTCCTTGGTTCTCTATAAGCCATGAAATAGGCATTCCTTTATTTGCTGAAGATCCATTCGATTATACTGAATCGAATACCAGAGTCACTCTGATGCCAACTGATCAACTAGAATTCAGTATTGCTCACCGGTTTTTGCAGGATCATCCTATACTTGAGGATTCTGATCTTCTCGATTTTAGAACTTATTACCGCATTGGAGATCGTTGGGGATTGAGTGCCAGACAACGATACGAATTTGATGATGGGACTTTAGAATTCCAACAATACTCACTGCATTACGATCTAAATAGTTGGACAGCAGGCATCGGAGCCTTGGTTGCAGACCATCGTTCAACTGAAGATGAATTTGGACTCGTCTTTACTTTAACACTGAAAGACTTCCCCTCCCTCAGTGTCCCAGTCGGAATAACTCCATCACACTAGGATGTGAAGAATTTTTTTTCTTAGGCGATTAATTAAATTATCTCTAAAGTTATCAATTTCACTAACCAAAATCTCGGTAAGTCCTAAAACATGCCTAAACAACTTTCTCGGAAAATTTGCATAAAAATTCTATGTGAATGGGAAGAATCTAGTAAGTTTATAGACTCTATAATTGAAAGTGAATGTAACAATTCCGAACTGGATCCACGCGACAGGGCATTTATCCAAAACATTACACTAGGAGTAATCAAAAATCTTACCGTTCTTGAAAATTGGTTATATGAATTACGAAAAGGGAAAATTGATTCGGATATAAGACGTATTATTTACCTGGGACTTTATCAAATACTACTGATGCGTGTTCCTGATCACGCTGCTGTCAATGAAACGGTTAACCTCGCAAGAACAAGAGCACGAGGCCTAGTGAATGCAATACTCAGGCGAGCGGCACGAGAACAAGACCAATTACTCGAATATTTAGATTCAATGCTACCTGCAGATAAATATTCTATACCTGATCACATTTACCCACGCTGGAAAAAACAGTTTGGAGTTGAAGAAGCTGAACGCATTGCTTACCAATCCAACCAGGCCGCATCTATTACGGTCCGGTCAAACCCCCTTAGAGGTGGACTCACTGATAAAGATATTTCTGATACTGATGCATCTCCTGTTAAGAATTTTCCTGAATTCTATAAAGTCAAAAAGCTTCCCTTCGAAGCGCTCAATAATGGGCGTTGCTATGCACAGGACCCATCAACTTCAGTCGCCCCAAACTTACTAAATCCAAAATCATCACATCAGGTTCTTGATGTTTGTGCTGCTCCAGGAGGAAAAACTTCTATACTTTCTCTATGCATGGAAAACAAAGGAAATATCACTGCAACGGACATTGAAGGCCCTCGATCTAATAGATTAAAAGAAAACCTAAAAAGGCTAGGAGTAAAAAATGTTACTGTCCAAAGTGGAGACCTATTGAGTCAGAATAATTTTTTGTTCGATCAGAGCAATCAATATGATCGAATACTCATAGATGTTCCCTGTTCAAATACTGGAGTCTTTAGACGAAGGGCCGATGCAAAGTGGCGTCTGATGCCTGGATTCACGAAGGATTTAGCTCAACTTCAATTTCGTATGGTCGAATCCATAATCCCTTTATTAAAAGAGGGCGGCAAAATGGTATACAGCACATGCAGTATAGATGATGAGGAAAATGGACAACTCGTGTCCAAAATAATAGAAAAATTTTCTTATCTAAAGAAAATCGATGAAGTTTTATTAATTCCTCAAGATGATCGGGACGGCGCATATGCTGCATTGCTTGGATAGCTTGTTTCTATAGAATATCGAGACTATCATTACCGTGTGTTCGGAAAATTAATTTCTCTACTGACAAGCCTTGCTCTTATAGCAACAATAATTACAGCAATAATTATCTGGGCTTTGAACCGTTCTACTATTTACGAGCGGAAACAAGATCCAGGAACTGCTAATGTAAAGCTACCCTGAAACACATATTGAAATTTAAATTAAAGAACAGATAAACTAAATATCCCAATTTCAAATAACACCTAATTACATGAAAAGAACATACCTACCTTCAATTTTGATAATATTACTAACGATCAATATTGTTTCCTCTAAAGAAAATAATTCCTCTGTTAAATTAGACTATCAAACTGAAGGAAAAATATCAGTCACCATTAACAATGAACCATTCACCACTTACCATTACAGTAAAGATAGGGCAAAGCCTGTCCTCTATCCAATACTTGGTCCTGACGGCAAAAGAATGGTCAGGGATTGGCCCCTAAAAAAAGATTCCCCCAACGAAGCGCATGACCATCCACATCATGAATCTCTATGGTACACACATGGGGATGTGAATGGAATAAGCTTCTGGCATGTCGGTGAAAAAATGGGGAAGATCAGACATAAAGAATTTGTTAAGAAAGGAAAGGATGAAATAATTACTAGGAATGACTGGTACAGTCCTAAGGAGATTATTCAATGCTCGGATAAGACACGAATACGGTTCTTCGCTCTACCTAACGGGGGTCGAGGTGTAGATTACGAAGTAACGATCATAGCATCTAACGGTGATGTTAAATTTGGCGACACCAAAGAAGGGTCAATGGGCATAAGAACACATCCTGCTCTCCGTTTAAAAGGTAAAGTCGCTACAGGTAAAGCAATAAATAATAATGGTGTTGCAGGAAGATCAGTTTGGGGAAAGCCAGCTAAGTGGCTTTATTATTGGGGTAAAGTTGAAGATAATGAAGTTGGTATAGGAATATTCGATCACCCATCCAATCCTAGACATCCTACTACCTGGCACGCTCGTGATTATGGACTAATCGCCGCAAACCCCTTCGGATACTCACATTTTCAGGGAAAGCCAAGAGGAACCGGAGATCTGGTTATCAAAGACGGTGAAAAAATAACGTTCCGCTATGCATTCGTTTTTCTAAGCGGTGATAACAAAAAATCAGGAGTTGATGGCATCTATGATAAATGGGTTTTTTCTGGTGCGAAGTTCTGATTAAACTGCGCATGAACTAAAATTCCATAACTCACAATCATATTCTTACTCTTATAGATCCTAATTGTGAAAGAACAAAAAAATACCCAAAGAAAATGATGATAATTGCTGGAATATTCAGCCTCCTTTTTCTATTGAATGCAAATTCTCAAAGCATTGAAGGGAACCAGAGTTCAATCAATAATTCAAATGATATTCTTAATAGCATAAGTCTTGTAGATGGAAATTTTCTTGAACGTTCTCTTATCCGGGAATTGTCTGAAACATTCAGAGTAATGGCAAATGTCACCGTAGCTGATTCCGTTGATTCTGGATTTTTAATTCGCGGAATTAATGCTGAAGGAATCGGCTTAGCTTCCGGCAATACTCTTTCAACAATCTATGTAGACGGCATCGCTCAATCCAGAGATGGATCAAGGCGAGGATCTTTGGGTACTTGGGATCTAAAAAATATTTCTGTTCTTCGCGGTCCACAAGGAACCTTAGGAGGAAAGAACTCTCTAGCCGGTCATATACAAATTGAAACAAACGATCCAACCTTTCACCATGAAAAATCCTCATTTTTTGGATTGGGTGATAACGGTTTCTACGAGAGCGCTTTCATGATATCAGGACCCATCAATGATCAGTTAGCAGCTCGTTTAAGTGCAGAGTCTCAACACAAAGATGGAGAATTTAATTACCCTATATTCGAAGGATTTCCTGCGCTCAAAGAAAGGCAAGAAGATCACTACTATCAAATTAGAGGAAAGTTACTCTATCAGCCTTCTGGCCCAAAAGGACCCAGCGCAATACTAAGTGCATCGCACTCCTACGATTCACCTCAGTATCAAGACGCGGACGGTCCTTCGGCCGGTGTAAAATGGAGTGATCGTGTGTGGGGACTCCAGACCCTTCCAGTATTTGTTCCGGCACTGTCTACCGAAGTGTCACAATTGAATCTTTCTGTAACAACTCCCATTAGTGATTATTGGAGCATTGAAAGTCTCACTGGTATCGTTAGAACAAACACTGATACTCCTTCCGTAAACTTTGCAACGCAGGGAGAAATCAAAGAAACTGATGCGTCTCAAGAATTTAAAGCCCACTACGAGAATGAATCAATGAAAGCAGATTTAGGTTTTTATTTTTTAAATGGAGACATAGATGAATCACTTAATCAGAACCTCCCCTTTAACGATTTTGAAAATAAGGCATTTAATGACAGCTCATTTAGAAATCTTGCTTTTTATGGAGAAACCAGTTTTCAAATCCTTCCAAGATTGTCTCTTTTTGGAGGGTTACGCTACGATCATGAGGAATTAGAGTTCTCAAATACATTCAAAGAGGTCAATGAACAGGGATTATTAAACAGTAAAAAAGTATCAGCCTCATCCTCAGATGACGCAATTTTACCAAAAGTGGGTATTGCTTATGAATTAGATGCGAATAACACCCTCGGGCTCAAGGCCCAGAAATCTTATCGTCCGGGATCCATTGCATATGATCGATTTAATGATCTGAAATATGAATACGAATCTGAGACGGCTTGGAATTATGAGCTGTCTTTAAATGGATCCACTAAAAATAAAAAAATAAAATATTCTGCAAACCTATTTTATCTCGATTGGCAGGATCAACAGGTCAGTATCGCTCAAATCCCTGGTGACATCAGCACGGCTCTAATTACCAATGCAGAAAAGTCTCAGATATATGGCGGAGAATTAGAGATCCAAGCTGCTCCAACAAAAAGACTCTCTTTGTTCGCTTCTCTGGGTGTAGCGGTTACTGAATTTGAGGACTTTCAATTCACGCAGTTCCGTTCAATTTTAGACTTTTCTGGAGAAAAGTTTCCCCATTCACCAGATTACACAGCAGCTGTCGGAATAGATTATCAATTCGATAATGGATTCTTCTTTGGTGCAGATATGAAATACACGAGTTCTGCAATATCACGTTCCGTTTTTGAAGGACTTGTAAAGGATGAACTCCCAGGATATACTGTAGCAAATTTACGTGCAGGATATAGAAAAGACAATTGGAGCATCACTGCATTTATCAGTAATGTTACAGACGAGGAATATTTCCTTTATAGATACGATACTCCAAAATTGCAGCTAGGAACTTTAGGGCTTGAAAGGTTCTACGGATTAAGAGTCTCTTATAGGTTCTAGTTTATTTAAATACATAATTAGACAATCTCTTAGCCATTCATGATCCAAGAATTTTTGGAAAATTGAATTCTCAGAAAAACTAAGCGAAGTAATAATACTGATCCGATCACTCTTCAGTGACACGGAAAAAACCGTTTCTTCTAAGTGCTGAAAATTGGCGCTTAATAGTGCTACCATTCCCATCGATGCCAGATTCTATAGTTTCCCAATGATGCAAATCACTGGATGCTTGAATTATATAGGCACTTCCAACCTTAGTTGGAAAACTTAAATTAAGTTGATCGATTACTTCGGAAGGCATCAATATGGCACTAACATCAATTTCAAATGGATGATGATGTTCTTCGTGTGCATGTGTATGAAGAGAAACCCCATTAAGAGTAAGGTGAGAAGGTGAAATAGATTTTAGATTCCCTGGTATTGCAGAGAATCCAAATTTAACCGAGCCGCCAACAGGGATTGACTGATTCCATCCAGCGTGACGCACTGTGTAGTGATTACCTTCACGTTTAATTAATTCCGCATTCCAAAAAGATGAGATTTCCTGTTCAATTTCAAACTCCAGCTCCCAAGAATTAATCGGGTGATCTGCGAGATTGGTAATTTCGGCCTCGCCGGTGAATCCAGAATTCCAGTCATTTTGGATAGAAAAATCAACTTCAGCCCTGATATCCTTAATGCCTGGTATATTTATATCACCGATACCATTGCTAGGATTACCGATGCCTTTACCATCACCAAAATCAATGTCACTTGTGGAAAAAAAACTTCCCCGGCAGGATCATTTCTCTGCCAGATAACATAGAGGATATGTTTTCCAATGCGAGGCGGAAAATTAACCGTAAATCGATAGTAATTCCCATCACGAACTACAAGATCAGTACCTGAAAGAGATTCAAGATCGTCCCATTTCAAAGTCTGGTCAGGCGTCCAGTCCTCCCTAGTGATAAAGGCTAAAAAATAACTCGGATCGTGTGGAGTCCAAGCATCAAATATTACAGGGTAAGGACCCGGATTAACGGAAGTCGCAGGCCAATCATCTCGAACGAGGTCCAATCCAGAATATTTCTGGCGACCTGCTCCTGCGAGTTGATTGTCCGGAATAATGGCACGATAAGCTTCAATGCTCTCCGGGTCATATTTCGGAACGAGTCGACTCACTTCATGCCAGTCATAAAATGCCTGTGTTCCAGCAGTTTCAATAGCAGCTAGCGATGCAACATCTTTTGGGGACTCCGGGTTTTCCTGAAAGATACGATAAGAACGACTGACCGGATCACCAACTGATCCATGACTAAATACATTTGTTATAAGAAATGTATATATTGGAAAATAGACGATGAATGAAAGTTTCATTCATTGACCTTAGCACTTCTTAGTAATCAAGAATAAAACAAAGAATGGAAATTAATAAACTTTAATAACAATACAATCCAGATTACTCACTCACTATAACTTTGATTAATTCGGCATCACCTTGATTTATTTTTAATTTAAAATGGAACTTACCTTGATCAGTCTTCATTAGGATCCCTTCCTTCCACTCTCTATCCTTTTTATTCATATGTTGGATAGATTTTACTTTATCTGAAAAATTCAGAATGACTTCATTCTGAGAACCAATATCACGATTCCCCAATACAATAAATAGTTCGCCTTTAGAACCCTCAAATATTCCCATAACAATGTTCTTTCCCTCAGGTCTTACCCAATAATCATCTGGGGCCTTTACTGTACTTGTTGGCAAAGGGTCCGTATGATAAACAGCCAATGATCTAGCATGAGTCAAACTCGGACTGAATGACGCAATGGTATTATTTATACCTGATACCTCTTTCCCTATATCTGATAATGGGGGCGGCTCAGTTTCAACAACTTTATGAATATCAAACATGGTCCACCCTACCCACCACTTGAATGCCTTAATTCCATAAGCAAGACTCATTGAGACAGTTTGCCTCATCTTAATAACATTATCTCCATGAACGTGAACGAACCTGAAAACAGGTATGCCACCTGCCGCGATAGACATGCGCCTATAATATTCAAGAAAATGAAAGTGCAGATGAGCCTGCCTCTGCCAATGATAATCGTAATATTCAAGCATTCTCGGACGAACCGCATCGAGAAAAAATTCTATCCCTCCATACTGAGAATAGGTAGTGAACTCGGTAGGATGGTAAGCGTCTATGGATTCATATTTTTGTCGAACTGTGCCAAAGTAAGGGAAACTTGATGGTTTTCTGCGGTCACTCATATAATAGGAAATTAGCGTCTTCTCATCCTTCAAGGCATGAGCTGACCAAGGAGTGGCGCCATGCAGTAACAAATATATGCCCGCTTGCTTAGATTTTTCAAAGTCGGCTAAACTGCCCTCTAACCCATTAAAGTTCGCCCTTTTCATCGTAACAAAAAGATTATCTAAACCTACGCGAGGTCCTACCCAGCTAGGAGAAAGAAATGAAATCAATGCAGGCATTTTGAATGGACCGGGTAATGCTTCTCTAACTTTTTTTTCATAAGGACCCAGACCAAAGACCTCATTGGTCCTCTGCTTCGGGTATACTTCTAACCTCTTAATTTCTTGGTCGCGATATACGACTTCTACACCTAAGCCTGTTACCGTATCGATTCTGAAAGAAATGTCCTTATCTACTGGCCAGCCAGGGAAAATACAAACACGCTTCCCTGTCGTCTCAATAAGCAATGGACGCAATGAATCAACTAAAGCATCAACTTCATCCTTTTCCGATGGCAATAGAGAAAAGTCAGAGCCCCAAAATTGAGGAAATCCTAAGCTCTTATCATCAAATTCTAGTGATGGTTTGACTGCCTTAAGTGCATTCTTAATGGCCTTTCCGGATCTTTCTTCTGACCAATACAAGATCTCGCGCTCTGGAATCTCAATTTCTTTAATGACTTCAGGATTAAGAGAATGGGGACCCCTTCCGCTACATGCACTCAAATAACGCCTCAGCACAAGCGCTCTAGAAATTTCAGAACCATTCTCAAGGTCACTAAGAAAAATACTTCCTCTATTCCAAAATTTATTCCATGTCTCCATCTGAGCACTTACGGCGCCATTGACATCAACTTTAGAAACCGATCCAATCAACTTATCTAACTGCTCATCCTCAGGAGCCCCAACCAAATGAATCTGCAAATCAAAAGCAATCTTTGGGTCAATGGTTTGGAGTCCATTCTCCTTTGTTTCCATCCCATCACAGAGAACAATAAGTGCATCTTTCCCATTAGTTTTGGCTATTTGTTTTTTATCACCTAAAGATAAAACTTTTCCCTCATTGTCATCAAAAAAAACCTTTATAGGAACCGGACTCTTACTGCGAAATTGCAAATGCAAAATGTCCCGATTTGCATCCACAAAAAATGAATAAGAAGGGTTTTCTTTCTGTTTAATATTTTTCACCACTACCTCCCCATACTTAAATCGCAACATCTGACGAAAAGAATCCCGTGATGTGTTAAGACCGGGATCAAATTGAAAACGCAAAGATCCTATTCTTTTAGCAGAATTATCCAATCTCGAATAACGAGCTAGTGAGACACGAACGTCCCCACCTTTCTCAGCCCAAACATTAGCAAGCAAAGATCCGTTACCGATAGGCATGGCTCCTTCTTCTCCGCTAGAAGGCTTAGTCCATGTGAAATTTGCTGCAGAAATTGGATCCGACCCCTGACTAACAGAGGGTGGATTTGCCGGAGCCAATTGAATGAGTTCAGAATCACTTAGTTTTTGATCAACTAGAAGGACTTCGGTCGCTCCTGGATTAGGGCCACCATGGGAATTTAAAAAACGTAAAATGAGCTTCTTTACTTTTTGTCTATTAAAAGTAACGCGCTGTCCTCCATGCATTTTTTTAAAGGATCCCTCTGCTGCTGGAACTTCATCATCATTAATGATAATTATGTAATCCTTAAAACATTCATCCAATAACCAAGCAGTTCTTCCAAAATAAATAAGTTCCTGCAAAAAAACTGGATCATCCCATTCAAATACAAGATCTCCTTTGTCGTCAGCCGTCTCACCATTAACAGCCCATGACTTTGCACCTTTATCAGAAGGGAAAAATTCGAAGTGCTGACATAAAGCAGGAGCAATTCTACCATCAGCTACAGAAGAAGCCTTCAAACCCTGCTCTTTAAGTTCTGATGAAGCTGTAATTTTGGCCTGAGCTGCTAAATTTTTATATTTAATTACATCAGCCGTACAAATTCCATTCAAAAAATAGAAAGCGAATAAAACAAAAAAAACTTTCATAAAGAAATACTAAAGAGGAAAACAAAAAAATAAAAGTCTCCGTATTAACTTCAAAAAGTGACAGAACTCTATTATTCTAGAGCATATCTGAAAATAAATTCTAAAAACTTGCGAATGAAGAGGACTTTATAAAAGAACAAACAGAAACAAGATATATTTTAAGGTCTGTGAATATGATGATTTCCCGATTAACAATTTTACTTATCGCTACAAGCTTCGGCCTAAGTAAAGCCGAAGAGATTCAGTTCAATAAAAATATTAAACCTATACTTTCAAACAACTGCTTCTCATGTCATGGGCCTGATGCTAAAGTTGTCAAGGGGGGGCTTCAACTTCACCTAAGAGAAAAGGCAATCTCTAAGTTAAAAAAGTCAGGTGAACGGGCAATCATTCCTGGAAACCGAGATGAAAGTAGCCTTTGGCACAGAATCACCTCGACTGATCCTGATGAACAAATGCCACCTCCTGAATCAAATCATAAACTTAGCAGTGAAGAAATTAAAACAATAGGCCAATGGATTGATGAAGGCGCTGAATATCAAGGGCACTGGTCATTGCAACCAATCAATCCTAAAAAAGGAGCCGTTGATGATTTCATAAAATCTAAATTAAATGAAGCGGGATTAAGTCCTTCTGCGCCCTCTGACCCACAAACATTGATCAGGCGTCTGAATTTAGATCTCACCGGATTACCTCCTACTCAAAGTGGAATTAACAAATTCATAAGCGACAAAAGTATTAATGCTTACGAAAAAATAGTAGACCGACTACTTAGTTCAAAAGCTTTTGCTGAAAGGCTTGCTGTAAACTGGCTCGATGCCGCTAGGTATGCGGACACTAACGGGTATTCAATTGATGATCATAGGGACATGTGGGTGTGGAGAGACTGGGTCATTTCTTCTTTCCTTGAGAATAAACCTTTTGATCAATTTACCCTTGAACAGATTGCCGGCGACTTGATACCCAACAATTCAAATCAACAAAAAGTAGCTACCGGATTTCTCAGAAATGGCATGAATACTCATGAAGGAGGGACCATCGCTGAGGAGTATCGAGTCACCTATACAGCAGATAAAGTTGATACCGTATCAACAGTTTTTATGGGAATGACCATGAAATGTGCCCAATGCCATGATCATAAATATGATCCAATTTCCCAAGAAGAGTATTACAAGTTCTTTGCATTCTTTAACACATCCAGCGAACCAGGAAATGGAACTGTAAATGCAAACACTGCGCCTCTGATCGAAGCTGAGTCACCAATCTGTTCGATCGAACGAGTCAAAAGAGACGCCAGCATGAGGATAAGCGAACTTCGGGCAAAACGCATCAATCCAGAACTAAATTTAGCTAAACAAAGAGATGACTGGGAAAATGAAAAATTGGAATCCCTGAACAAACAGCTTCCAAATTCCGAGAATAAAGACACTCAACTTAAAATTGATGATTCAGTTAAATGGATATGGTCTGACAAAGATAATAAATCTGCAAAAGCAGAATTTCAAAAGTCATTCACATTAAAGAACGATCCATTAAAAGCCTTAATTTGGTTCACTTGTGATAACCAATGCACATTAAAAATTAACGACCAAAATGTCGGAACGAATGTTGACTGGACAAATCCTAAACAAATAACTGTAAAGAATTTATTAAAAGGGCCAAACACAATCCAAGTTCAGGCTACAAATCAAGCAGGATCAGAAGCTGGCTTCATTTTAAGCATGCAAATCATTCTCTCATCTGGAGAGAAAATTGATCTAGTGTCAGACTCAAGCTGGAAGTCACGTGTAAATAAAATTGAGAATGAAAGTTGGACTAAAGCTACAATCATTGCCAATTACGGCGAAGCTCCTTGGGGAAACATCTATCAGAAAAATACTCCAGACGGATTTGATCAGGATCTTTATTTAGCTTTGAACAAAAAACGATCCGCAAGAAGCAATGCAGATTGGAAAAAGATTAATGACTCATTTTCTTCAGTCTCGGGTGCCTTCAAAATCTACATCAACCAATTAAACCTTGAAGAAAAAGCCATACAAAAAACCGCCAACACAGGGAAATCAACGGTAATGGTTATGAACTATAAACCCAGGAAAACCCACATCCTTATTCGAGGCGCTTACAACCAACATGGTGACGAGGTCAATTCCGGCACCCCATCTGCAATACATCCAAAAGAGGTCTCATCAAATAATGTGGCAACGAGACTAGATCTGGCGAAATGGCTCATCAATCCTGATCACCCATTAACCTCAAGAGTCATTGTAAACCGTTATTGGCAAATGATCTTTGGTACGGGACTAGTCAAAACTTCAGAAGACTTTGGGTCTCAAGGGGAATATCCATCACATCCGGAGCTACTAGACAGACTCGCAAAAGATTTTGTTAGCAGCGGCTGGAACCTCCGAAAAATGATTAAAAAAATAGTTATGTCGGACACCTACAAACAAAAATCAAACTTAACGAAAGTCGCAAATGTAAAAGATCCGTACAATCGATTATTATCTCGGTCTCCAAGATTTCGAATAGATGCAGAATTCGTGAGAGACTCTGCTCTCTTTGCATCTGGACTGCTCAATCGTGAAATCGGAGGACCAAGTGTTTACCCTTATCAACCCAATGACCTCTGGGCTGATGTGAGTCATTACGGTTATCCTTCTGGATTCACTTCACAAAAATACCTACCAGGTTCGGGTAGTGCAAACCATAGAAGGAGCATGTACACAGTTTGGAAAAGGACTTCACCTCCACCTTCAATGATTATATTTGACGCTCCGAACAGAGAAACATGCACTGTAAGAAGACTGCAAACTAATACCCCTCTGCAAGCACTCGTTCTCCAAAATGACCCACAATATCTTGAAGCTGCAGTATCACTCGGCAAAATTATGTCGTTAAAACCAACCCCCAAAGAGGGCATAGAAGAAGGCTTTATCAAGGTCTTGGGACGGAAACCAAAGGAAAAAGAATTAACAATTTTGATTTCATCTTTAACTCATTACACATCAACTTATAAGACTCGTCAAAAAGAGGCCTTTTCTTTACTGAGGGCTGGTCAGTCCATTGAAAAAGATTCAATAGCTGTCAAAAAAATTGCCGCTTGGACCTTAGTGGCAAGCACTCTATTTAACATGGATGAATTTGTAACTAGGCAATGAACATTTCAGATCATATTAATTCATCTTCTACTATAATTAATAGACGCTCTTTGCTTGGCCAGTCTGGCATTGCTCTCGGCTCGCTTGCTGCTGCATCAATGCTCAAAGGGGAAACATCCTCACCAATAAATGAAGGGATGTCAGGACTTCCTCACTTTAAAGCTAAAGCTAAAAGGGTGATTTACATGTTCCAGTCCGGAGGACCATCGCACATCGATTTATTCGATCATTCAGAGAAAATTAATGAGCTTCACGGATCAGAATTACCGAAAAGCGTTAGAGGCGGCCAAAGACTCACAGGAATGACTGCAGGTTTAAAGCAACTCCTAGTTTGTGGACCAGTATCTCCAATGAAGCAAAGAGGCAATTCTGGAACATGGATGAGCGACTTGGTTCCTTACACTGGAAAAGTAGCAGATGAAATCACAGTAATAAATTCAATGCACACGGAAGCGATCAATCATGATCCCGGAATAACTCTACTCAATACAGGTTCACAAATACCAGGAAGACCTAGCCTTGGTTCATGGGCAAGTTATGGTCTAGGCAGCAACAATTCTAATATGCCGTCATATATTGTTTTGATATCGCAGGGCAATGGAAAGAACCCAGGACAGCCAATTTTTTCCCGTCTGTGGGGCAGCGGCTTTCTTCCAAGTCAGCACCAAGGCGTGCTGATGCGAAGTGGTAAGAATCCCCTGCTCTATCTAAATGATCCACCAGGCATTAATCGTTCAACCAGGAGAAGGATGCTAGATGACCTTGCGTCACTCAATAAAGAGACCTATCAGGAATTTGCGGATCCGGAAATAGAAACGAGAATCGCTCAATATGAAATGGCTTTTAGGATGCAAACTGCAGCACCTGAAATTGTCGACATTTCCAAAGAACCCGAAAGCACGTTCAAACTTTATGGAGAAGAAGCAAAAAAACCGGGAACTTATGCTTATAACTGCCTACTCGCGAGAAGGCTCGCCGAACGTGACGTTCGCTTCATTCAACTCTTTCATAGAGGCTGGGACCAACACGGCAGCCTAATCCCTGATCTTACCGCCCAATGTAAAGACACTGACCAACCCTCTGCCGCTTTGGTCACAGACCTAGAACAAAGAGGACTATTAAAAGACACGTTAATCATTTGGGGAGGTGAATTCGGTCGTACCGCATACAGCCAAGGTTCATTAAGAAATGGAAGAGACCATCATGGTCGTTGCTTCAGTATTTGGATGGCTGGAGGAGGGATCAAGCAAGGACATGCCCATGGAAAAACTGATGACTATTGCTATAATATTGAAAAAGATCCTGTTCATACTCATGACATGAACGCCACTATTTTGCATTCCTTAGGCATAGATCACGAAAAATTCACATTCAAATTCCAAGGTCTCAACGCCAGATTGACTGGAGTAGAAAAAGCGAAAGTGGTTAAAGAAATATTAGCTTAGGGATTTCAGCTAATTATCATTTACATTTTTTGGAAAACATCCATTTGTAAAATTCCTCAGATGATAGAACTAATCTCTTCGCGCCATGCCCTTCATTAGGATAAATCTTGATCTTGGCTAATTTTCCACCTGCTTTTCGAATCGCTGATACCATACGCTCAGATCTTTCAGCGGGAACAACCTTGTCCTTAGCTCCGGCAAATGCGTACACGGGCACTTCGGCTAAATTCTTTGCCCATTTATTCAATTCCTTAGTAACGGCTTTTGGTCCACCAGGTCCAATACCACCAACTATGGGAGCAATGGCAGCAAAGTGTTCGGGAGAATTTCCTCCCCACAACCATGCCCCATATCCTCCCATGCTATTGCCGGTAAGATAAATTCTATTCAAATCGATAGGGAGTGTGGCTTTTAGTTGATTTAGCCACTCATTAAGCTCTTCATACTCCCAGCTGCCTCGACCACCACCCCGTGCTTCACGCAGACATTGCGGTGCCACTACAATACATGGATCATCGATATTTTTTGCGATACCTCTCCATAGAGGTGCCACTTGCCCAGTTATTGCTTCAATATTATTTCCTCTTCCTCCTGCACCATGCAAATAGATCACTAAGGGGACTTTTTTTGAACCTTTAAGATTTTGAGAAAATACGAGAAATTCTGAATTAATGGATTTAGCTTTTTCCTTAATACCAGCATTCAATTGGTGAACTTTTTTGACGTCTTTGACATCGTTCAAAGATTTTTTTTGTTCTTGTGCCGATGAAAGTAAATTAAGAGCAGCAAATAAGAAGGTAGATATGAGTGATATTAAAATTCTTTTTCCCATTTATTTGTTATTAATTTTAAATCCGTTTGGAAGTAACGCAGAATAATTGTTGTCTGATTTCTTATGGAGATATGCCGTAATAGAATCTCCTCTATTAGGTATTGGACGATTTCCCTGTGGCCCTGGAATAGGCGGAACCCTAACGTTTGGCTGCCAAGATCCGATTGTTATCTCCTGACCAACTTTAATACCCTTTCCCTTCATTACGGTCTTAACTTTAATAATAACTTTAAATATTTTGTCTCGATGAATACCTAGTGATTTTTCTACTTTTGATTTTGAAATCTTTGAAGAAATACCTATCACCTTGCCAGTGACAACAAGATCAGAACTTTCATTAAGCTCTTTGGGGCTCATCGGAGGAACTGCCGAAAAAACTGTAAGAGGGCAGACACTAATCAAAGCTATAAGTGCAATGTTAATATTCATTATCAATGATTCATATATAACCCGCGAAAATAATATCTATCCGTAGGTTTTATGATGAAAAAGCGCGCCCGAGAGGAGTCGAACCCCTAACCTCCTGATCCGTAGTCAGGCACTCTATCCAGTTGAGCTACGGGCGCTTATTTTATTAATGGAATTATAAAACAAATTCCGCTTAAAAAGAATGGATAGATAAGCAAAACAGTGGCTATGCGCAACCTAAAGTTTCAAGGATTTTAAACTCATTTATTACAAATCAAACACATAAGAAGCCAAAATTCTTTTAGAACCGGCTTCATTTCATAACATAAGTCGTATTGCGTTTTGCTCCCTGCTTTTTTAAACCTTTGATATTCTGAAGAATGTTTCTCACTTGATTTACTGGCCTTCCAACTTTTGCGCAAATTTCAGAAATGCTACGAGGAGTACGTGATATATATTCGGTTATCTCATTTTGTAATTTTATCTTATCTTCTTTAGTGAGTCTCTGCCGACTTGAAGAGCTTTTAGCGTTATTTGTTTTGTGATTTTTTCTAACGCTTACCTTAAAGACGAAATCTTCATTGTGAGTTTGAACATATTCTTGACCAAGCTTTTCTATTTCCTTTTTTTTCTGTTTGATTGTTTTTCTTAACTCCGTGGTAGCTTCACGTTTAAGTGAATTAATTTTTTGCTCCAAAGTTTTAATTTTTTGTATTCTACTAACCATTTTTCCTGAAGGGTTCTTATACTATTTAATGTATGTGGTGCTATGTAATATCTAACTATATGATTATTAATAAATTATATTCAAATAAATTATATTCAAATAAATTATATTCAAATAAATTATATTCAAATAAATTATATTATAGTTATACCTGCAGGAAAAAAATTCACTCACACATAATAGAACATAATACTCTATTGATGAATTTTTATTTTAAATAGTTCCAGCATCACTTCACCAATAATATTGAGATTATCTACTGAAATTGACTTTAAATTATCCCGAGAAGTGTGCCATTTCCCTTTGGTAATGTATCGTGAGTCAATAATATCCAAAGCGGGGATTCCTGCTGCATTAAGAGGAACATGATCATCAGTTATCGGAGTAGGATATATTCCAAATAAGGATCTATGCCCTGAATTTTGAGCAGCTCTATAAAGTTCTGATAGCAAATTTGATGGCGAATCATATGGTGGATCAATACGCATATTTTTATCACCAACTAGATCAAGGACATAAGCTGACTGTGGCTTTTTATCAATTGGAGCACTTCTCCAAAATTTTGCATAATGCCGGCTCCCATAAAGGCCATCAGTAGACGTAAAATCGACTAATGCCTCTTCACCATCAAAGAAAACAAGCTCAACTCCCCTTGCTATCTCGGGAGAAATAGAAAAAACTCTAGCCAATTCTAGTAACACTCCAGTACTTGATCCTCCATCGTTCGCTCCTAAGAATTCAACACCTTCAATTATCTTAGTATCATAATGTGAGCATAATAAAATGATACCTCCCCCATCCTTCCAATCAATATCCTTACCAGAAAGCACGGGGAATCTCGCCCTAAGATTAATAAATTTCATAGATCCATTAGGAGTGTCATCATTGAATGGTTGGCGAACCGTTACCCACCCAAATTCTTGTAATTTTTCCTCTATGTATATGCGCGCATTCTCAATGGACTGGCTCCCTGGAATACGAGGACCAAAGTCCACCAACTTCTGAACATGCTGATACGCATTAACTCCTGAAAACTGATTTTTATTGGGTTTGCATGCCCCCAAAAGAAAAAATGTAATGCCAGAAAGAATAGCAAAAGAAATAAGAGTATAGATTCTCTTATAACTAATCTGCATCGATCGCACCGATCAGCTCAAGTATGCGCTGAAGATCTTCGTTACTGTAATATTCGATTTCAATCTTACCCTTCTTTGCCCCTTGATGAATTTGCACTTGCGTAGACAGCCTATCCCTCAACCTTTCCTGTACCTTTGATAAAGCAGCCGACAACTGCCCTTGTGACTTATTCCTTGAGTTTACTGTTTTTTTAGTGTCAGGATTTAAATGTTCACTGATAAGTTTTTCAGCCGCTCTAACAGTCATGCCGTTTTTAATGATCTGATCGGCAAGAACAGTCTGCTCATTTTTAAGCTTAACACCAAGAATAACCTTAGCGTGGCCAATGCTTATATGCCCAGCCACAAGATACTTTTGGACCTCACTCGAAAGGTCAAGGAGCCGCATAGCATTAGCAACTGTCGCCCGGTTTTTACCAACTCTTGTTGCTATCTCCTCTTGTGTCATTCCAAAGTCTTTTGCCAATCGGGTATAGGCCTGAGCTTCTTCAACAGGATTCAAATCTTCACGCTGAAGATTTTCAATGAGTGCCATTTCAAGAACATCTTTATCACTCGCTTCACGAAAAATTACAGGGACTGATTCGACTTCTAA
>JABGYE010000164.1:0-14741 GCA_018675395.1 Akkermansiaceae bacterium
CGTTTATAATGAAAAACGGATAAGGGATAATTTTAGGCGGGCGTACGCTGCATTTACATCTCATTATTCAGATTTTAAGTTCTTTTACGCAGTAAAAGCCTGTAATAATCCTGCAATAGTAAATATCTTACGTCAGGAAGGTGCCGGAATTGATGCCGCCAGCGTAAACGAAATTCTTCTTGCCAAAGAAATTGACTCCATTCTTCACTCCAACACCACCATCTCCCTGACTCAGGCTAGTCGTTGGAATTCGTATCATTCGAACGCCCCGATGAGCCGTAGATGCAGCAAAACCTACAAGGTCCAAAAAAGCACCACCACCAATGGCCATCACAAATGAATGCCGGTCAATTGAGTTTTCACTAATCGATCTCCAGATCTCAGGAACTAATGACCAATCGTTCTTACATGGCTCACCTCCAGGCAACACGATGGGAGATTCAACCAGTTCAAGTTCACCGTCTCGACCACTGAACCAAGAACTAATGTCACGCAATAAGTTCTGATTACCCCCCACAACTCCACCATCAACATACGCAATGACTCGATGCGGAAAATCACCATCTGACTTAGCAATGACATCAGCAAGTACAGAGTTTTCAGAAGAAAAAAGATTCCTTGTAAACTCTATCCTATGGGCAAGTTCAAGATGAATTGGTCGCTCAATCATTGGTTCTGTGAAATTTTCGCAGAACAAGAACCTAAGCACTTTTGAGAAATTAATCCAGTCACAGCATAATCCTTAAGGATTAAATATATTCAATATCACTCAAGTACCAGAGACCTTGCTCTGGAACCAGATAACGAGAGGCAAGAGAGGAACAAAGAAGAGTCCATATAAGCCCAAGTGAGAAGAAAGTGCAAAAGCATCGATTAGAACCATCCCTGCTATCAAATATGAAACGGCCCTACCCACTCGCCCATCATCACTCCCTTTAATAATGAAGAGACAATAGATCGTCCAGGAGAGCCAAAGAGAACCCGCGACAACTGACCCAATCAAATGCAATGGCAATGAATTAAAACCCAGATAGACAGGAACAATGACCGGGCACAACAAAAAGATGAGGCCATAGATCTTCACTTCCCTATCAGTCGCCTCTCCCCTAGCAACGACGGTGATCCCGGCAGTATACAAACCAAGACAAACGCACCATGCAAAAACGCTGTGCGGTATATTAACCGAAACCGCTGAAGCGCACGCAAGATAAAGCATAGAACGACAAGCCCCCATAATGTAAACCGAATAGGACCAGCGTTTGTGAAAAAAGTTGTATGCAATAATCACGATGCTCAATGCCAGAACCAAAAGGAATTGCGCACCTCCAAGAATCATAAGAGTCAATCCAGACACCATAAATATCAGAGTGAGAATGACTGCTAAGCGGTTTGATACAATTCCGGATGGAATTGGCCTCTCAGGTCGGAACTCATTGTCAAATGCAACATCAAAAACATCATTCATGACCATTCCACCTGAATAAAATAATGCCGCTCCAAGTACCAGTACTAATAAATTGGAATCTCCAAGAGCCGCACCTGCTATTAACCATGATCCGACACAATTAGAAAGGACCGTAGGTAAATTAGATATCCTGCATAAATCCAATATACCTTTGGTTTTATTGTCCATTTATATTTAAACGAGTCCGACCCGCTTTAATCCATCTAGGGTCCATTGATACTCTTTGACCAATTGCTCAACAACATCTCCTGACTGCATTTCTTCTGGTAACACTTCCCAAGTATAAGTTTCCATTTCAAGGTGCTGGCAGATCGAAGGGTCATCCTTCAAAAGGTCAAGAACGTCCTCAATGTGGTCCCTAGTGTCATTAAATTGACTGCCAGGACTGCTGTGCAGCGGTATATGAAAATGAACTCTCCACTCCTCATCATTACACTCACCAGCGCTCATGGCACACTCTAAAGCATCAGGCAAATCTCTGTACCTTTGCAGCGATCCGTCCTTTGTCTTTGCCACTACCTGATGCAAGTAAACATCGTCCTCAAATCCCTTCAGGGTTTTTAAGTTTTGTGGTGCAGGTGACAATCTCAACGCTGAGCTTAAGTGCAGCTTACTTATTCTAATGTTCTTTTCTTTTAGAGTGGCAAAGGCATCAACTGCAGATTCAAATTCAATGGCAAGATGACAAGTATCATAATTGACACCAAGGAAAGAATCATAAAATCCTCCCTTAGCCGAACGAAACCTATCAAAGAAATCAACAGTCTCAGCAGTCGTTTCAAACCAGCCTAAAGGCTCAGGCTCTAAGCCAAGATGCAAATCCATTCCAGTCTTTTCGACTAAACTCGAGATGTGGTCTCCGCACTGAGCAATGTTATCAACTATAAGATCACCCTGAGCTCCATCATCACTAATGAACTCCTTAAAAGAACCGGGCAAAGTGCTGACACTCCCGGCAATTCCAGGAGGCAATAACTTAACCAGTATATCAAAGAGAAGATTCGTATAATCGACTCTATTCTGATGGGTCCAGTCAGGCCGATAAACCTGCTCCTTAACACGAGCACCATGGAACTGCCCATATGGGAAGCCATTTATGGTAAAAACATAACAATTGTTCTTATCGAGCCATGCCTTGAAATCTTTAAGATTATCAGTCCTCGAATCATTAAGCTCAAGGGCAGCCGAATGGCCCAATCGTAAGCCGATAGCATAGGGCAGGTCAGGACAAACTTCAGCCCTTACCCTCAAAGTGTAATCCTCTAATGTCTTAAAGGTTTCATCCCATCCCTCGCCCCGATGAATATTAGTACAATAGGCAAGATGAATACCCTCATTTAGTTCCATTTGATTTAATAGTTTTAAATGAAAATCAGCACCATTGCGCCTTAAGACAACTTAAACTTAGGGTTTTGGCCCATGAATTGAGCAGGATTGAGATAGACGACTTTATCAATGAATGAATCATCATAGCCTCTCCTCTTCATCTCAAGAGCCGCTTTAGGAACTGACAGAGGATCACTGATACCCCAATCACAGGCGCTGTTCATCCAGACCCTCTCGTGCCCATACAATTCAAGCATATCAACTGCCCGGTTCGGGGTGACTTTAGATTCGGGATAAAGCGTCATACCTGCCCAGAACCCCTTATCGATAACTAACGGCGCAGTGTGCTCCTCGACATGATCAATTATGACCTTCGACGGATCGACACTAGAATGATTGGACAATGCATCAACGATAAGCTTAGTCCCCTTCAACTTATCCTCGAGGTGTGGAGTGTGGACTAGAATCATCTGATCATGATCAACGGCAAGTTGGATGTGCTCTTCAAGAATTTGCAGCTCATTTCGAGTATTTTTATTTAAACCAATTTCACCGATTCCAAGAACATTATCACAATCAATGAAGTCAGGGATAATTGATATGACCTCACGGGCAAGTCCAACATCCTCAGACTCTTTTGGATTAATGCAAAGCCAGCAATAATGGTCTATACAAAACTTGGCTGCCCGTTTCGGTTCGTATTCAGTAATCTGACGAAAATAATCATAAAAACCCTGCGACGAGGCTCTATCGAATCCAGCCCAGAAAGCGGGCTCATTGACTGCCTTACAGCCGGCGCAGGCAAGCGCCATATAATCGTCCGTAGTTCTACTCACCATGTGAGCATGTGGTTCAATGTATCGCATCACTTAATAATTATTTATTGTTCTGGAGAAGGAGCTCCAAATGCCCCTTGTATCTTTGATTCACTTACAGGCTCATTCGATTGATCACTCAATAGATTAAGCACACGGGCAGCCCTGCCTGGCTCAGCACTAAGGAGCTCCGGTAAAGCCTCCTTAAGAGCCGCCACCCTATAATCGTCTGACTGATCATGCCTATCAATACGATCAAGGAAAGCAGCAATATCAATGAGCTTGATTCGGGCATCCATGAAACCCAAATCGACGAGGTTAGTTTTTTTCTCTGACACGATACAATTATTTTATAATTAATTTCCCTGCAAGACTACCCTATTTTGAGTTCTTTTTTAAAGTCATTAGGTACTCAACTAAATCAACAAGATCATCTTTTGTCATAGTAGAGACTAAACCGGATGGCATTAATGACACTCCAAGAGAAACCCTCGATTCGACTCGGCTCTTGTCAGTTGAAACTACAGCACCTCCGGGAACCTTCATTGCCAACTCCTTATCACCATCGCTCACAACATAACCAATAAGAGTAGCTCCTTCATTGGTTTTAACCGTGAACCCCTCATAACCAAAACTGATAGCCTGACTAGGAGAAATAATAGAAACATACATAGCTTCTCTAGCAAGTTTGTCCCCAATCTCAGAAAGCGCCGGACCAAAATCGATCCCCTTCTTCCCCACCTTATGACAAGTGAAACATGCTCTCAGATAAACTAGTTCACCTTTTTTAGAGTCACCCCGAAGAACAACAAGCTCTTTGACCGGAGGAAGAGACCCTCCTCCTAATAATTCAGGCAAAGGAACTATTTTGGCTGCTCGAGAACGGACACTAGGGTCAACTGATCCTGACAGAAGAACGGAAACATCTTGCAAGAGTTGTGAAGGGATTTTTTTTGCGTGGCACAAGTCGAGAAGATTTTCCTGCCCTGCAGGACTATTCGCCATAGCCCTAATAACAGCTCTTATTTCTTTGGGATTATCACCTGACAATAAGCCATTAAGGGCAGACACAACATCAGGATCATTGATGGAACCGATAGAATTAATGAAGTGTTCCCTCCCCTCAGTGATGCCCTTCAGGGCACCCTCTATTGCCACCTTACCACCAATTTTGAACAAGAGATTAGCTGCACGAGGATTAGATTCCTTTTCTGAACTGAGTCTTTGCAGAACACTTAATTGATCTTCAATTAAGAACTTTTCTACGAGTGTATAATATTCTTCTGTCCCGACATTTTTTTGAAGGAACCTTGAAACTGAAGCCTTAACTTTGCCCGAACTTTTTTCGTAATCAAAGGAGTCGAGCTTTAATATTGTTTGAACAATGAGCGCATCCTTGGCCTCGTCAGCCTTAACAATATTAAAGCCAAAGAGTACAATTAAAAAGACAACGTAGATCTTGAAAGAAAACCTAAACACTTAATCAAGCAGTATACTCTGCAAGGCAGCATCTTTTTCTGGACCCGTATGAAAATCAAAAGCCCTCATGTATCTAGCTTTTTCATCCTCTTTCGTAGAGGAATCCTTAACAATTTTTGCAAGTAATGCAGGTGTATATTTACTCCGAGATCTCCAAACTATATCACGACCGCTTGGACTTGACCATTTTCCCCCGGCCTTGACCCACGCATCAAAACACTCGTTCCACTTACCTTCAGCACCGATCCCTACGGCTTCGAGATACCATCGGTCTGAACCGTCATGTTGTAATGCCAACTGAGCCCAGATACCAGCTGCGCTCTTTGTGTCCATTTCACGCAATGCAATGGCGCACTCTCGTCTTACTTGTGCATTCTTGTCTTTAGCTAGATCAGAGACTAGCCCAACAACGTCATGACCTAACTGCCTGGATAACCTAATTGCAACGATTCTAAGGTCCGAATCATTGTCTTTCTTTAACTTCTCAATGACCATTTTACCAGCACCGTCCATTTTCCCTAAGCACCAAGCTGCTCTCGCTCTATAAATTTTATCACCTGAGCCCATCATCTTCAGTAACGCGGCTTCGGTCTTTCCTCTTCCCATTGAGTGAAGTGAGGTCCAAGCCAAATAGCGCATTTCAAAGTTTGGACTCTTTAACGCTTCAATTGCTCCAGACAGTGTTTTAAGATTGAGTTTGGGAATCTTATACCCGTCATGACCTTCGGGGGTGAGTCTAAAAATTCTTCCCCTATCAAGGTCTCTCATTCCATGACCTCCGACGCCAGGATCGTACCAATCAGCAACGATCAATGACCCGTCCGGAGCCACTGCAACATCACTTGGTCTGTACCACCTGTCTCCTCCACCGCTCAATAGTGGAAACATTTCTGCTGAGTACCCTGCACCACTATTTTTTCGTGGATATGCCCGGCACACGTTAGGGCCAGCGTCACAGTGGATGATCTGATGAAGCAAAGAAGGGAACATCTTTCCTTCATAAACAATGATTCCTGTAGGCGAACCTGCTCCTGTCTGTATGAGATTTGGAACGACACCAGGATCATTGAGGTGCCAGTGCCTTAATGGTATCTCTTTCTCAATGTTGGAGCGCTTGTCTCTCCAACCCTTACCAGTGAACTCATCACGGTAACCATAATTGCCGTACTCCATTACATAATTGATGCGAACTCCTCGGTTACCGTCATCGTCATTATCTGACTGCCAGACCGATCCAAAGGAATCAACAGTAGCTTCCCAATTATTTCTAAAGTTCCACCCGAGTGTCTCTACATTCGAGCCATCCAAGTCACATCTGAAAACCATTCCTTGCTGGTAAGGCTTTCTGTCGGCCATCACTTCATTGCCCATCTTATCGACGATGACCTTTCCGTCAGGAGTCTTGAGCCCTCTCGAAGCGTTGCCGAAATTAAAATACAATTTTCCGTCAGGGCCGAAACAGAATGCGTGAATACCATGGTCATGTTGCTTCCCACCAACCACGTTGAAGAGGACTTTCTTCTCATCAGGCTTATCGTCACCATTCTTATCCGTGAAGAGCAGAACTTGCTCACCAGCAGAAACTATAATTTTGTCTCCTAAGACACAAATACCGTGAGGTGAGTCAATGTCTCTGCCTTGGTAAAAAGTCTTAGCGTTATCAGCTAGACCATCCCCATTGGCATCTTCAAGTATCAATATACGATCCCCTTCGGGCCTCTTCCCATTGTGGCCCCTATAATTAACAATTTCAGCTACCCATACTCTACCCTTATGATCTATATCAATACTTGAAGGACTTAAAATCATAGGCTCAGAGGCAAACAGCTCAGCCGTCATCCCGTCAGCAACTTCCAACAAATCAAGCGATTCAGTAGGTTCAAGACCTCCACTGCCTCCAGACTTTCTGGATGCAATTTTAGGCTTCTCGGTGTAGACCTTAAAACGAACAGTCGGACCTTGACCTGGTTGGTCAGTACCACCATTATCAAGACCACAAGTTGCCTTAAAACGTTCAGCCCCTTTCGGAAGATCATACTCAAGGACTGAATTGGCATGGACCCCTATCCCATAACTAATGTCCTTCCCATTGATCTTTAAATTTCCTCCCCCAGCATTCTTGCCTACTCGTGCCTGACCCCAATCGACCCTCGCTGACTTCCATTTAAGATCAGTGAGCTTGGTCTCTTTACCTTTGACAGTGATTCGAGGCTCGGCCCAATCTGCCCAGTCAGCACCGTACCCATCACCAGCATCATCAACGACTAGATAAAGTTTATTGGCTCCTCTCACATCAATATCAGCACTGACCGAATGGTTAGGAGTTTCTCTTGAAATGGTCTTGCTGGTAAATTTTGCCTTGGCCTTAGTCGACTTTGGTTTAGCCGCGACCTTCTTCTTCTGGTTACCTGGCTTTTTAAAGTCTTGGTTAGCATCAAGTTCCGCCTCATCGGGCCTATGACTCACTAATCCTTTCTCAGGAATGGTAACTCCAGCAGTCCAGGCGACTGCATTCAGCACCAGTTTACGATATCCATCATCTCCGAAATTAGCGTGGAAATGAGCCCCAGTGAAGCCAACTCCCCGTCCTCCATCTTCTCTCTCAACTGACCAACACAGAGTCTCTGCTCTTCCTGAAGCTTCAACGATGTGTTTCTTGGGTCCTCGCGGCCAAGACGATCTGCCTGACCTCGCCACATCGTCCGGCACTGCATCTAGAATACTAGTAACGTCCTTCTTACCTTCCCTAAACCTCATATTAAAATACCACTCATCTTTAACTTTAAAGTCCTGAACACCTCGTGTCACTGGGTGCTTCTTATTTAGCTTGGAAGCCGCAACCCAATGAGGATTTATTGACCAACCAGTCTCGTAATATCCACCGATCCACTGCTGCAATGCCTTCCCTGAGTTGCCAGCAGGGACCTCGACCGCATAATGCATACACATTAGCCCACAACCACGATCTATCTCCTTTTTGACCTGATCCAAGTTCCGATTAATGGGATGGCCCCCTCCTCCGTCCATGAAGAGAACGATCGCATCGGCTCCGTCGAATGGATTGGACGCTTTTGGCCAACCGTTCTTATGTACAACCGTTTCAATCTTATCTCCGAGGGACTCCTTCAGATGGGCTTCCATTAATAAAGACCCAGCATTGAATTCGTGAGCTCCCCACCCATGACTCCGGTTACCAGCTACAAAAACGATTTTCTTTTTCGATTCTGCAAATGCTAAAGATCCTGAGATTAGAATTACTGCAGATATTAATGCTCTTATAGTTATATGTGTTTTCATGCTTTTTGAGTAAAATTTAAATTCTGATATCTTTAGGCTTAGACCCGAAGAGCTAATTTGGCAAAAATAACAGTAAAACAGAAGGCCAAAAGGAAAAAAGAGAAGGGAAATAGATCGGCTAAAATGAACCGTTTTGTTACTAGCCGCGCCTTTCTTTCCGGAAATCTTAAAAAACTGCAACTGATACCTATTGTTATGACGGCACATTCAACAGCATAGACAATGAAGAGCCAAAACATAATGCCGCTAGTAAATCCATAGCTATGGAGACCAGTTTCGAGCTGATTCACATGCCACCAAGAAAAGACAGTGATCATCAAAATCAGTACAGCCATTAAATTAATCCCCAGCTCTTTGATGTAACCACCCATTCTGGCATGCAATAGTATGAGAGCTCCTATACAAATCATTAGCGCCCCATTCTCCTTAGGGTCCCAGCCCCAGAACCGACCCCAGCTGTCATTTGCCCAGACGCCTCCAAGGACAGTCCCCACTAATGCAAATAAGAGCCCAAAACAAGTGACTCCATAGACCATTCGTGTAACTGACTTTCTGAAATCCTTGGACCCAATGTTAAGAAAACAAGAAAAGATATACAAATGCGCTATAACGCCTCCAAGAATGGCCGCTGCATAACCAATATTAATCGCTATGACATGAGTCGCTAACCAGAAATTAGAACGAAGGACGGCCTCAAGAACTTTAAGGGTGTCTCTGGCCTCCTTAATTTCAAAACGCATCGCAAGAAAAAGACCAATAATGCCAATCATAACAGAGCAGGCCAATGCAATGCCTTTCCTGTCAAAAAACTCTATCATCAGGCAGAGAATAACTGCTGCTGCCGTAATGAATGGAATTGTCTCGTAAAGAGTCGATATCGGTGGCCTTCCAAGAAGTATACTACGGAAGCAAATCCCAGCTATCAGAGCTATCGTCGCAAATACTGTCATGCCAAGGACCCCATAGGTGAGAACCCTTGAAACTTTACTGCCTGGGCCTAACCAAGTCACAGCCAAAAGAATAAATGCCATGATGTAAAAGGGTAACGCCCAGTGGAAAAGCCCTAGCCTGTTATTTAGCAACTCCAATTCAATGTTCTTATACTCTCCCCTCTCCTTTGCTTTACTAACAATCCCATCACTCAAGGCTCTTAGATCAGCAACAAATCTCGGTGATCCTACATTTCTAGTCAGACCTTCCAGTGCCTCAATTTTCGGCAAGGCCCATTGCGCAAATTTCTTTTGATCCTGAGCCGACAACTCGTTCTTGCGAAACGATAATTGGTCGATCAAGTAACCGGGTTTTATCCACTCCTCATCATCATCCGATATGGGCGGAAACATAGCCAAACTAATCATACTTACCTTGTCCTTTACCCCAGCCGTCGCCATATCCCTCTGAAGCAAGTTAAACGCTTCCGATATCTTTGCTACGAAGTCTTGGCCTTCAGGGTCCCTTGCAATTTCTATAATTTTATCGAACTCAGAAAGAAAGTAACTGACCCTGGACTTACCACCTTCAGCTTTTTTGAATTCTTCAGAAGCTTCCCCCAAATCAACAGCAATCCCTTCCCTCGCAAAGTTAAATGCATTAACTGCCCACTCAAATTCATTGACGGCAGACTTGAGGGAAAGAAGTCCCGCGTTAACTGGATCTCTGCGAGCGGCCTTGGACTCGTCTTCTTTATCGGAATCCTCCATGAGCTTACCCAATTCCCCGGTCCTCTCAGAGAGCAGTCTCATAGGCTCTGAAAAACCATTTTCATCAAAGTTAGCGATTTCCTCATAGGTGTACCTTTCACGAGGAGACTTATGAGGTTCGACCCCAATCGCCTCAATTACATCTGGATTATTAACCTTAAAGATCGGCATTTTTTTTGCCACTTCAGGACGAAAAAGGCAGTCCATTAACCACTCCGCAGCAGAGACCTTGACCTTCTCACCGGCAATCTCAAAACGGAGCCTCTTTGAATTGTTGATCCTCATCAATTTGTAGCGAGCGACTGTTTGCATCGGCTTGAGACGGCCCTCTTCCTGAACGGGCATCGCCTCAAATATTTCTACAATTTCTGGGTCCCACTTCTGATAGGATTCGAGCCCTATGGCACTCAAAGTAAGAGCCGAAGCAAAAACAAAATAAAGTATGACACTCAGTGATTTAATTAGCCTATTCATTGTGAATCCTCCTCTCTCCGACGTGACCTGTTACTACGTTTGAGATAAGAAAAAAGCTTCTGCACAAAATGAATGGTCATTCCAATGGCAATCACATAAGTTCCGTACTTCGGCCACTGATCAGCTGGATTATAGGAAACCGCCAAACTAGTATACAGCCGGTCACCTGGCCTCGCTCCTTCTGGGCCCCAGCTAGCCTGATAAAGAGTGAACCCGGCGTCCCTCATCGGCTTATTCATGCTAATGTGAACTTTTCTGCCAGTATCAATCTTTATTACGTCACTAGAATATTCACGGGCTCTCATAGTGCCAGGGTGATCTTCCTTTTGAAATTTCTCCAATTCAATTGCGAACGGAAGAGTATAACGCTGCCTAGTTAAATCAACGGACCACCTATCATCACCGATCTCAAAAGTGAACGGCCGAGGAGACAGTGGCCCAGATCCAATTAGAAGGGCCGAAGAAGATGATTCAGAATCAAATTTGTTTTGGGAACCCTTAACCCTTGAGTAAATGTCAATGTATGCGGCCGGAAGATTAAATTCCATGTTTTTATTAGTAGGAACAGCTTCGACTCCATAACCTTCTAGAACCCTCACTCCTTTGTCCTTTGCCCTCTTCTCACTAAGGAGTCCTGCCAATTGGCCTTTGCCATTTGCTATGTTTCTCAAATAACCAGAGACCTTAACTTCAAACGGAATATCACCGTTAACATAAGTTCTCGTTGCCCCTTCTTTCCACGCCCCACCTAATTGGTCGGACCCTATCACATGAATGAACTCAGGCTTCCCATCTGAATTGTACTTGATAATCTCAATGCTCCAATTGGTAAGGTTGTAGATCTCATCTGACTGGTGCCTCTTATCTGATCCGTTCGGCTCATAGAGCAGCATATTGCCTTCCTTCGTGTAATGAAATGCGACGAACCCGGCAAGTAATATATAAAGTATCCCACCATGGGCGATCAGCATCCCTGGGCGGCGCCAGCTCTTGCGGGCCCTAACAATGGCTCCGAGCAAGAGGTTTAAGAATAGCAGTGCGCTGACTAAATATACGCCCGGGAGGAGAACCGGAACGCCTAGAATTTTCTCAGTTAGAAAAAATGATTCAAAATATTTTTCGGATGCCTCATAAAGACCCAACTCAACTTGAGCCATGGTTCCAAAATAGGTCAGGGCCAGCAAAAACGTCAAAAGAATGACGGCAAGCAAGTACCCGGAAAAGAAATCATACACCTTAGCAAGCAAAGACTTACCTTTGGCCCTAACTCTGTCGTTCTCTGATTGTGTGTCAGGCATTAAGTTATTTAGGCCCTCCTATTTGCAGTTCTGGCATAATTATACCAATCATTTTATATCCGTCCTTAGCCTCACTTGCGCCGAACCCTTTAAAAGAACCTTCAATTTCAACGTACTTACCTTCGCCAAATAGAAACTGCCGCGAAGGCAAAGCCTCGGCCTCTTGGAGTGTTGCATCTGGTAATTCCATCTGACTGCGCCACCTGTTCAGGTTTGCTAACAATTGGCCACCACCAGGCAAAACTGTAAAATAGCATTCACCCTTCTTATCTTGGCCGAAATTAAAATTAGCAATTCTCATTGCCGTCCCCTCCACATCGTTCCACTCGTCAGGCTTAGTCCACTCAAACGGTGGATTACCCTTCCCAACTTTTAAAGTTTTGCAGAAAGCATCGAACCTCGCTTTTTCCCCATCAATCAAAGTTTTAGGCCCAACCATTTTAACAAAAAATGATACCTTGGATGATTCCGGAGAACTATTAGCAGCTGAGGTTATCCCTACCCTGTCCTTAAAAGACAAACCAAGCTCTGGGTCAGGAGAAAAACGGCCAGGCTCTCGTGAGTCTTTAATCTCAACAAATTCTTTCCCTCCATCACAAGAAACGAAACTAAGCAATCCAAGGATCAGAACAAGGCTATAAATTTTGTTTAGCATCTGGTAGTTACTTCTAAAAGTTTTAATTAATTACTAATTATTTAGTTCTAATTATTATCTATACCAAAAGGATCAATTGTGTCACCTCGAGATTTAATTGAAGGTTCAGACTGATAAAAACCATCATCAGGAGCTGCCGTGAACCTGCCCACATAAAATCCAATCACGATGCCTATCATTAGACCCACAGTAATAAGGCCAAGGATCTTAAGCCACCTAGCAATGAAATCTTCAGTCAATTCACCACCATCATCATCACTGATGGATTCCTCCTCATCAGAGTCATGCTTATCCTTACGAACGTCTTCTTTATTTTTTGATCCCTCCAATTCTTGACCTTTAACATCATCGTCCCGCTCTTCCTCTATAATTTCTATCTCATCATCTTCGGAAGCAGGAATCAAAAATTTTGTCTCACAAGTTGAGCACCTGCCCTTACTTTGGGCCTTATCATCAGGAACCTCTAAAGGTGTTCCGCATTTGGGGCATTCAATCTTTAACATCTGAAATAAAGAATAATTATAATAAGCAGCTTCTTATTCTGTAACTATTTTATCAGCATACTCTCCACGCAACCAATCCACAATCAACTCAACGCTCTTTTGATCAAGTTTGCCAGACTTGGCCTCACCTTTCTCGCTCACAGCGTCTAAGAAATTAGGCATCCTGTCATTATCATCACCATAAAATCTTTCATGGCTTGAGTTGCCAATAAAGTCTATGAGCCATTGCCTAGACATGTAAGCAGTAAGATCAGGACCTTTCTTACCCCCCTCTCCCTGAATCTTATGGCAGTCAACGCAGGCAAGATCGTCTTCGCCCATCCATTCAAAGCCGTCAGCTATTAATTCTGTATCCTTATTATCAATATCGGATTGCGATTTGAGTTTAGCCTCTGAAGACAGAGCCGCAGCGAGTCCCGCCACGTCCTCCTCCTCTAACTCTGTGTCTACAAGGAATTCCAACATCTTACCTTCTTTGAAACTTGTGTTACCAAAGAATTGATCACTCTCATAATGCTCAACCGTCAGCACCTTTGAAATCCATTCCCGACTACCTACACCTTTAAGGTCTGGAGCTGATTGCTTATCAGCCAATTTTTTACTGGTCCCGTCAAGAGCATTACCTTCTTCGTCATAACCATAAGCATGACAAGATGCGCAGTTAGAAGCAAAGAGCCTCGGCCCCTGAGTCAGCGGGTCAGAATAAAGCAACGAGAGGGCTCCTTCAGGAGGAATTCCACCATTAAATTCAATTAGCTCATTGACCCTATCAGCTTGCTCGTGAGCTCTTTTTACATCAGCAATGTAAGACGGATCAGAAGCGTCCTTTTTGAAAGCCATCACGGTCAGAACAACGAAACCGCCAATCAAGATATAAAGTAAAACGACATTGACCCAATGACCAATTTTCTTGAGACCAATCAAAGGCATCATGAATAGCATTGAAGACAAGACTCCAGGCACAATGATTGCACCCAGAACCAGACCAAACTCGCCTTGAAACGGTTCAAACTTTAGCATCAAAAAGAGGGACATGAAGTACCAGTCAGGACGTGCCGCGTTATAGGGTTGAGACGGATCCGCTGGCGAAGTCAGTTCGGTCCCTTTCCAAAAAACAAAGAAGAGAACAGCTCCTAGCACCGCAAAACAAACAATCGCATCCCGGAATATTTGATCGGGCCAGAACATACCATCACGCTTAGGCCTACGCGCAGAATTATCATCTTTCCCATGAATGTGAAGGAAAACAATTCGAATAATGACGCCAGCAGCTAATAAGCTAAGAACCCATAGCACCCATGAAGGATTTGAATCCCTGAATTTATATGCTGCCACGGCTAGGCCAACCGAACCCACAGCCATTATGTACCAATAATACAAGGCCCCTGCTCGACTCGCAGGCTTAGCCTCAGTGATGCCATGCCTTCTAAATAAATAAATATGCACTCCAATCAAAGCAATGAGCGAGGCCGGAAGAATGCCTGCGTGCAACGCAAAGAACCGCGTCAGAGTATGATGCCCGTAATCGGACCCACCAATCACAACTTTCTGCAAGTCATCTCCAATGAGGGGAACAACTCCAGCCAAATTCGTGGCAACTTTAGTAGCCCAGAACCCCTTCTGGTCCCATGGCAATAAGTATCCAGTGAGAGAAGTTGCCAATGTAATGAAGAGCAAAATAACACCGAACCAGAAATTAAATTCCCGCGGTGCTCGATAAGCGCTGTCA
>JABGYE010000057.1:0-3422 GCA_018675395.1 Akkermansiaceae bacterium
ATGCATGAAATTCTTGCAAGACCCGGGCATCAGGACATTACCTCGGACATCGACTTCACAGACATCAGAAAGCGCATGCTTACAGATGGGTTAAAGGAAATAAAATATCAGACCCAAGCCGAATTCATTGCAGATCATGGCATCAAAGCATCGACTGGGGATCCATCAACCCATCCACACGGAGCAGGCGAGGCCTTCAAGGTTCTTTGGCACCGTAAAGCCTGAATTATCCAATAAAATTCACTTCCCCAGCAGACAAGGTCTTGACATCTTGGCCAGCAAAGAAGATCTCTGAGATAATGAAATTTGCACTATGTAATGAAACCTATGTCGGTTGGGATTTCGATGCTACTTGTGAGCACATTGCCAGTACCGGTTATGATGGAGTTGAAATTGCACCATTCACCCTCAATGATGATCCTAGAGAGATCAGTGAAAGTGATGCTATTAAGATTGGCGCAATAGCCAAATCAGCAGGCCTCGAAGTGGTTGGACTCCATTGGCTCCTTGTCAAACCTGCCTGGCTTCATCTCACAACTGATGATCCTCTATTACAAAAAGATACAGTTAATTTTGGAAAGCACCTCGTCCGAACCTGCGCCGCCATGAATGGCAAAGTCATGGTATGGGGAAGCCCCAAGCAAAGAGACATTCTTCCTGAATGGGACAAGAGTGACGCGATTCAACGTGCCGTTGAAACTCTATCTAAGATTTGTGAAACCGCATCGGAATGTGGTGTTACCATTGCAATGGAACCTTTAGCAAAAGCAGAAACTAATTTTCTTAATACGGCTGAGGAAACAATTGAACTCATTAACAAAATTGATAGCCCAGCATGCAGACTTCATCTCGATGTTAAAGCAATGAGTGATGAACAAAAATTCATACCTCAAATAATCACCGAAAGCAGTGATTACATCGAGCACTTTCATGCCAATGATCCCAACCTCAGGGGACCAGGGACTGGAAAAGTTCAATACGGCCCCATCGTCGAATCCCTCAGATCTGCAGATTATCAAGGGTACGTTTCAGTCGAAGTTTTCGATTATAGTCCGGACCCTGAAACCATCGCAAAGGAAAGCATCACCTTCCTCAAGGAGGCTTTTGATAAATGAAAAGGGTTCACCCGCAAGCAAGTGAACCCTCAAAAATAATTTACAGAAATCCAATTAAGGAATTGAGATTCTTTCTCCGATCCGTATCAGGCTACCACTAATACCGTTAACCTGCCTCAGAGCTGCAACTGACGTGCCGTAGTTGCGCGAAATGCTATAAAGAGTATCACCTCTCCTCACGGTATGAACACTTTGTTTGGAAGCATAAGTTTTCTGGGGCTGAGGCGAAGGCGGTTGAATCGCAATGTCACCGCTACCAGGAGGAACGTAAGGATCGCCCACTGGCTGACTGTAAAAATCATCCCCTCCTCCAGACTGCGAAGCATAAACGTTGTTGTATTCCTCCGCCGTAGCATAAGGGTCACTGTAAGGCTGGCCCTCCTTCCCTTTATAAACAAGGGCGCCCGTCTTTTTCTGCGTACAGGAAATACTCAGGAGGGAAATTAAAGCAATTGATGTAAGGATCGTAATCTTCTTCATAGTCACAGACATTGTTTGTGTGAGCTGATATTTTACATATCCTAACTAGAAGTCAAGGGCGCGTTGCAATTTCGATCCTATAGTCCGCGGAAAAACACCATTTATTTGATCTTGAATGCATAATTCAAGAATCACAAAGCCAACTCAAGGCCCTGTCGTCAATTTAAGAGAAGTAAAATAAGGAGTGCCTTTAGCGCCGATTAAACAGCTCACGAATCCTGTCCACGTCAACGTCCTTTGGGATTTCTCTATTGCCACGGCGCCCACCAAGATTTAAACCCTCAAGGGCCTTTTGAGCGTCATTGCGATTTGAATTTGCTCCGGCGCTCTGCTTCTTCCTGGCAGCAACCGCCTCAGCCTCCTTCGCCGCATCTTCAAAGCTACTAGGAGCAACTTCGCCAGAAAGGTAACCTTCCAACTCTTCAAGCCACGCATCTATGTCCTGATGCTCCGGATTACTTTTGACTAGAGTCACCATTGAAGTCAATGCGACTCTCGTCTTACCGGCCCTGAGTAAATCAAGGTATTTGGCCCACTTCAACTTTGGAAGCGTCTTATTTGTAAAATTAATTTCAGCTTCCGTGCTGTCATTCGCGGCAACCAAAGTGATCTCCTGAGAAATTCTCTTATCCCATGCAGCGGTCAACTCCTTGACTCTTTCAGGTTTACGGTAAATAGGAAAAATCGTTGACTCGTAAATGCCACTAATATCCATAGGAGCACGGGGCCAATTTTTGAGGGCAGTTAGCGTCGATTGCAATTCATAAACTTCCGCAAAAGTTGAACCTGTGGCTCCTGAATGCAAGATCCTCTTAGATTTGCCAAGGTAAGGATAAGCTGACAAGCAATTATCCATTAACGTAGTTAACTCAGGGACGAGTGGCTCCTTACTTTTATCCTCAGGGATTTGCGCTGCCCTGAGAGTGAGGACTAGGAACTGCAGCTGTAATCGTCTGGCCGTAGAGTGCTCCCGTGAACTGAGATTATCTTTATTCTTGGATTTCCAATCACGGTACTCTGATTCCTTAGCCCCTTTCCTAGTAAAATTGATTTCCTTGTAACACTTTAGATAAAACTCATATGCAGAAATCGGGGAAGCAGATGCGGCCCGGAACGCCGATATCGCCGCAGCATGAACTCCGTACCGACCTTTCTGTACATTACCCTTTATGTTTTTAATAGTACTCAACATCTGCGCCTTCTCCGTAGGAGTTAGCGGCTGGTCCTGCGCAAGCGAAGGCAATGATAAGAAAATGAGGGGGATTCCCAAAGTGAAGAGTTTGATAAGCTTCATATAATTAAAATAGATCCCAAGGGTTAAAAAATCAATACTCCTATGAAATTCACATAATGGTACTGTAATTCTTTAATAATAGGATTTAGAACCCATCATTCAGTATAATATCCTCTCTTTTCCAAGATATTCCTGATTTTTTGCAGCCAATTCTGCAGACATGCCTTTAATCCTATCGGAAACACTTATCACCGTTTCGTTTAATGTTGAAGTACCCGCAGTCACACCCACGTCCTTAACCCCTATGAACCAATCAAGAATTAGATCTTCGGGTCTTTCTACCTGTACGGCCCTACATCCAAGACCCTGCACCGTGGACACCAATTGCGATGTATTATTACTGTTAGAACCACCAACGACTACAATTAAATCACAAAACTCAGACAAATCCTTCACCGCCTTTTGTCTATTCTTCGTGGGTGAGCATACCGTATCAATGAACCTGACTTCGCATTCATTTCTCATCGAGCGTATCTTGTCTACCAATTCATCGACCCTTTCAATGGGTTGAGTGGTCTGCGAAACAATGCCAA
>JABGYE010000029.1:0-4880 GCA_018675395.1 Akkermansiaceae bacterium
AATATTATGCCGGGTCCACTTCTCAGTAGCAGTTTCTCTCTTAAAGGTGAAATAGACGAACTGACCCGCGACCGAACCTACCATATCAGGCAACCCATCACCCGTAACGTCCGTGAATTGAGGTGACTCATTTTCCAATGAATCCATAGCCACGTGAGGCTTCCAGGAACCCTTCCCTTTAGGGTTTTCATGCCAGAAAACTTTCTGCCCAGGGTGAGTTACCCGAATCACATCGTCCCAACCATCTCCGTTAATGTCATAGGCCCAGGTATTAAAATTAGGAGCGTAGCCCTTTGGTTTAAATTCCTTAGTATCATAAATTTCATGCCTCTGAGTAAAATCAGGACCCGCGTACCAGTAAGGACCACTCACAATATCCATCTTTCCGTCATTATTGAAGTTCCCGGCAGAGGCGCCCTCAGCATAGAACTTATCAGTCAATTTGAGGCGCTTAAATTTGGGAACCTCACCAGCAAATGACGTGTTATTAGCAAAAGTAACAATTAGAATAAGTGAACAGATAGTTTTCATTTTGTTTGTTCTAACACCTTAAACCTGCAATGAAAAGCCTGATAGACATACTCGAGTTTGAATTCCCTTCTCTTTTCTGTTCTATTCTATGTTGTATGCGCTTAAATGAAGGTAAAGCTCAGACTAAAAAGGATTAAATTATTCCATAACTTCCAGAAAATTAAGAGCCTACACAAATATACACTCAATTATTAATAATAATCTAAAATGAGCAATTCCAGAACAGAACGTGACACGATGGGTGAAATGGAAGTCCCTGAAGAGGCTTTATATGGCGCAAGCACTCAGAGAGCGGTACTAAATTTCCCAATTTCCGGTGAAAGCTCAAGTCCAGGGCTCATTCATGCTTATGGCCTCATCAAATGGGCCGCGGCGCGTGTGAACGGTGAACTGGGACACGTCGATAAGGAACTGACTGTCCAGATCGAAGTTGCCGCCCAGGAAGTCTACGAAGGCAAACTTGATGCGCACTTCCCCGTTGACGTTTACCAGACAGGGTCCGGCACCTCCACCAACATGAATGCCAATGAGGTCATCGCGAACCGTTGCTCCCAAATCGCCGGAAAATCTATCGGCTCCAAGGATCCAGTTCACCCCAACGATCACGTAAACCAGGGTCAATCATCGAACGACACTTTCCCAACAGCCATGCACATCGCGACGGGAGTAGCCATCAAAGAGACTCTAGTTCCTTCACTGGAAAAACTTCAGGCGAGTCTGCAGAAAAAGTCCGAAGAATTTCATGACATCCTTAAAATCGGTCGGACTCATCTCATGGATGCTACTCCGGTCAGGCTCGGCCAGGAATTTGGCGGATACGCTAAGCAGGTCGAAAGATGCATTGATCGGGCTCACAAAGGCCTCAAGGCCATACATGAGCTTGCACTGGGAGGCACGGCTGTAGGGACAGGCCTCAACTGCCACCCTGATTTTCCAGGCAAAGCCATCGCATTCATCGCAGAGAAGACCGGAATTGAGTTCAGGGAAGCCGAGAATCACTTCGAAGCTCAGGCAGCTAAAGATTCGCTCGTCGAGTGCCATGGTCAGTTAAACACGATCGCAGCAAGCCTATTCAAGGTAGCGAACGACATACGTCTCCTAGGATCCGGGCCGAGGTGCGCGATCGGTGAAATTAGCCTACCCGCGACCCAGCCAGGCTCTTCGATCATGCCAGGCAAAGTGAACCCCGTAATGTCGGAAGCCGTTACTATGGTCGCTGCCAGAGTCTTCGGCAACCAGTCCACAGTTACCTGGTGCGGAGCCAATGGCCACTTTGAATTAAACGTGTTCATGCCGGTCATGTCCAAAGCCATCATGGAATCCATAGAAATTTTAGGGTCAGTCTCTGAAATGTTCAGCTCGCGTTGTGTTGATGGGATCACTGCTAACACTGAACGCTGCAATGAATTAATTGAATACTCACTGTCCATGGTCACTAGCCTTGCCCCAATCATCGGTTATGAGGTGGCTGCTAAAATTGCCAAAGAGTCCGTCAGTTCAGGAAAGACTGTGAGGGAGCTCTGCCTAGAACAATTGAGTGAGCTTAATATCACTGAAGACGAGCTCAATACGGCACTCGAACCATCGAGTATGACCGAACCTAAAGCTTAAAACCTTCTATATATTGCCGTTTAGGGCCTTTCTGAGTTCTTTTCTTGATCATCAAGGACTTTTGCAGGTACTTTGATTCCTAACAGAAGAAAAACCGCATGAAAACAAATCCCGACCGCCGCAAATTCCTTGGCACTGCTCTCGGAGCAGGAGCCGGACTATCAGTCCCTTTCACTTCTAGTGCAAAAGAGGCAAAGAAACCAAAGCATTCGAGCGAAACACTTGTCACTCAGCTCTATAAATCACTTAACGAAAAGCAACGCTCCACGATTTGTTTTGATTTCGATCACAAGTTACGATCCGCAGTCAATAACAACTGGCACATCACCAAGCCTCGTCTCGGTAAAGATTACACCCCAGACCAGCAGGCACTGGTAAAAGAAATTTTCATGGGTCTTCACAGCGAACAATACGCTAAGGCCGTTTACGATCAGGTCGCCCATGACAGTGGTCAGGCAGGTTTTGGAGACTCCTCAATTGCTCTGTTCGGCAAGCCAGGGACCGGAAAGTTCGAATTTGTCCTGACCGGACGCCACTGCACACGGCGTTGCGACGGTGATTCTGTTGAAGGTGCCGCTTTTGGTGGCCCCATCTTCTATGGCCATGCGGCTGATGGATTTAATGAAAAGCCACATCATCCCGGCAACGCCTATTGGTATCAGGCAAAGCGTGCCAATGAAGTGTTCCAGATGCTGGATGGCAAGCAGCGCAAAATTGCCCTCATTGATGAGTGCAGGGACGAGGAAGCTACAAAAACTGTTGAATTGACCGGAAAGAAAAAAGGTCTCGAGGGAATCCCATTAACAGAACTGACAGCCGATCAAAAAGGCAAGGTCCGTGAAACATTAGTCGATATTCTCGCTCCTTACCGTTCTAAAGACGCTAAAGAAGCCCTCAAGCTCGTTGATGACGCCGGCTTTGATCACCTGCACATGGCATTTTCCGAGAAGGAAGACGTTGGTAAGGACAAGGTATGGGACGTCTGGCAAATTGAAGGCCCATCAATGATATGCTTCTTCCGTGGAGATCCGCACGTTCATGCATGGATTCACATCCGTGATAAAGCTTAGGATATTCTAACTTTAATTTGACTCGAACCGTTGACGACTTAGTCGCAACGTTAAGGACTAACCCAAGAGTAATAACTTACTGCTTCTTTATTCTGTAGAAGTGACGCTTATTGGACACTGAGAATCTTTCCGTTACAATGTTGCCATTACCAAGGATTAGCTTCTCTAGAGTAATCCATGTTCGAAGATCATCCGATGTCTGAATAACGTACTGGGAGCCCAACTCCGCCGGGAACATAAATTGTACCTGTCCATCATCTAAAATATCAGACTTTAACTGGAATCGAGGAGCGCTACCAGGCTCAGTTGGTGAACTCCCAAAAAATATCTCCGTCGCATCAAACCACCCATCTTCATCAGTATCTTTCTCTGTAGCAGCCCCATCTTCACCTGGAGAACCACCAACCACTAAACTTAGTTTCCAACTCGTTGCGTCATTGTGGTCCGGGTTAGAATCTGGAGAGATCAATTCGAGGCTGAATCCGTTACCATCAGCGCCCTCGGGCCAAGGCTCCTTGTCATTATAGGTGAACGTACGGATCGGTTTTCCGTCAGCCCCGCTAATCGTCATTGTCTCACCATCATTACTGAGCCCTGTACTGCCTTCAAATTCACCTATGACCTTTGCCGCTGCGACAGCACCATATCTATGCGCAAATGCGGCAGCATCTTTGACCAGAAGCACTCTCTCTCCAGATCCGACCATGGATTTAGACGCATTATTAAAATCAAAATCAATTCCATCTGTAAAAGCAGATCCAAGAAGCGAGACGGGACTGTTTCCAATATTCAATAATTCAATGAATTCGAAATCATCGCGCTTAGTGAAACCAAGCAAATCCTCTTCATCTGTCTCTTGTGGTGGGCGATACATGAATTCAGAAACGACCAAATTATTATCATTCACTGCCGCATCCCCAATGACGTACGTTTCCTGCGAAGGGGCACTCCACAAATTACCATCAAAGGCTCTGGCTGTTACGACTGCTGATTCCTTCAAAATTAAAGGAGTCGAAGTAACGGTATGATTAACATCGAGGTACGCTCGAAAAAGGAAGTCGGAACCACCGGCAGAAGTATTCATAGCCTGCACAGTGAGTACGTTCTTTCCTTTGCGTAGGAGTTCCTTGAATTCAATTAGGTCAAAGCTAGGCAATGAAGACTCCCTGATAACAAGCGAATCGAGCCTCGACTTTGTCGCCCTCGAATCAAAGGAAAGCTCATCAGGGGCCTGGAAACTGACGACTTTTTGCCCGTTTAAGAAAGCAGCAAACCCATCATCGACCATGGCACGTAGAGTCAATGTGTTGATGTTTTCTAGATTCTCAAAATCAAACTCGTAGCGAACATAGACTGAGGAGGATCTGCCTGGGGATCTCATTAATTCGTACAGGTTAGTGACGGCGAAGGGCTCAAGGGGCCCTCCAGCACTTTCATATCCCATACCATTGGCTCCTACTGCCCATTCTCCATCATCGAAGGATTCCTTTGTCCAGGTCAAGCCTAGTGAATTATCAGTCGGAACATAGTATTTGCAGCTCGTTTCACTAGAAATGAGAACCTCATCAATGGGGCCTCCCTCAAATGGAATGGATCCCACAGCAACGGCTCCCCCTTCGACTCTCGGATCAGTGCCATCCAGCGTGTAGTAAACCTGAGCGTTCGGTG
>JABGYE010000052.1:0-2845 GCA_018675395.1 Akkermansiaceae bacterium
ATTAGACGATGAACGGGACCAGCGCAGGCATTAAAATCGATAAGAAAAAATAGCAGCCCTGCATGGCCCCGATGAACTAGACCGTCACTAAGCTCAATGGACTGATTTTTAAGATAATCAGCCAGACTCATCTTTAATGGAGTCCCTTCAGCCCTATAACTGAGCCCATTGATAGTTAATTGAAAATCTTCCTGCATTCAGATCATCTAAATTGGAAAAGTCTATCCACTTCACTACAAGACTCAAGCCCTGTCCCTTAAATTAGGCGCTGTTGGGCCCCTTATCGTCAAAGAGACTAAGAAAAATTTCCTCAAGGGCAGAAGAATTCTCCCCCTCACGCAATTCATTCAGAGTCCCGAGAGCAACCAATTTTCCTCGGTCAATGATCCCGATCCGATCAGCAAGCTCTTCTGCCACATTGAGTAGATGAGTAGACATGAGGACCGTAACCCCTTGATCACTGCGTTCCCTGAGTTCCTCCTTCACTGCCCGGGCATGGAGCGGATCCAGGCCAACCATAGGCTCATCAATGACAAACACTTCCGGATCATGAACTAAGGCCGCGGCAATTGCCAAACGTTGGCGCGTCCCATGACTCAGCTCTTCTATAGGAGAATGCGAAAACGGATTTAGATCAAACTTTTGAAATAAATCGACGGTATTATCATTGAGCTTCGATCGATCGATCTCATAAAGGTCCCCAATAAATCTCATGAATTCTATCGATGTTAACTTGTCATAAAATACAGCAACATCAGGAACATATCCCATGATAGACTTAGCCTTGATCGGGTCATCCTGCATATCATAACCACCCACACTGACCGAGCCTCGGTCAGGACCCAAGAGCCCAGTGAGCGCCTTGATAGTGGTCGTCTTCCCTGCACCGTTCGGCCCTAGGAAAGCAAAGAGTTCTCCCTCCTTCACGTTAAGGTTCAGACCATCCACTGCCACGTACTCTCCATATAGAACTGTTAAGTCTTGAATGTTTATCATTTGGAGGTCTTTAAATACTGTGAATGAGAAAGAGTCTCTGAAAGGATCTGATAACCTATGTCCGTTGACATTTCTAGAAATTCTCCAGCCTCAGTGAAGGTTAACTTTATTTGCCCTGAACCGGGCAGTTCAAATCTAAGGAAATATACTGAGGACCGACGACCAGCGATGTTCGCTTTTCCCCACCTCGCATCGATGGGCATTCTAGAAGCCTGAGAGTTCTGAGGCGACATCCTTAAGACCTCAAAGAGCAGTTTCATCTGTGCTATTTCCTCATTTTCAGGATCCTTGTCCGAATCGGCGAGGACTTCCCCATCCTGAATCAACAAGTAATGAAATTCGAAATTCTGTGGATTAATATCAATCGATAATGTCATTTCAGGTTCTTTGAATTTCACAGTCAAACCGATCTTCTCAATTGACCTTGAAGGTGCAGGACCAAGGTCCAAGGAGCCCTTCCATTTGAGATCCTGCTTCTCAAATTCCGCCGAATCGGCCTGACTATTAGCAATGAACCTTATCTTGGCTTTCTCATTAGATTCTCCATACCTTCTTGAAGTGACCATCACGTCCCCGACCAGAGTATGGCCACGATAAACGAAAGCATGGGTCACGTCTTCATTTTTTAGAAAAAGGTCAAGGACATGAGAAGGGTCAACGCTCGGGAGCCGTTCATATTCTGGGAAATACACACTCCTAACGAGCCAAGTAGTCATGATGCCGCAAAAAGCAAACACTCCCACAGTGAATAGTCGGAAAATCATAATCAATTCTTATATAGCTTTGACATTTTAATATTCAATAACCACAATCCGCTAAGAAATAATTAATGTCATTTGTTATTATATTGGCACTGGCGGGAATCATTTTTATCTCACTCGAAGTGCTATTACCGGGAATGATCATGGGAATCTTGGGTGTGATACTATGTTTTTCCTCCATTGCTGCAGCATTCACGGCTGACGATCTTCCAGCAGCCTTCCTAGGATTCGGAGGAAGGTTCCTGCTATCGACTATCATTTTACTGGTCACTGTCCTCTCAGTAGGATTCTGGCTCAAATATTTCGATAAGTTTCCATGGGCGAAGGGACTGGTTCTCAGGTCCTCCAGTGGCGGAAAAATTGAAAGCACGGAAAATAAAGAAATGATCGGCAGTACCGGACAAGCGGTCTCTGACCTGAAGCCTACCGGAAACGTCAAGATTGAGGGGCTCCCAGAGACCTGCTACGTGATCGCCGAGAACGGATTCATCGAAGCCGGATCGGCCATTAAAATAATTCAAGTCGACGGCAGGACAGTGACCGTGCGACAAATAACAACTTAATAATATAAATCCTCTAAAAAAAAGAAGAAAAAAATGAATCAACTCATTACTGCAAACTTACTAGAACCAGGGAACCTTCAATTAATAATTGGCGGGATCGCACTCGTTATCATCATTGCGATCGTTGCAATTTTCGGCGGCTTCTTCAAGATATGGCTCAGGGCCAAAGTCTCGGGAGCACCTGTTAGTTTCGGCACACTGATCGCAATGTGGTTAAGGAAAGTTCCAAACTCACTGATCGTTGATGGCCGAATCACAGCATTCAAGGCAGGCCTGGACTATTCAACTGACAATCTCGAAGCTCATTACCTTGCAGGCGGCAATGTCGGTGACGTGGTACTCTCATTAGTCGCGGCCGACAAGGCAGGCATCTCACTCGATTGGGAAAGGGCCTGCGCCATTGACCTCGCAGTTAAAGGAACAGGAAAGACGGTCCTAGAAGCGGTCCGTACCAGCATTAATCCGGCAGTCATTGACTGCCCCAATCCAAGTTCGGGAAAGGATAAGATCGAAGCCGTGGCCAGG
>JABGYE010000051.1:0-7812 GCA_018675395.1 Akkermansiaceae bacterium
AGTATCGATCATGAATTCCGATTTGTTTCCGTTAAGCTCTCCACTTACAAAAATGTGGTTTCCTTTCAGGGTGAATTTAAAACTTTCATAGCCCCGTATCTCAAGTAGCTCTCTTATAGTTAGCGTTTTACATTTTGTAAGGAACAGTTCTTTTTCTTTGTCCCACTCTTTAACATATTCTTGGTCTTCCTTGCTGAGTTTCTCATAGGATAGAGTAGCTTTTTTACCGTTTGGGAGTTCAAGCGTTAGAGTATCTTCAGTCTTGTCTACTAAAAGAGCTTTAATTGTTTTGCCGCCGGCACTTGTGAAATCTCGATATTCCGGTTTGTCGGTTTTCCGTGGAATTAATTGGCCGAAAGAAAATCCCGTTAACAATAAGGATGTTGCAATTAATGCTGTTATGTTGATTGGGATACGCTTCATTGTTTTTAATTTAAGGGATGGAAGGTATATTTTAAGCAAAAATATTTCGTGTAGTATTGGTTTAGATGGATGCACCGCTCAATTTTAAAACGTAAAAAGGCTCATCACTCCGTAACATCGAATCTTGTATGATTTTTTCTACTGAAAATACTTTAAATAATTGAGAATTCTTACTTTTTTGAAAGGAAATATGGGGTGTAGGCGTTATTTTAGTGAATAACGCCTATTTTACAGTTCCGATCATTCCTTTACGATTGGTCCAAAGCTAATATATTAAACATATAAAAACTAATTACATTGATACGATGCAGAAGAATACGCTTAACCTCATTTTGCTTGGCCTTGTGATGGCTGTGTTTGCGGGGTGTGAAAACACTCAACCAGTTAATAGGAATGTTTTCAGATTAGAAGACGGTCCAAACGGTGTTGCGGGAGGTTCCAGGTACGGTTATCTCGGCGCTGATCAGGTCGCGGGCCAACAATTAAAAACAGTAGGCAATGACCAGTCAGGAACTAAGTACATTAATCCTGCTGGAAGTGGTAATTCTGATCCGAATGTCACTAGCAATAATAGTGCCCGAACTGATCCAAATAAATCTGCACCACCGCAACAAAACAATATTACAAAAACGGATCCACCAGAAAAGTCTCCGGATCCTGTGGAGCCGAAAAAACCTGAAGGTAATAAGCCGTACGCTACACCTGTTCCGGGAAAAGTTGGGCATGTGTATAGTCCATTCGCAAGTGGTCGAGAAGTAGATGTGAATGGGTTTCCTCCTGGCACAGAGGTCCGCTGTCCTTACACAAAGAGGATCTTTAGAGTTCCTTGATTCAAATTTGGAGTGGAATTCGAATCCAATTCATCTGACGAAGGCGCTGCTCCTTGTCTGGGCAGTGTGGCTGTCATTGGTCCAGGTTTATTGGGTGGATCTGTTGCCTTAGCGTCTCAACATGTAAAAAGCATTAAAACCGTTTCATTGTGGGCGCGTCGCAAAGAAGCTCTTGCGGAATTGAGTGAATCTAAAGTGGCTGATGTTATAAGCGATGATTTGGCCGAAGTGGTAAGCGGAGCTGATCTTGTCGTATTGGCGACACCAGTAGGTGCTTTAGAGGGTTTAGTTGAAATGTTCTTGCCGCATCTAAAGAAAGGGTCGGTGATAACTGACCTATGCAGCGTCAAAGAAGCTGCTGTGAATGCTGTGGACAAGAAAGTTTCTCAATCAGCAAGGGATGATATTAATTTCGTGGGTGCGCATCCAATGGCAGGATCTGAGTCTGGGGGCTTTGCAAATGCCCGGGCTGACCTTTTTAGAGATGCGGTATGTGCAGTTACTCCGGGCAAATCATCAAGTAAGGATTCTGAAGAAATAGTTATTAATTTTTGGCAATCCATTGGTTGTCAATGCGTGAAAATAGATTCTCGGGCTCACGATCAGCTTGTTGCGCGAGTTAGCCATTTACCGCATGTGATTGCGTCGGCCATTGTGGAGACTGTTTTTAAAGGGTCCAATGAAGCACATTTGCTTGCGGGTCCTGGATTAAGAAGTATGACTAGGATAGCGGGAGGTTCTCCTGATATGTGGGCAGAGATCATTTGCCAAAATAAGGATGCGATAGGAGATGCAATGGAGGGTCATATCGATTTATTGAATGATTTACTTAAGAAGGTTCGCGATGCGGATTATAATGAGCTTCATCAGTTCCTTGGTGATGCAAAAGAGAATAGGAATAGATTATACCCACCAATTAAAGATCAGGAATAATCTGTGTTATTGCTAAAGAAATCATAATGCATTCCAAAGATAATATTATCAGAGTGAAAAAGGCCAAAATCTTTGGTGGGGAAGTTTCTGTTCCTGGAGATAAGAGTATATCGCATCGAGCTGTAATGTTGGCTTCTATTTCTAACGGTCGTTGCAAAATTAACGGGTTTCTTCCTAGTGAAGATTGTTTGTCTACGTTAGAAGCGATGAGATCATTGGGAGTTCAAATTGATATACTAGAAGAAGATGAATTTGGACCAAATAGCCTTATTGTTCATGGGGTAGGGCTGAATTTAACAGAGCCCAATAATGATATAGACTGCGGGAATTCGGGTACTACAATGAGGCTTCTTTCGGGCATTCTTGCAGGCCAAAAATTTTCTTCTCGCTTGATTGGAGATGAGTCTCTATCGACTCGTCCTATGGAAAGGATAGTATCTCCTTTACGATCTATGGGATGTGAAATTAGCACGGAAGGAGAAAATGGATGCGCGCCAATTTTGATTAATGGAGGAGGTTTAAAGGGCGTAAGTTATGAGTTGCCAGTTGCCAGCGCCCAAGTAAAAAGTGCGTTATTACTTGCCGGATTGTATGCTGAAGGAAGGACTAGTGTTGTAGAGCCTTTAAGGACCCGGGATCATACTGAGAAAATGTTAGATTTTTTCCAAGTGAGAACATGCGTCCAAGAAAATGAGATTAGTATTAATAGTGGTCAAGTTCTTGAATCTAGACACTTTGTAGTTCCTGGAGACATTTCGAGTGCAGCCTTTTGGCTTGTCGTTGCAGCAGCTTTTCCGGATTCCCAATTAACGGTAAAAAATGTAGGTTTAAATCCTACTAGGAATGGCATTCTTAAAATTCTTGTAAGAATGGGTGCGTATGTTTCTGAATCTGTTGGTACCAATAGCGGTGGGGAGGAAATCGGCAATGTTAGTATTCAGGGTGGAAAGCTTCAAGGGATTGAAATTGGTGGAGATATTGTTCCAAATATTATTGATGAGATTCCAATTATTGCGGTTGCAGCCGCTCTTGCAGAAGGAAAGACTATTATTAAAGATGCCGCTGAGCTAAGAGTTAAGGAGAGTGATAGGATTTCAGCAGTTGCTGAGAACCTTAGAAAAATGGGAGTTGATCTTCAAGAGACTAGTGATGGCATGGTAATTAATGGGGGAAATGAACTTCAAGGAGCTGAATTGGAAAGTTTTGGTGACCACAGAATAGCGATGGCATTTGCGGTTGCTGGCCTATTTGCTTCTGGTCAAACCAGCATAACAGATGCAGGATGCGCAGCGATTTCATATCCTAATTTTGAAGCGCATTTGATACAATTGACGAGTGGGAATGGTAAATTTTCTGATCGTCCTACTCCAGTCATTACCTCTTTTCCTGAATCTAATTCCAAAGAATAGTTTTCTGACTGGATCACAAACTAATTAATATTTATGCAAGGAGATGAGAATAATGTGATAGCTATTGATGGCCCGGCGGCCTCAGGAAAGAGTAGTGTTGCAGCTAGGATTTCAGATAAAATAGGGTACCTTCATGTTAATTCTGGCCTAATGTACAGGGCGTTTACTTGGAGCGTTTTAAGGGCAGGAATAGATTTGAATGATTTAGATTCTGTTGTGGAACACTTGGATTTAATTAGTATTAATTGTGGCCAGTCTAATGGAATTTCTACTCTTACTGTTGATGGATTGGATCCAGGCGCAGAGCTGAAGTCGTCTGAAATCAATGAAAATGTTTCCTTAATCGCAGCTATTGAGAAAGTGAGAACGGTTTTAGTATCAAAGCAGAGGGGTTATCTGAAAATTGCCAATATTGTTATGGAAGGCAGAGACATCGGGTCAGTTGTTTTTCCAGAGACTCCTTACAAATTTTACATAGACGCTTCGGCTGAAGTTCGGGCTAAGAGGAGAATGGCTGAAGGAGAAACGGATGATTTAAAAAAACGTGATAAGATTGATGCATCTAGAAAAATTTCGCCATTGCTCATACCTGATGATGCTTGTGTGATAGATACGTCTGAAATGGATTTGGATCAGGTTGTTCTGGAGGTTTTAAATGAATTAAATGCGCGAGGATTAGAAACGGTGTAAGTATTTACAAATGTGGTATTGGATAGGATTTAGTTGTGCTTGGATTCTTTTTCGAATTGGCTTTCGGTTAAAAGTCGTTGGGAAAAGTAGAATTAAAGAAGCATGGAAAGTTGGAGGGGTTTTAATCGTTGCGAATCATACGAGTTTTTTTGATCCTCCTGTTGTTGGCGTTGCTTACGGTAAGAAAACAGCCTTTCTTGCACGGAAGACTTTGTTTAAGAAAGGCTTTTTTGCTTGGCTGTATCCTAGGTTGAATGCGATTCCGGTTGATCAGGAAAAAGGGGATATGACTAGCCTTAAAAGGATAATTAAAGAATTGCGAAACGGTAAGCCTGTCTTAATTTTCCCGGAAGGGGAAAGAAGTTTGGACGGTGAGATGAAAAAAGGAGAAGCGGGTGTGGGTTTGGTTATTGCAAAAACGAAAGCGCCTGTTCTTCCTATGAAGGTCTTCGGTGCTTATGAAGCTTTGTCGAGGAAATCTAAGGTTCCAAAATTTTTCACCCAGATAACCGTTTGTGTTGGGGAAATGATTCAATTCCCTGAAGAACAATTAGCAATCAAAAAAAGAGAAGCTTACCAAGACCTTTCAGATAAGGTGATTGATGCTATTCAGTCCATTGAACTGTCTTAGTCTAGCGTAATTTTCTATCATAGAATTGTTCCCCCTTTGGTGGACGGATTGGCATATTTAAACCTCCTGATGATTCTAATTCGCTGAAGAGTTGATTTCTTAGTTGAGATGTAATTTCCTTGTATTGAGGGAGCTGGATAAGATTGTGTCGCTCGTTTGGATCGTGCTCTAGATCGTATAAACCGTTCCTGTCCCAAATGCCGTGATAGTAGATATATTTATATTTATTTGTCCGGATAGCTAAGCAGGTGGGGGTCGCTGGAAAATTCCATTCCCAGTGATATTCATACAAAATATGTTTTCTTGGATTTATAATCTTTTTATTTGAAAATATAGATGAGAAGGAAGATCCATCCATTCTGGGAATAACTTTAGATGATTTTATTCCTGCCAGTTCTAGAAAAGTAGGGGCGACATCAATATTTTGAATCATGTCACTAATGATTGTTCCGGATTTAATTCTGCCTGGAGCATAAGCAATCATTGGTATCCTAATGGATTCCTCGAACGCATCCCTTTTGTCATAAAATCCATGTTCACCAAGGGCAAATCCATTGTCTCCCATATATAAAAGCATAGTATCTTTAGAGTTCGGAGACAGAGTATCGACTAATCGGCCAATATTTTCATCAAGCCCATGCACGGTTTCACAAAATCTCCAATAAAGATCATCGAAAGAAGGGACTGGATCTTTATCAAACTTTCCAGTTTCCATATGATCGATCCCGTGAATTCCGTACCGTCTTTCTTTGATCCATAATGATTGAGATGAATAGTTTTCTTCGGTGTTTGCCATTGTTTCTGGATATGGAATAGGCTTCCCTTGATATTTTCCATGATGGCGAGGGGCGGGTGTGAATGGGTAATGAACTGCCTTGTATGATACATATAAGAGAAAGGGCTTATCCTTTGGTCTGAAGTTATTATACCAATCGATGGCCTGATCAGTCAGGATGTCAGTCATATAGCCTTCAAATTTTTTACGATTCCCATTGATGTTTAGTACGGGATTGAAATATTCACCTTGCCCGCGAAAGCTTACCCAATGATCAAAACCAGGTCTCGGAGTATCGTTCTCATGCCCCATGTGCCATTTGCCAATGAACGCAGTGTGATATCCTTCTTTTTGGAGGTGTTTAGGAAAAAAAACTGTCCCTTCCGGAACTTCTCTTTGATTGTCAACTACACGGTGCCGATGCATGTACTGTCCAGTTAAGATTGAGGCTCTGCTAGGGGAGCATAGTGATGTGCTTACAAAGGCATTTTTTAGGTGTGCTCCTTCTGAAGCGAGCTTATCCATCGTTGGTGTTTTCAGCCATTTTGGTGAGTCTGGGTGAAATCCCATTAAATCATGACGATGGTCATCACTTAGTACTAAGACTAAATTAGGTTTGGCTCCGAGTAAGATGCTGGACAAATAGAAGAGTATTAGAATGATCCTTATCATATGATTATGGATGATTATTGATGAAAATATGGAAGCAGATTATTTACTTTGGAGAAGATAATAACTGGCAAATGGCTTAATAAATAGTAAAATTAATAAGTTTAAGCATTTTAAAGCCGATTAGTGTTAACATCTAATTCTGGTTGCAAATGTTATTATGCTACTATTCAATTGGTTCCCCTGATTATGAAAAAGTGGCAAGTGCTAATTATAACTTTAAGTGGTTTCAATGCTTCTATCTATGGAGGAGAGGACACGGCTGGTGAGCGATCTAGATTATCAGGATTAAAATTTTCCGTTGGTTATGTTTCTCGTTCGTTTAGTGATTTGCGATTTTCAACGGGCTCTTATTCACAGGACTTTTCGACAGTAGAACTAACTGGGGAGCCTTTTTCTGTAGCGTCTGCTGCTGGATCTATTGCTGGCTCAATTGATCGAGATTATGATGATGGATTTGTGAGAATTGATGCAACTGATTCATTTGGCGAAGTTACATGGAACTGGTCTTATGAAGATTCACTTCAAGTCGATAGTAATTTTATTCGTTTTACAGATAGTTCAGGTCGAGATGTGAGTCATGATTATTCTGATTCATTTAATCAATACCAATGGGCTGACGGTTTGAATGGTGGTGGGCCTTTGCTTCAGGTTTCGTACGATGTTGAAGATTGGCGCTCTCTAAAGATAGCGGTCTCAATGGAGCTTTCTTTTGTGGATGTTTCTCGAGCAAAGAATTCTTCAACGTTTTCAGCTCAGCGCATTTCAAATACCTCGCAAACTATAGTTCAGGATACATTTGGCCTGGGGGGAACTGTGCCGCCTGAACCGCCTCACATAGGAACATTTGCAGATCCAGGACCGCTGATTAATTCGATTCCCTCAGATAGATCTGTGATAGTTCAGGACTTTTCCAATGAGACCTTTAACTTCGTTAATCATATAAAAGAATCCCTAGATTTCTCTTTGGTGACATTGTCTCCTGGAATATCAGCGAGCATAATAAGGGAGAAATATTATTTTGATTTTGGATTAGGACTTTCTCTTAATATCATTAACTGGGAGGCTCGTTTCAAAGAGTCGTTAAACGAATTGAATGATGGAGCGAAGGGGCAAGAAATTAATTCATGGGAATCAGTTTCTTCAGGTAACGATCTCCTTTTTGGGGCCTTTTTACATTCAGCTATAGGAATGCAAATCTCTGAAGCTCTTAGTTTTTCTGTTTTTGTCAGACGTGACTGGGCATCTACTTTAAAAGCGGAAGCAGGCCCATCAAATTTTGATCTGCAACTTAGTGGGACGAGTGGCGGCTTTCGTGCCACTTACTCATTTAACTGAGGTGTAAATATTTCTATTTAGGGAGTCTCAGTTGGTTGATCAGAATTCGGCTCTTCAGTCTTAGTCACTGAATCTTCAACCTTAGGCTCATTAAGCTCAGGCTCAGGCTCAGGC
>JABGYE010000067.1:0-11730 GCA_018675395.1 Akkermansiaceae bacterium
AGATAGATCTCTACATACCCAGTGATACGACTTTTAATACTGCTGATGGTCCTGATCGATTTAATATGATCATTCGTTGGAATGGTATCAATCAAGGAGCAAAGAATCAAAAATGGGAGTGGGACAGTCTTGAAGCAGACAAATGGCATACCCTTAATATGAGTGGAGTTTTGGCAGAAGTTGACACGGAGGGTAATCCTCTTCAGACCATAATCCCTATACTCAGTTTTTATGATAAGACGAACGATGGCGAGCCTGGAGTCGCGGCTTACATAGATAATTTTAAGCTCAAAGTGACTACCCCTGATGAGGACCCTAATTTGGCTGTTACTTCTATTCTGAATTACGGTGAATTGACTCAGGGACAAGGCCCATTCACTCGGAAGCTGGAAATAATTAATTCTGGTTCGACGAAGGATCTTAATATTAGTAGTGCTTCTTTCTTAGGTCCAAACAAAGAATACTTTAGTTTTGCTGACGACACTTTCCCTCTCAAAGTTGGTCCAAGTGAGAGCGTCAATTTAGATCTTACTTTTGACCCAGGTGTGAGTCTTGGTTTATTTGAGGCAAGTGTCACGCTTGCAAGTGATGATGAAAGTAACCCTGAAGTTGTCATAACCCTGAATGGTTCAGTCGTTGCTCCATTTGAAGGTGAAGAGCTCGTTATTAATGGTGACTTTGAATCAGGTGATCTTACAGCTTGGAGAGACAATGCTCGGTTCAATTATACATCAGAGATAGTGCGTACTGGCGAAGGAGCTGGTGAATTTAATCTTTTAGCTGGTCAACAATGGGGCGAGGCTAGGCTTGCGGCTCCATCTCCACCAGCGATTGCTGATAATCCACAAGCGATTGAGGTGACCCCCGAAATGATAGGTAAAGCTTATGAATATTCGGCTTGGTATTATCGTCCATCCGAAGGGGGAATGGCACCTGATGACACGATCCGAATGATTCTGCGCTGGAACGCAGTCAATCAGGGAGCCAAGACCCATGCGATAACCAAGGTCGGTGATATTCCTGTCGATACATGGTTTCAAGTCAGGGCTAAAGGTGAAATTCCTGAGCTTGGCGGTGATGGTGAGCCTTTGACATCTATGTTGCCTATTTGGAGTTTCCAAGACGTTGGATCGAATTCAGTGGGCGGTGAATTAATGTACATTGACGATGTGAGCTTAAAGATTTCAGCTCCTGCCGGCCCTGACCCACTAAGAATTACAGGTTTTGAGATCGATAATGATCAGGATGAGATCCGTGTTTCATGGAACGCGGTCCTAGGAGCACTCTATGCGGTGGACCGAAGCACTGCGTTGGCAGGAGAGAATCTTGCTGAAGGTTTCTGGGAAGAGCTTGATGATTCTATCGTCGCTGAGGATGAAGCGCCGATATTCATTGATGAGGGTGCAACTTCTCTCGGAGAGAGTAGACTCTTCTATAGGGTTCGTTTAATAGCGCTACCTGAATAGGAATGACAAAGAGATAGAATATTTAAGTTTCGATTAAATAATTATTCGCCTGATTTCAGCACATTCTCTTTCTTGGGCCTTTCGATAATGACTGTCGAAACGACGGCACGGTGATCTGATGGCCATGGGCTTAATACGATATCGGCATTTTTATTATTTTCACCGACCACTTCGCTTTTGATTATTTTTGCACCCGAGCAAAAAACGAAATCGATCCGATCATGAAAGTCCTTCGGATCATTTGGCTCGGTCGTATTTGTCCAGGTGTAACCACGGTTCATAACTTCATTCGGATGTGCTTTCCGAAACGTATCAATGAGTCCGGCCTCGACTACCTTAAAAGTGGCCGGGTACTGAACAGCTAAAGGTACTATTTTTTGTTTAGCTGCTGCCTTTGTCCAGTCTTGGAATGAGGGTTCATTAAAGTCTCCGGTGACGAATACAGGAGAGCCGGTTTTAACTGAGGGAATGACTTCACTGAGCATCCTGTCGACCTGATCGCCTCTTGCTTTTGTCGCCCAGTGAATGGCTTCTTCGGCCGTCTTGATGAATGGAGCATTCCCGTATGGAATTTTCTTTAATTGGTAAGGCTGATAAGGTGAAGGTCTAAAATGAGCATTAAAGAAATAAATTTGTGTTTCTTTATTTAACTCAATTGCGGCACCCCAACGGCTTTGGGTCTTTTCTTTAATCGGGTAACGGCTCAGGATTGAGGTGTTTCCACCTTGGGCAAAATGATGCCAGCCGAGAGAATCTGCAATAATTTTACTACTGTCCGATGACCCATGCATTGTTTCCTGCATTCCGACGATATCAGCCTTTGCCTTGATGATTGCTTCTGTCGTTTGTTTCAGAGGTTGTTTCCCTGCCGCTCCTCCTATCCAGATGTTGAAGCTCATGACTTTGAGAGTGATGTGTTCGCCCATCAATGGACATGGACCCCAGAACAGAAGAACAACAGCTGCTATGGATAATGGTAATTTAGACACTAGGACTTAAATATTAGTATTATTTCTATGACTTGGCATTTGCGTTAATACTTACTAATCACTATTATAAGTCCTTTGCAAACAATCGGTTCCGGTTACCGGGCAAAAAGTATGGGAAAACCTCAACAATACATCTCAGCTTTTGTTCTTCTATGTGCTGCTTGCTTCTGCAATTCGTGTGGTTCAAAAGAAGGTCTGGACACTTCTTCGCCAACGAGTCAGCAGGTGAGTCTTCAACCAGGAGAGCTAAAAGAACTCTATTCGCATGAGGATGCGTCAAAGAGCCTCGATAAAAGTGCTGCCCTTTTTAAGCCAATGGTTGCAGAAGAGTCCGGCATTGCTTTTGTTAACTTGGTCGATAATCAGCACCCACTTAGCCGTGTTTATATTCTTGGTTACGCCTGTGGAGGCATTTCTATTGGAGATGTTGATGGAGATGGCTGGGATGACATCTATTGTACTGGGGGTCCAAGAAACAGTGTCCTGTATAAGCAGGTAGGTAAGCTTAAATTTGAGGATATCACATCGGAGTCCGGCGTATCTGCTAAAGGACATTGGAGTGTCTCTTCGCAATTTGTTGATGTTGATAATGATGGTGACCTAGATATTTATGTATGTAATTATGACACGCCTAACCTGCTTTACATTAATGATGGTAAAGGGGTTTTCACGGAGTCCGCCAAGGATTCCGGGACTGATGTGAAGGACGCGAGTCTCTCTGCTCACTTTGCAGACTATGACAATGATGGTGACTTGGACTATTACCTCATAACGAACCGACTCATTCGTGCCGGGGGTTTACCGACTGCGAAGGAAGCGACTTATGTTAAAGAGGATGGGAAGCCAGCGCTTCGGCCTGAGTTCAAACCCTTTTATCAAATGTATGAGAAGGCAGGTGGTAAGTATACAATCAGGACGATTGGGCGTCCTGACCGATTATTCGAGAATGACGGTAAGGGTCATTTCCGGGATGTGACTAAAGAAGCCGGAATCGAAGATCAGGCCTATGGATTATCGGCAACCTGGTTCGATTACGATGGTGACGGATTGATTGACATTTATGTCGCTAATGATTTCCAGGACCCTGATTATTTTTATCGCAATAATGGGGACGGAACATTCACTAACGTCATAAAATCAGCAGTTCCCCACACAGCATGGTTTTCAATGGGGAGTGATACCGCTGACTTAAACAATGATGGGCTATTGGACCTCTTCGTTTTGGATATGGCTGCGACTTCGCATTACAAGGCAAAGATTGCTATGGGAGACATGAGTGCATTCAAGGATTTCATGGACACTTCTTCGCCGCGTCAGTTGATGCGTAATGCGCTTTTCATTCATAGTGGAACTCCGAGGTTCCTTGAAAGTGCATGGCTCAGTGGTATTGCCGCTTCTGGTTGGTCATGGGCTGCGAAACTATCTGATTTTGATAATGATGGATTCACTGATGTTTTTATTTCTAATGGAATGAGTGCAAATATCCGTAACCCGGACGCGTATTTTAGAGTTTCAGTGGATGGTAAAGAGAAATTCATTCCATATTCCCAGTCCATGCTTCAGGGAAAGGAAGAGTGGCAACTATGGAAAGACACAGGGCTGCAGAAAGATACGAACCAGGCCTTTCAAAACCTGGGCCATTTAAAGTTCAAGGACGTTTCCAAAGACTGGGGCCTTGACCATTTAGGGGCAAGCTACGCTGCGTCGACTGGGGACCTTGATCGAGACGGAGACCTTGACCTTGTAGTCGCGAGTCTTGATGAGCCGGTCAAGATATTTCGTAATGATAGTGCACGGAACAGGGTCACTATTTCTCTTCGTGGTAATGAATCTAATCGTTATGGGATCGGTGCTATTATCCGTGCAGATTCTGGCAAAGATAAACAGACAAAGATTATGAATCCGATGACCGGATATGCTTCATGCAATGGTCCTATCATGCATTTTGGAATTGGGGATAATGACAGAATCGATCGTCTTCAGGTGGAATGGCCCGGTGGAATCAAACAGTCCTTTAAGAAGCTCATGGCCGGGTCGCATTATGTTGTTTCGCAGAGCAATGAAGGCCCTATTCCAAAGGAACCAATCAAGGGAACAGGCGCCGAGCCAATGTTTGCTTCTGTTAAATCCATTAAGCCGGCATCTCATAAGGAGACGTTCTTCAATGATTTCGCTTTGCAGCCACTGTTGCCCAATAAGCTCTCTCATTTAGGCCCTGGATTAGCCGTGGGAGATACGAATGGAGACGGTGTTGATGAAATTGTGCTCGGCTCAGCGCGTTCTGGATCTCTTGCTGTTCACCATAACCGCGAAGGTTCGATATCCTGGAAAGAAATTTCTGCAAGTTCAGTCCACAATAGTTCTGAGGACATGAGTCCTTTACTGTTCGATGCGGACCGTGACGGAGACGCGGACCTCTTCGTTGTGAGTGGTGGCGTGGAGTCTAAAGCAGAAGAACTCAAGGATAGACTATATTTAAATGATGGTAACGGGGAATATGAGCATGCTCCTGATGGAACATTACCTGATCTGATGGTCAGTGGATCGGTTGCATCTGCAGCTGATTTTGATCGTGACGGAGATTTGGATATTTTTGTTGGGGGACGATTACGCCCAGGGAAATATCCTACTGGCCCAAAGAGTACACTATTACTTAATGAAACTGTTAAGGGAGAGAAGGTGCTATTTAGTGACGTTACTAAACAGATTTGCCCGGGAATTGAAAATTGCGGAATGGTGACGAGTGCACTCTGGTCAGATGCGAATGGAGATGGATGGGTTGATCTATTGTTAAGCATTGAGTGGGGGCCAGTTCGAATATTTATAAATAATGAGGGCAAACTGGAAGAGACGACGCAGAGCTCAGGACTCCAAGAATATTTAGGCTGGTGGAATGGCCTCGCAGGCAGGGACCTTGACGGTGACGGAGACATTGATTATGTGGCTACTAATTTTGGACTCAATACCAAGTATCATCCTTCCAAGAAGAAACCGGCCCAAATTTATTATGGTACCTTTGGTGAATCGTCCACGCCAAGGATTGTCGAAGCCAAAGTTGCAGAGGACTGCATTTTACCTGTTCGAGGAAAGAGTTGTTCTCAGAACGCCATGCCTTTTGTAAAAGAAAAATTCAACACTTATCATAAGTTTGCTTCGGCTACCCTGACAGATATTTATACTCAGACAGCATTACAGAAATCGAAGTCATTTGAGGTTAATTATCTTAGGAGTGTAGTTTTCATTAATGATGGAAAAGCTAATTTCAAGGCAGTGCCTTTGCCCGAACTGAGTCAGATTGCACCAGGATTCGGTGTCATTGCTACTGAGGTTAATGGTGACGGGAAAGCTGACATTTACTTGGTGCAGAACTTTTACCATCCTCAGAGAGAGACTGGAAGGATGGCCGGTGGGATGAGTGTTTTATTGCTTGGTGACGGTTCGGGTTCCTTCAATGAAGTCTGGCCTCATAGAAGTGGGTTAGAAGTTCCAGAAGATGCGAGGGGACTTGCTTCATGTGATTCGAACGATGACGGGTGGGTCGATTTTGCGGTTGGTATCAATGATGGGAAAATGAAATTGTTTCAGAATCAGGCAAGATCTGATTCCGGGTACAAGTCTTTCATGATCCGACTCTCTGACGGGCCCGGTAATCCTACTGGTGTCGGAGCGAGGGTCCGTGTTGAATTAACTGATGGATCCTCTCAGACCGATGAGGTCAGAGCCGGTGGCAGTTACCTGTCCCAGTCTTCATCTGGGTTATTTTTTGGTCTGAGTGTTGGCAATAAGATCAAAAATATTCAGGTTCGTTGGCCTGACGGAGAGGAGACTGTTCACCAGTATCCTTCGGGAAAGCATAAGGCAATTATTACCCGGACCGCTCAATAGCGGCACTGATGTTGAAGAAGCTCGTTTTCCAAAATCATAACATTAGCGACTGGATTTTAGTCCCAGGGTTGATGGCTTGTGTTTTGTTTTCTTCAGTTTCTTGTAAAGACAACTCTGAAGAGAAACTGGAAGATCATTCCCAAATCGAGAAAATTGAATCTATTAAGATAGAGAATACTGAAAAGGATGAGGAAGGTCATCAGAAGATGCTCAGTTTACTTGCAGGTATCCGGGATTTAACTTCTACGAAAAATCAGTATCTGGGTGATGGTCGAGCAAGGAAAGCCCGAGAAATTCTTGCCAATGCGATCCCGCAAACGCCGGCCAAGGAGAACTGGTTCCATCATCGCATACTCGGATGGGCAGAACTTAATCTTGGGAATGAGACTGAGGGCATTAAGCATTTGAAGCTCGCCTATGATCTTTTACCTGCAGTGAAAGATTCGATCGAAGAAAAGAGGGCCATGGAAAATATTTTTATGCTCGGAGTTGCTTGGATGAGACGAGGGGAGACAGAAAACTGTTGTGCTAAGCTCACGCCTGAAAGTTGCATTATTCCTATCCGTGGAGGAGGCATTCATTCGAAGGAGGAAGGTTCTCGGAATGCCATCATATACTTTAATGAACTTCTCAAGAAGGCTCCTGAAAAATCAGTCTGGCATTATAGGGCAAGGTGGTTATTAAACATTGCGTGGATGACCCTCGGTCAGTATCCGGAATCTGTTCCTGAGGAATATTTAATCCCTGAAGCATCTTTCCGCAGCAATTACCAGTTCCCCGTCTTACATAATATTGCTACTGAACTAGGCATTGATACGTTCAATTTGTCAGGAGGAGTGGTGATTGATGATTTTAATAATGACAATTATCTAGATCTTTTCACGACTTCATGGGCATCAGATGCGTCTCCTAAGCTCTTCATTAGCCGTGAGAACGGTTCGTTCAGTGAGCCTACAATGTCGACTCGACTCGAAGGAATTTATGGAGGTCTTAACGTTGAACCTGCGGACTTTAATAATGACGGGAACCTTGATATTTTTGTACTTCGAGGTGCCTGGCTTGCGGCTGCCGGCAGTTACCCTAATTCTTTGCTCAGGAATAACGGGAACGGAACATTCACGGACGTGAGTTTTAATCTTGGGCTCGCTAACATTCACCGTCCTACTCAGACCGCAGGTTGGGCAGACTTTGATAATGATGGTGATCTTGATCTTTTTGTAGGCAATGAAACTACTCCTGGAAATAATGCTCCTTGCCAGTTGTTTAGGAACGATGGAGAGCTGGGTTTTGTTGATGTTGCTTTGAGTGCCGGTGTCACAAATGACAGGTTCACTAAAGGAGTGAGTTGGGGAGATTATGACAATGACAGGTACCCAGACCTTTACGTTTCAAACTTCCGTTCCGAAAACAGGCTATACCATAACAATGGAGACGGGACCTTCACGGACCTAGCTCCAAAACTGAAGGTGACCGGTCCTTTTTCTAGTTTTCCTGCTTGGTTCTGGGACTATGACAATGATGGGAACTTGGACATTTTTGTTTCAAGCTATTCTGGGAACATTGAGCATGTTGCCGCTCACCGACTAAAAGAAGAGGCTGATTTTGAAACGCTGTGCCTTTACCGTGGCGATGGTAAGGGAAATTTCATCAATGTAGCTGCTGATGCGGGGCTCCAAGATCCTATCCTTCCTATGGGCTCGAACTTTGGTGATATTAATAATGATGGATACCTTGATTTTTATCTGGGGACCGGTGATCCGGGATTCGGTAGCCTCATGCCGAACCTGATGTATTTGAATGTCAGTGGTGGAAAATTTGTTGATGTGACCATGGCTTCTAGGCTCGGTCATCTGCAGAAGGGGCACGCAGTATCTTTTGCTGATCTCGATAATGATGGAGACCTGGATCTTTTCGAACAACTCGGAGGCGCGTACCCTGGTGATGCTTTTAGTGACGCACTTTTTGAGAATCCTGGATTTAAGAATCATTCAATTACTGTCAAACTCGTCGGTAAGAAAACGAACCGATCAGCTATCGGTGTACGGATCCGAGCTGACTTCAATGAGGCTGGAAGGATGCGTTCTGTTTATAGGCACGTTTGTTCTGGCGGTAGTTTCGGTGCGAACCCGCTTCGACAGACCTTAGGAACGGGCAGTGCTGGAAAGATACAAAGCCTTGAAATCTTCTGGCCCCTGACGGGTAACACTCAAAAATTCACAGAAATTCAATGTGACCAAACCATTGAAATTGTTGAAGATTCAAATACATATAAATCCCTTAATCTAGTTCCAAGACCCTTTCTGAAAGAAAATTCCAGATAAGATTTTTAAAGAGATTCACTTTACTTTTGTTGTTAGGAGAGGTTTTTTATGCTCCTCCTCTTTCAAATAATATCTCTCAACAAAAATAACCTTCCCCCTTATCATGAGACAATTCTCTCTTCTGATTTTTTCTGCCCTTGTATTATCATCCTCAGTCATTGCCGATGTACTAAAGATTTCGGATGGTTCTCGACTTTCCGGAAAGATTATCAAGGTCGAGGATGGTACAATTAGTCTTAAGACAACATACGCAGGAACGATCAAGGTAAAGCAGAGTGAGGTCCTTTCATTTGAGACAGAGGATCCGGTATTAGCAAATCTTAAGGGAGGAAAGACAGTCACAGGATCTGTGAAGTCTAAAGGTGATAAGCTGAGAATAGGAGAGGAGAATCCAAACTCGCTCGTGAGTTTGACTCAGATCCTCAGCCTAAAACCTGATCCTGGCAAGAATCCTAAAAAGGATTGGATCTTCTCTGCAGGATTTGATCTGCTAGGGAAGCAGGGAAATACCGAGGAAATGAGCATCGGAGCTAATGCTTTGGTTGCAAGGAAAGGTCCCAAAGATGAACTGAAATTTACTGCTGAATATGAGGACAGGGAAAAGAACACTGATAAGACTGCGGATCGAATAGCTGGTGGAGCTTCTTATGAATATTTTTTTAAGGATTCACTTGGTTGGTACCTGAGGTCCGAGCTTGAAAGTGATGACATTACTTCCGTGAATTTACGTTCGACTACTGGTGCCGGTGCTTCTTACAGGTTACTTAATAGGGACAAGCAAACGTTGGTCGCCAGATCAGGTCTCGGATACCGATTCACTGACTATGAAACGTTAAAGGATGATGAGTCATCCCTGACTCTGGATCTGGGCCTGACCCATAATTACAAATTCAACGACATAGTATCGATCGCTAATCAGTTGAGTTACGTTCCCGGGATCGGGGGTTCAGGTAATAACCGATTCGTTCATGATAGTACGCTTGTTTTTCCCATCGGAAATGGTGATCATTGGAGCTTGAAACTGGGCATTAAGAATGAATATGAGACCGAGCCTGCAGTTTCTGAGAAGTTGGACACGACCTATTACTCAAAGATGAGCTTCACCTGGAAATGATTATTTGGACTTTTAATCGAAGGTAATTTCAGGCTTCTTACGGACCGAAAGCTCTGTCCTGAGAAAGTTTGAGTTCTTGAATCCGAACGATTTGGCCAAAAAGACTTCAGGGATTCTTTGCGAGGTTGTCTTGTATAGTTCGACACTGTCATTGTAACCCTGACGCATTAAAGCCACTTCATTTTCAACGCGTCGCAATTCTTCCATCAGTTTACCGAGCATTTCTTGTCCTTTGAGTTCCGGATACTTTTCTGCCAAGGCAAACATTCGTTCTGTTAATTGGTTCTCGGTGTGCATGATCGTGTCAATTTCCTCCGTCGAGAACTTTTTTTTCTGACTGATCGATGTTCTTAATTCGCTAATTTGCCTGTGAACTTCCTTCTCGTGTTCGAGGTATGATTTTGCTGCAGACTCGATATTAGGGATTAATTCTGAGCGTTTCTGTAGGGAAACTTCGATATTGGAATGGGCTCTCTTGACTCTATTCCTTAAGAATACCAGATCATTGAACATGAGAATGAAAGTACTGGCAATGAGGAAGGCCGGAGCGGTCAGGGACGATAAGATAAAATCGCTCGGTGAATAGGAACCGGTCCCGGCAAAATAGAGGAGAACCAGTGTCACTATGCCGATGAAACCGCAACTGATTCGGAACAGGCCGGCTCGACTGATCTTAAGCATGGTCTCGTTCTCGGTCCTATCTGAGATGAGGAAAGGAAAATCATCATCGTCACCGTCTGCCATCTGGAGGGTCTCTCCTGTGATCGGTTCGATCACGGCCGATCCGAGGAGATAAATTTCCTGATTTTCAGCAATGTGCCATTCATAATAGGTTCGGCGTCCTGAGCTACTTATTTCTTTTTGCTCACATATGAATTCAGCACCGAACGGAACGACTCTCGTGTATCCTTCCTCATCCTTGCAGAGGAAAGGGACCATCTCTGTACGGTCCTCAATGGTGACCGTTTTCTTGTTCTTACCTGAGCCGCGTGTTTCAGTGATCTTGTACCGGTAATAGAGGCACTTTTTTTTGGTCAGTGGACCAATGACCCGGTGTTCTTTACCTTCATAAAGGAGAGTAGTTCCTTTAATTTCTGAAGGACCGAAGGCCAGTCCTGTCGAAAGTGACGTGGGAACATTTTCAATGTATCTCTTGGTTTTGATTCTTCTGAAGCCGAACAATGTGCCGAATATTCCCCCGGCCAAGGCAAGTAATCCACCGCCCCATGACAACCATTTAGGCATGGGGCTCTTGATTATTTCTGAGTCATTCGGGCGCTCTTCCTCGGGTTCGAAAATGGATTCTTGTTCATGTATTTTCCAGAACTTTGAGAGATGCCTTTCCGGGAACCGTTTGAGGATGGCGTTGTTCCTTTCAATGGCCGCAGCGTAGTCATTCCTTATTCCAATGGCGCGGGCTTTGGGCCTCTCATCTTTGATGGCCTCTGTTAATTGAGGGACCGATTCCCATTCAAAAGGTTGCCCAAGTATTTTAAGAATTGCCAATTTGGCATTGGCTTCATGACGCTTAAGTCGTTCATCGCCGTCCTTAATGTCAGCGGACATCATGTTGATTCCCATCACAGTGAGGATCAGTACATTCAGGGCTGATAGTATAGACAGAAATACCAGGATCCGGTGAATTTTGATCATGAAACATAAGAAAAGGACCCCCAAAGAAAGGCATGCTAGGCTAGTGAAAGTGAGTAGGACCCCAATGCCTCCTTGCTTGGTCCGCTCCGATACGGCGTTACCGTCACTGAGGATCGGCGAATAGGATCCTTTTTCGGAAAAGTTGATCTCGTAATCACCTCTCTTGATTACGGCTATTGCAAAGACGAAAATTTCCTCTCCAATGTCTATTCTTCTTTCCGTCCAACGATAATCTCCACTGCGCCGACGATAGTCTGTTCCCAAGCTGGGACTTTCCCTTGCCTCTTTTATTAGTGAATCGA
>JABGYE010000072.1:0-23591 GCA_018675395.1 Akkermansiaceae bacterium
CAAGGGGACGTATTATGTTGCACGGGATTGGCCCATGCGAGGTAGTCGAACCACGCTTTAGTGGCAATGTCCCTAAAAACCGCACGACGATTAACATAGCCCGCTTCACCTGCCCCATAAATGTCATTTATTAGTTCGTGGTCATCTGCAGTGTAGAAGGAAGGCACATGACGATGCCATTCACTCAAGTTACGACCACGAGCAAGATAGGTCTTATAATTTTCCCACACACCGACCAGCGTCGGCGCCTTTTGAACAATGCGTGGCGCCTCTAGCATTGTGTCGAGACCAACTTGGCGCAGCCAATCTTTTGGAGGATAATCGCGGCGCTGTTCATAGAGCCAATCACCATTGAGAATAGCGAAATTAATGTTATTACGCACTTTGGCATTCAATGTTTCGAAAACAGGCACAGTTGGGCCTGCTCCATCACCTCCACCACCTTGGTTATTTCCACAGGCAAATTCGAATTTAAAATTAAAGAGCCCCTCGGGGTTACCTTTCGGATTCTTGAAGTCAACTGCGCTGGGCATAGTCCGGAAAGAACCTTCCAACTGGTGATCAGCAATACGGTAGTAATAACGCGTATTGGGTTTAAGCTTATCGATCGTAATGATGGCCGTATTATCACGAGAAATATCGGTCGTCTCTACTGATGCTTCATGCGTAAATATCCTTTTGTTAGTACCGTAAAGAACCCTCACTTTACCTGGCCGTTCGGTGCGAACCCACAGGCTCATGGAATCGGAATCGGGTCGTCCGAGCATTGGCCCGTGCGTCACACGAGTCTCGGTCGGCTTGCCATCAAGTAGCTGAGCATGGGTTTCAAGAACTAGATTCAAGCTTAGTCCAACCAGAAGGATAATTGTAGTTTTCATCAATAAAATACGGCTAGTTAAAAGATAGAGGCAGAATACAGACCACGCAATACTCTGATAGAGTATGAAGACTCAGAGTAGCTTAAAAACTGCATACCATAAGGGCACGGGAAATAATTAATAGGTTCGACAAATGAAGTGTCTCAAAGTATAATTAAGACTGATTGAAAGGGCCTATGATTAATAGAAGAAAAATGTTTAGGGGAATGGCTGCTACGGCAGTTACAGCTCCTCTATTCCCAGGACTAGCTCAAGCAGCACCCGCCAAGAAGAAACTTAAGCGAGTCATTTTCTTTCTTCAAAACCAAGGATTTGATCCTTACACCGCCATTCCCAAGGATCTGAAAGAGGCCGCATCGCTCGATAGTTTTGATTTTCAAGAACCCATCAAAGCACTCGAACCTCTTAAGGACAGGATTCACATAATCAATGGCCTCCATGGCTTACACACGAGCCCAAGTCACAGCGCCTTTTTTGGTGCTCTCGGCGGATACCGTGGCGGCATAGGAAGTCCTCCACGTGGCGCCACTATCGATCATGTGATTAGTCAGCATTTACCGGAGACCATTTTACCTCACCTCTGCATCGGGATGGATTCACTCCCCAACATGCAATCAAGACCGACCCTAGCTACCCTTTCAGCAACGGGTCCCGGAAAACCTATTTTCATGCATTCAAATCCACAGGCCCTGTACCAATCTCTTTTCGGTAGCATATCTACCGGCGAGGTGAGAGAACGTTATGAGGCTCGCTCGAACGTGTTGCAGTCGGTGGAGAGAATCGCCCTGCAAAATTCTCGCGGATTACCCGAGGATGAAAAAGAACGCTACAATGGTTACGTCGATGGTTTCCGTGACATGAATGGGCTGCGCGGAAAACTTGCCAACATTTCCGATCATCTCAAGAAGTTCGCCCCTCAGTACGGAGAAAAATTTACCAATCCCGAATTTGAAACTGACTGGCATGATTCTTTACTTGATCTTGGCATCTCCGCCCTCAAGTCAGGCATTACCAACACCCTTACCATCGGCTCTGGCCGAGGTGAGATCTTTGGAGCATGGAGAGGCCTGGGCATTGATCAGCAGGGCCATAACTTAGGTCATATGAAGCAGCCAGATAATCCGATCTGGGTCAAAATTCGCCAGTACAATTGCCGCATGCTAGTGAAGCTGGTCAAAGAGCTCGAATCAATGCCTGAGGGCGATGGTAACATGATGGACAACTCGCTCATCGTCTATACCAGCAATAATGCTGACAAGCAGCACACTTCCGGAGCTAATTGGCCTTTCATCCTTATAGGCAATCCTGAGGGACCGATCAAGACCGGCCAATTCACTCAAATGGAAAAGCGGCCGATCAATGACTTATACTCTACCCTTTTGCATGCTGCCGGAGTGCCCGTCGACCGGTTCAATATGGAGAAAAGCCTAGCAGCGAACTACCATTCCAAGGCTGGTCCGATTGAAACCCTGCTCACTTAGACTCTCTCATTTCGCTTCGCACGGGGGGATGGAGACCATCGGCTAAAAAATGAAAATTCTCTTTCGCCTTTCTATATTGACTCTCTGCGGACTCTTTATGCTTTCGGTTCGTCTGTTAGCCGCCGATCCATCATTTGAGTCTTTAGTTAAACCATTTCTGGAAAACTATTGCCTCGACTGTCATGACGATGAAACCAAGAAAGGTGACCTTGCCTTGGATGGGTTAACCGAGGTAAACACAAAAAATTTCAGCATTTGGAAACAAATATGGGAACAGGTAGCTCTCAAGGAAATGCCACCAAAAAAGAAAAAGAACCAGCCCGAGGTAATTGACCGGCTTCGCCTTTCGCAATGGATCTTAGGAGAAATGGAAAAAGCCATGGAAGACAAGGGCGGCTTTGATTCTCACCGCCTACCGGCCAAGGGAAATCATTTGGATCACGATTTATTGTTTGGTAAAATACCGAAGGACCTTGAACCTGCATCTACTCCGGCCCGCATCTGGCGAATTCATCCGCAAGAGCATCTTGTCCGACTCAACGAACTCATCAACAAGGAACCCGAATACGACTCAAAAAATCCGGGTCTGCGGACCCGAGGAGACCACATACCATGGAATAATCAGGGCGAAGTGAAAGTCTACTACGGGTTGGACAGAATCAAGGGCCAGGTAGGTGGTTCCGCTGCCTATGCGGCAGCGATCACGGGATTCTCTCCGATCCTGAATATTAAAGGGCACCATGGTTTGCGAAGTTATCCAATTCTTTATTCTGTGAATGGCGCTCAGGCTTCTCAGATCGCCAGACATGCGGAGGACATCGTACGTTTCATGGCCTACGGACCCAAGATCGAGCCATACCAATTGACCGGAAAATTACCCGATAAATACAAGAATGTTGACATCCGGGGGACCATTGAAAGCCTTTTTTATCATGAGGAAGTCATGCGTCCGCTTACTCCCGTTTATGACCTCGTTCAGGAAAAAAATCCTTCCGATGAAAAACTCCGCACGGCTGTTAATTTTCTATTTGAAGCTTTAACCTTTCGCGAACCAAGCCCTAAAGAATCCAAAACTTATCTCAATCTCCTCAAGAAATCCATCACTGACCTCGGACTCAAAAATGGCGTAATCCTCGGACTCACTCCCATCTTTCTTGACCGGGATGCCCTCTTCCGACCAGAACTTGCCCAATATGGTAAACCGGACAAGTTCGGGCGCGTGATGCTGCAAGGCAATGAGTTGGCATTGGCCATCAATGGTGCCTTCAGCTATATCAAGCCGGATCCCGAACTTAAAAAATCACTTAAGGAAGGTCGCCTCAAAACTCGCGACGATGTCAGGCGCGAAGTGACTCGAATCCTTTCCGATGAAAGTATTCGCAAGCCTAGGATCCTCCAGTTCTTCCATGAATATTTTGATTACGATCTGGCAGGCGGTGTCTGTAAGGACGCCAAGGCCCTGAGGGTAGCCGGGGGAGGAGGCAACTTCCCCAATATCATGTTTGGAATGACCGCCAGCTTGGATCGGCTAGTCGAATTCATAATTCAGGAAGATAAACAAGTTCTGAAAGAACTCCTGACCACAGATCACATCATCCTCGATCTCGGCAGCGATCGCCTCTACTTCAGCACCCGAGAAAATCTAAAGAAACCTCCTCCCCGCGATAAGAAGGATAAGAAAAAAAAGCCCACTCCCGAGGAATTGGGCCAAATTGCTTTAACTAAAGGTCAACGAATTAACGTCCGCGTCCCAGCAGTCAAATATACTGGCGGAAGCAAAACCCGCACCCTGGTGAAGGTGCCTAAAGACGAACGGATGGGCATCCTGACTCACCCGTCCTGGTTAGTTTCCCACTCAGACGCCATGGATAACCATGCCATTCTCCGTGGACTCTGGGTTAGGAACCGCTTACTTGGAGACTCCGTTCCTGAAGTCCCCATCACGGTAGATGCCCAATTACCCGACGATCCCAAGAAGACCCTACGTGAGCGGATGCAAGTCACCCGTGAAAACGAATGCTGGCGTTGCCACCGGAAGATGGATCCCCTCGGCCTGCCCTTTGAGATGTACAATCATTTAGGCCTCCGCCGCTTGTCCGAGCTCGGCAAGCCCGTCGATTCATCCGGTGAGATTATCGAAAGCGGCGATCCTGCCCTAGACGGCCCAGTGAAAGATGCGCTGGAGATGATCGAAAAGCTCTCCAAGAGCGAACGCGTCGAGCAGGTCTTCGTTCGCCATGTGTTTCGCTTCTGGATGGGCCGTAACGAAACTCTCGAGGATGCTCCCACACTGCAGGCCGCTCATCGAGCTTACAAAGAAAACAATGGCAGCATGAAGGCTCTACTCACCTCACTGCTCAGCTCCGACACTTTTCTATACCGTAAAGTGGAAAGAAATACCAAGTAACCGCAGCAGATTATTTAAGGTCATTATTGCGAACCTCGCGCAGCTTATTGTCCATCTGAACTTTGAATCGAGCAACGATTTTTTGGTGGGCCGGATCTTTTGCCAGACTCGTGTATTGCTTCGGATCCTTTTTTACATTGTAGAGCTCAAAGCCCTTTTCACCATTTTCGCCATAATGAATATAGGCCCAATCGTCCTCGCGTAATAAGAAACCACGCCTAAAAGGTGCCACGGAAAAAGCAGCAGTACGCACGGTATGCTCCGGATCATCCAACATCTTGGAAATATCTTTGCCCTGTAAACGCGGTTGCTCGGGTAGACCGCAAAGGGAAGCAACGGTCGGGTACAGATCAAGTAATTCGGTCAATGAATCACACACGGCGGGCTTCTTGCCGGGCACGCTAATAATCAGAGGAACCTGCGAGGATTCATCAAGCAAACTCACCTTGGCCCAGAAGTCATGCTCACCCAAATGATAACCATGATCACTAGTAAAAATAACGATCGTCTTTTCCCGCAGGCCCGCCTCATCGAGAGCCGAAAGCACCTTACCGACTTGAGCATCCATATAAGCTACTGATGCATAGTAACCGCCGACAGATTTCTTTTGGCGGCGAATATCCATTTTCATATTTTCGCTGGTGCAATAATTAATGCCAGGCTTGGGAATGTCATCCCAATCCCCCTTGATTTTAGGAGGCAAAACCATCTTGCTGTAGGGTTTAAAGGGTGGGTAATAGGACCTCGGAGCGACGAAAGGCACGTGCGGACGCACGAATCCCACTCCTAACCAGAAAGGTTTATCTTTGTGACGGTGAATCAGTTCAACCGCTTTCTTCGCAGTTTTCCCGTCTGAGTGCACGAGGTCATCTCCGTCAGCTTCGACTACCACGAAGGTATTGCCACCCACGGCAGGTTTCTTACCGTCGGGATTGTTCTGAAGCGTTTCCCCATCACCGGGGGCTCTCCATTCGGGACCCTTGCTGTTAAAGCGCTCAGTCCACGAGGCCTCGTCATCCGCCCCATTAGTACCTTGTTCTATACCAATGGGTACACCCATATGATAGATCTTGCTGACCCGTGCCGAATAGTAACCATTGTTCTTGAAGTGCTGAGACCAGGTGACTCGATCACCAATCTGAGGCCGGGGACTCTTGTAACCCAAGACTCCAGTCGCATGTGGATAATAGCCCGACATAAAACTGGCCCGCGAAGGACCACAGTAAGTCCCTTGGCAGTAGGCCCGGGTGAAACGGGTGCCCCGCTCTGCCAAACTGTCAATATTCGGCGTCTTGCAAACCTTGTTGCCGTAACAGGATAAGGCAGTCGAAGTGAGATCATCCGAGATAATGAAGAGAACATTGTATTTTTGTGGTGCTGCGGAAACCAAATTAACAAGAAATGCTAATGTCAGAATAAAGAGTGTCTTAATGCCAATTTTCATATCTCGGATATCTTCTGAGTCTAGTCTGCTCGAAATCCTGCTCCCGCCAACAAAGAAGTTCAACTTTTTGCGCTCATTGCCTAAGCATCCTAGTTCAGGGATTTCTTATATTATTCCTATTGGATGTTTTGATTTCATGAAGGTCCAGAGTTGACCTTTTTTTCTAATCATGGCCTTATCGCAACATGACGAAATATGTTCTTCTCTTACTCTTAGCCATTAGCCTCGCGTCAAAAGCACCGGGTAAAGATCTGAAACTTGCCAATACCTTCAGTGACGGAATTGTTCTCCAAAGGGGAAAACCTATCAATGTTTGGGGCCATGCCAGTCCCGAACAGCCCGTTACTCTAAAATTTGGAGAAGAAACAAAAACCACAAAAGCCAATTCTAAGGGCCAGTGGTCTATAAAGATAGGCCCTCTCATGGCCTCCTCCGAACCCAGAGTCATGACAATTAAGTCAGGGAACAGTGAACTCAGAACAGTTGATATCCTGGTCGGTGAAGTTTGGATCTGCGGCGGTCAAAGTAATATGGCCTGGACCATGCGTGGCTCAACAAACGCTGACATTGAAATATCCGCCGCAAACTTTCCCGAGATAAGATTTCTTAAACTTCCTAATGTAGCAAGTCCAAGAGAACAGGATGACTTTCCCCTTGGAAAGTCCACGGACTGGATCGGTAAATGGCAAAAAGCCGTGGCCCCAGAAGTCCAGAATTGCAGTGCCGTGGCTTACTATTTTGCTAGGCGCCTGCATCGCCAACTAAAGGTACCAGTCGGGATAATTGAAAATTCGTGGGGCGGCACCATGGCCCAGCACTGGTGCAATAAAAACACTCTCAAACAGATCCCTGAAATGGCTGAGGATATAAAAAAATTCGACGAGAAATATCAGGCATGGATTGACGGAGGAAAAGAGGAAGGGGCACAAAAAAGATTAGCCAAAGACCTTGCCGATTGGGAAAAGAAAAGTGCAGAAGCAAAAGCCAAGGGAGACAAAGAGCCTCGCAAACCGAACGCAAACCAATACAAGAATCCGGGCGATGGGAGGCAGCCATCAGGAATGTTTAACGGTTCACTCCTACCAATCGCAAATACGACAATCAGAGGAATACTTTTCTATCAGGGTGAAAACAATTCTTTCGGCACATCATGGAAACCGTTTTATCGGACATTCCCCGCAGTGATCTCAGACTGGAGGAAAGCCTTCAAGGATCCTGAAATACCATTCGGAATAGTCCAGATCGCCGGTTGGAGTAACCGCAGGTCCATGGAATATGATATGAACCACCATTGTAATGTGGTCCGCGAAATTCAGATGGACACATGGCTCAATACAGCAAACACGGGCCTCATTGCCACTTATGATACAAATTCCAATAGCAGTATCCACCCGGGCCGCAAATTACCGGTCGGGGAAAGGTCCGCTAGATGGGCGCTGTCAGAAGTGTATAAGATTAAAAAGTTCGGATCGAATGATCCATTGGAATGGAAAGGGCCTCTATTTAGAGAAGCCAAGTTCGAATCTGGCAAGGCATTTGTTACTTTCGAGGAAGGCACTGACCGTGGACTTCGACTCGATCAGGACGTTGACGTTGGTTTTGTTCTGGCCGGCAAAGACAAGAAATTCCATCACGCTAAGGCTAGAATTACTCAATCCAAAAAAGACAAGAAACCTCAAGTCGAAATATGGTGTGATGAAGTAAAAGAACCAGTGGCTGTTCGGTATGCCTTCTCCAACTTGCCCATCGGCGGACTCATGAATGCCAGAGAAATACCGGCCTATCCTTTCCGTTCCGATGATTGGCCAATGACCCCGCACCAGTCGACCGGGTCGTATATAAGAGGAGTAAAATAATTACTCTGCAATCGGAACAACGCGCTTCAGCCACTGACGCGCAAATGACCGCGTTGCGCTGGGTCTTAGTACCCATTCATCATTGTGATTTCGGAAACCACTATCCATAAAAGTAAGCTGATCAGTACCAATTCCCTTCAAACTTTCTATGTATTTTCTGGTAAACTGAGTATTAGCTTGGGATTCGCTGAGAATGAGTTGGGGCCTATCACCTAACCGAGCAATTCTTATCATAGCCGATTTTTTATCTGAACCTGGATATGCCCATTTACGAACACCATCGTAATGACTGAAAGGAATAAAACCTGCCCATAGCTTGGAAATTTCATTGTCATGTAAACCAATGAAGTTGCAGGCAATGGCCCCACGAGAAAAACCACAAAGTATAATTTTTTTTGGATCCCCACCAAATTTTTCGCAAATCCTTCGGACTGTGAACTTGCAATATTCAACGGTTGGAATGGGATCATATTCGGGAGCGTCTCCCCACCATTTACGAACGTTCTCAGTTCCAGAGGAATTAAGATATGGAAGACAAAGCCAAATGTAACCTTTGCCCCCAGTGAATCCATAACCGAGCTTGCTACCCTCTACTAAACCGCTACTCACATCGCCGTTCTTGTCACGGTAAGGACCGTTCCCAGCATACTCAACAATGACCGAATATTTTTTTCCAAGTTTCCAATCTGAAGGCAGATAAAGAACATGATAAACACCTTTGGGGTCTTCCGGGTTCCGGGACTTGGTCCGAATCCCTGGACCAAACTTTTCGCTCACTAAATCGGGTAACTTGAGATCAGCACGAGTACCTCGAAGATCAGGAGGAATTAATTCAGAAATCGCGAACCCATTGCCATAGAGGAGAGTCAAAAGGATTATGATCCAAAACTTAAACACTAAAAAATTATACAAAATTTGGAGCTAATTCATACCCGTATTTGTGGAGAATCTGGATCTTTTGGATAGGGTATTGCTAAACCTTCTGAAAATCTCTTTGTAGTCCAGGCCACTGCAGCTGCATCTATTATATCATCAGGGGAAATGTTTCCAGAATTAGCCCCTAGGTCACTGGGTAAATCTATTCCACTAGACTTTAGTAAGCTCAGCCTATGCCGCATTCCATTCCATTTTTTTTTGAATATCCTTGGGGAACTCCATTATTCATCTGCATAAAGAAAAATTCTGGATGAACCTCTATCGTACTTATATTCTCTAGAGCACATTGATTAACCTCTAATATTTTTCTTTTAAGATTTATGGTTTGCCTTGAAAAGGCACACCCAAATCTTCTGCGGCTTTCGTTGTTCAAGTCTTCGGGTTCAAGATCAATCCATTTGGGTTCAATCATAAACTTAGGAATAGCTGGAAAAACGCTTCGAACCTAATTCTTTTCTTACCAATTGATCAGCCTCTTTCGACGGCTCATTGATCAATTTTAAGGGCATGTCAATACCCACTGATTGAATTCCAGGAAAATAAGACAGTAGATTTTTAAAAGTTGATGAAACATGACTACCGAGCACTTGACCACATTCATCAATAGCAACACCTACCCAACCTTCCTTACAACCATCAACACCTAAAGAAGATGATGTATAGATTATAGAACTCTGGCCCATTAAATATTATAGTTTCAAATAATTCTTTATGGACTAAAAGAATCTCCTTAAAGAAAGTGTAGCACTTGGTGCAATTTCAAAATCCTCACCTTCACCATAGAAACTTTGGTGAAGAGGTTTAGTAATTCCAAAGCCAATATCAAAACTTTCTGAAAGCGCATAAGAAAGATTTAATGCAGCACTCACGTGTAAGAACCCAGAATTGGGATCTCTGCCACTCATCAGCCAATCTGAATAACCATAATATTCAATACTGAGACCAGCAGAAAAAGAAAGTTTTTCATTATAAGTCCAGTTAACCATCGGGGAAATTGCCAATTCTGAAGCCCCTCTAAACCCTTTATTATTATGGTACAAGGGTAATCTCGCTTTGGCATATAAGCCCAAGCCCATTGAATCATTGATTTGGAAACCATAATAAAGATTTAATAATGGATCTACAGTTCCATTGCCAAACTGAATATGAAGATGTTTTCTCCCAAAATCTCCTAATACCCATGGATCGCTTTCAGTTATTCCTGATGGTAAAGCCAAACCCATGCCTAACCTCAAAACTGATCCATCTTTAAACAAATCTCGTTTCTTATAGCCCGCCATGAATTCCACATCTCCAAAACCATCATAATTTTCTGTACGATGATGAATGTATCCACTCCTTTTTGCATACTCCGCTTCTATAGGATTTGCTGGCTCAAGAAAAGATATCGACGCTTTCTGAATCTTCCAGAAATAGGGAATCATTAAAGTAGCGTCCCATTCTTCATTGATCGACTTCATGATTGAAAAACTTGCCCTCCTCAGATCCATTTCAACATCATGTCGATGAGTTGGAACTTCGATATTGTCAAATGAACTGGTTAACCCATTATTTGATAAATGGGCACCAAAGATGCCATTACTAATAGAAAAATCTGTGACCACTCTCCATGAGGAAATGGATTGATCCAAGGCGGTAATTTCAAAGTTCCCCGACCGGGGAATTGCCGGATTGGTTCAGGCAGGTCATCCCGCACTGAGAAATTGATAAGTACAAAATTCGAAGACGATAAAAGTAATTATAGATAATTTAAAATAGTTCATAGTAAAGTTTGAAAAATTGCCTGCACTTTAAGAACAGGGTCGCAATAACAGCCAGACGAGTCTAAATTTACGGGCATCGAGGATACCCAAATTAAAAAAATAACTATTTCAAATTAGAAGAACTACGCTCCGAGTAGCATAGTTTTTGGAACAAAAATAATACTCTTTGTTATGGCCCAACACCAATGATGAAGCTTTATTGTAAAGCGAAACAACCCTGAGAAGCTTGAGGGATTTATCAAGGTCTAAAACGTTTTTTAGATTAGCTAATAATGCATATGAGGGAATCTGATTCTCAGTGTCATTTTCGTGTAAGCATTCACAATTAAGCGAAAGATCAAACTCACAACAACAACATGAGGAATGATCAACTTCACAAGAAAACACTGAAAAAGTAGATGTTAAGACAAATACCAAAATCAGTGAAATTCTTGAAATGAATTTTGTTAAACCCATACCCAATATTACGAAACAAACCTAAAGTGAGTTTTAGCGCAAATTGAATTTTTATATAATTCAATATTGGTAATTTCATTGAACTCGTGGAAAAGTTAATAAAATGGGATTATTAAATAAAGAAAATACACTGCAGAGCCTTGCAAATACCTGCGGATGAGCCGCTAAAATTGACCCGGTCGGGCTTGGAAAATTATTAGATCGTCTTCCAAAAAACGAAGACCCCAATCTACTTGTCGGTTTTGATACTAGCGATGATGCTGGAGTGTATAAATTAACTGATGATATAGCGATCATCAATACGGCTGATTACATCACTCCACCTGTCAATGATCCTTTCATTTATGGCCAAATAGCAGCAGCTAATTCAATTAGTGATGTATATGCCATGGGAGGCCGTCCTATCACATGCCTTAATCTTGTAAACTTTCCAGAGGAAAAGCTACCGATTGAACAACTTAACAAAATCATTGAAGGCGCTCTCGACAAAATCACTGAATCAGGTGCAGTCCTTGCAGGCGGACACACGGTAGATGATGAAGAACCAAAATTTGGATTATCTGTTACTGGGGTCGTGCATCCACAAAAGATATGGCGTAACGTCGGCGCACGTCCTGGTGATGCACTGATCCTCACAAAACCCATTGGAACGGGAGTCATTTTTAATGCGAATTTAAAGGGCAAAGTCTCTGACGAGGCCTTTAATTCCTGCATAAATACAGTCATCAGCCTTAATAAAACCGCTGCAGAGGTATTTGCCAATTTTGAAATTCATGCAGCCACAGACATTACAGGTTTCGGACTCGCTGGGCATGGACTCGAAATGGCTCAAGGATCAGAATCAAGTCTGCACCTAGATCTCAATTCAGTCCCTGTCATGGAAGAGGCTTATCAAATGTATGAGGCAGGAATCACGACTGGGGTCAATAAGCATAACCGTGCAAAAACCATTCCACATATTCGATTCGAAGACTCTGCTATAGAAAGCAAAAGAGAAATCCTCTTTGATCCCCAGACCAGTGGCGGGCTCTTCGTTGCTCTACCAGAAGAGCAAGCAGCAGAGGCGCTGAAACAACTTATCTCAGCAGGAAACAGTGACTCTGCGATTGTTGGCTATGCTAAAGAGCCAGATCCTGAAATGCAGATCATAGTGAGCTGATAGGAAACGGTATCCTAAGACTACAATCCAAAGGCACGCTGCATCTGCTCACGGACCTTCTTTAGACGATCGAGACCTCCTCCTCCCACCTCAGCCGTTGCCCAGCCAGTAAATCCTATATCACTCAGGCCCTTTCTGACCTCAGCCCAAGGAAGATCTCCTTCACCTATCTCAGTAAATTTATTTTTCTCACGGCTGAATCCCTTCACGTCCAGCTTAACGCACCTGTGGCCAAATTCCCGAATCCATTCGCCGGGCTGTCCATACTTCCAATGGTTTCCGATGTCATAATACTGACCGACCCAAACACTATTAAAGCTATCAATGAACTTCACATGCCTCTCAGCGCTCTGCTCAGGGGGCTTATTATGATCATAGAACATCTGGTTCCAGACATTCTCAAAAAGAATCGGCTGACCAAGAGACGCGGCCAAAGGAATGATCTTCTTTATTTCATTACGGCAACGCTCCTCAATGACTTCGGCAGGACCGTCGCCTCCTCCTCCGACAACAATCAGAACCCCATTGCCACCGGCAGCATGCGAGAGTCGAATGCAGTGCTCGATGTTCTTCCTGGATGCATCACGGTCCGCTTCGTTCGGACTCGTCAGTCTCTTGCCCCAGTGCGCATGATTAATTGCATTATGAACGAATACACCAGATTCATCGACTGCCTTCCTAGCCGCTTCCTCAGTATGAGCACCAGCCTGATCAAAGTCCACCCCATCAAGTCCGGCCTCACCAGCCATTTGCAACCTCTCGGTTAAGCTCAGAGTCTTCCCGCCAACCTTATTTGCAATCATACCCAGTTTAACGGAAAGGAGTATCCCCTTACCTTCTGGAGGACGAACGATCTTGGAAACTTTCTTCTCCTCTCCTTCTGCCGCAGAAAGAGCACAGGAAGAAGCGATAGTTGCCGATCCTGCAGCTAAGAGTTTACGCCTAGAAATAGTTTGCGGTTTTAGTGTCTGCATTTTCATCAACTAATTCTCTATAGTAATCTAGGTTCTAGAACAAGCTTACAATGGAATTACTGCTTTCATTTTAAAGTGACTCCATCATTATAATGTGATAATCCTGTAAATTTTAGAACATTCACTCCAAACAAAATATTACAAATGCACCTATCTATCCTTCTAACCGCTTTCATATCGGTAATGTCTGTTTCTGGAGCAATGGCAGCTCGCGGGACCGTATTCCATGATAAAAATCAAAATGGTAAAAGGGACAAGGGTGAACCTGGAATCAAGAATATTGGAGTATCCAATGGAAAGGAAGTAACTAAAACGAATGATGAAGGGGCCTGGGAATTACCTCACGATGAGGACACCATCTTTTTTGTAATCAAACCCCGTGACTGGAGCACCCCCCTCAATAAGCATAATTTACCTCAATTCTATTACATTCATAAGCCCAAGGGGTCACCGGAAAAACTAAAATACAAAGGATTAGAGCCGACGGGCCCTTTGCCTGAATCGATCGATTTCGCCCTAAGCCCAAAGAAAGAACCTGACACATTCAAAGCCATATTTTTTGGAGATCCACAACCAAGTACAATCAAACAAATCAATTACATTGCTCATGACATAATTGCGGAACTGGTAGGAACTGATGCAAAGTTTGGAGTCACTCTCGGTGACATCATGAACAATAACCTAGATCTTTTTCCACCATCAAATGCGAATTTGGCCCTAATTGGCATTCCCTGGTACAACGTGGTAGGTAATCACGATATCAATTTTGATTCTCAAGATGATGCTGGTTCCGATGAGACTTTTCACCGTTTCTTTGGCCCAAACTATTACAGCTTCGACCATGGACCGGTCCACTTCATCGTGCTTGATGACGTCGAATGGTCCGGCAAGAACTACAAAGGGGGGCTGGATGAGGATCAACTCACCTTTGTGAAAAACGACCTTGCCCTTGTCCCTGAAGAAAAACTCATCGTCCTGATGATGCATATACCTCTGACAAATGTAGGGAACCGACAAAAACTATACAGACTCATCGAAAAACGACGGTACACGATGTCAATTTCCGGGCACACTCACTGGCACGCTCACAAGCTCATTGACGAAAAGGACGGGTGGAAAGGTAAGGAGCCACATCATCACATTATTAATGTTTGCGTGTCAGGGACGTGGTGGAAAGGAAATAAGGATGAGGTTGCAATTCCCCACGCCACAATGCGAGACGGTGCACCGAACGGATACTCGATCATCACTTTTGATGGAACAAAACACACACTGGACTTCAAGGCAGCGAGACAACCGGCATCTTACCAACTAAGCATTCATGCCCCAGACCAGATTGATCCTAAGAATGAAAAGAGGCAATTCATCTATGTGAATGTATTTAATGGATCAGCAAAATCCGAAGTAAAGATGCGGATAGGCGAAGGAGCTGATTGGATCCCCCTTAAGAAGACGGTCGAAAATGATCCCTACTATGTCGAGTTACGTGAGCGTGAAGCCATTAACAGTAAGGATGGAAAGACTCAACTCAATCCACCCAGCCCATCAGATCACTTATGGAAAGTTCAAATACCTTCAGGACTTGAGACAGGTTCACATCTGATCGAAATAGAAGCGACTGATCATTATGGTCGGCCTCACAAAGGGAAGAGGGTAATGAGAGTGGAGAAATAAACTCCTTACAAAGTACTCAGAATACGTTCAGCGGCCTCGATCCCTGTCATCATAGATTCACTGACCCTGCCACGACCCACGAATGAGTCTCCTGAGAAGAACCAACCTTCGGGCGCACAATTCTCAACTTCCTCAATGTCCAAAGCGACCCTAGGATGAGCATATCTCCACCGCTGTTTATCGATCCAGGCTGGACCAGCATCAGGAAAATTAATTATCTTGGACACTTCGAGGACCGATTCCTTAAAAAGCACATCATTACACGAATCATAATGTGAAGTGGTCCACTCTGGTGACATCTGAGCCACAATAACACTAGCTTCGGACCCGACCCTCCCGGACTTGGAATCCTCAAAACCTAACCATGAAACGGCATGCTTACGATCCTCATTTAGCATGGCACAACAATCCTTCGGACGTTCAATTCGATTTTCAAAACCCATAACGATCGAAAACTGGGAATTAAATTTACTTTCGGCAAGAAACTCATTCAATTCATTGAGAGAGAATTCCTGAACATCTGAATCAGAAATTAAATCGATAATCTGCGGAGCTGGCGGAGTAAAAAGAACCGCATCAAAGACTCCTAAAGAGAGGCCATCATTATTAATCAAATCCCAACTTCCTGAACACTCCTCAAGGCTAGCCACCCGAGTTTCTCTTATTATCTTAGATCCGGAACATGCGGCCAGTCGCTTTCCCAGATCGCTAATCCCGTTTCTATAATTCCATTTGGTTTCCTTATTGAGATTAGGATCACCGGGTATGATTTTACTTTGCTGATCAAAGAGAAATACATCACCATGAATTTGGAAGAGGCCATCGGTCGGAAGTTCCTTCAAAATTAGGTCCTCCAAAATTGGCGAATCGATCTTAAAATAGCTGGCCCCATGATCAACTCGAACATCATTCATCGTACGTGTAGCTGCTCTGCCTGAAAGTCCACGGCTCTTTTCAAAAGCAACCACTTCCCAGTCAGAATCCTTTAAGTGCCATGCCGCGGAAAGACCTGAAACGCCTGCACCGATGATAGCCAAACGCCGATTATCTCTGTTCTGCACTCTGTAAGAACGAATTCTCTAGTGAATTAGATCAACAATAATTAAAAGAATTATTTCCCCCTGTCAGCCCGATTCTCAAGATTAAGTAATCTTTCTGATTGCTCAGGACTAAGTGCATTGCTATTTTTCTGGACCCAATTCCTAGCCTGTTCAGGCTCCTGCTTTGCCCATTCACGGACTCCCCTCTCAATGGATCCCTCTCTTTGTTTGTCATTATCAATGGTTGCTGCCCATGTAACGGCCGAGGACGGATCCTCTTCGAAGGTGGCCTTGGCAATTGATGCAATTCCATTGTCACGAAAATCACCTCGTGGCTGCTCTAGGATCCAGTCCGCAGCACCTCCAGGATCCTCATTTGTCCAGTGCCACATTGCATACCCGACCGCGTCTGTTCTCCCACGACTTTCCGGCTGATCGGTGAGCCACTGAGCTGCTTTGGAAGGTTCCTGACTCGCCCACCGACGACCCACTTCACGTACTTGGCTATCGGTTCTCTCCTCTGCGGGAATTTCATTAATGAACGATGCCGCTTCTTCCGGCTCCACTGAAGCCCAACCTCCTAGGGCCCTACTCATCGCTGATTCCCTATCATCACCTTCAAGAGTCATGGCCCATTCCATAGCCTCTTGGGGCGCTCTTTTCGCCCATAAATTAGCAATATTTCCTGCTGCCTTTTCGCGTGCCTCTCCCGAATCAAGGTCAAGGAGTCTTTTAGCAGCTTCAACAGGATCGGAAGCAGCAATAGTCTCCAAGGCTCCTCCGAGAGCTCCTTGACGCTGATTTTTTGGCAAGGAGTTAGCCCAAGCAAGTGCAGCATCCGGATCCTGTCGGACCCACTCCGAGGCAATAGTTCCGGCAAGAGCGTGTCCCATCCAGTCATTCTTGGACATATCTTTTCCCCGACCAGACATCCATTCAAGTGCCCTCTGTGGATCCTGCGAAGCAAGGGCACGCAAAATGGAAAAAGTGGCATCCCTCGCCTGATCCTTGTTCTTCATCTTCTCAACATGGGCAAATGCCGCATCCGAATCAGCCGTTGCCCAGCGGGTTAATAAAAGCCCCACTGCCATCTTCATGTGTGGATCCCACTGCGGGGCACTTTCTTGAAGAGCAACCAATGCTTCCGGCATCTCCTTTGGACTGAGTCCATTCACATAAGACATGAGTCTCTGGACCCGATTCAGCGGGTCAGGGTCTGCTAAAATTTCCTTCACTGAGCTGATCGCGACAGGAACCTTTTTTCCTGTTCCTGTCGTATCAGAACCCTTACGCGTGGAACCTCCTTTACCAGATGGCCCGGCTTTAAAATCTGAGGATAAACCCATTCCGTTGGCCCCAGAAGCTTTGAATTCAACCCGAAGCGTTTTGAGATCTTTCTTGAGTTTGGAGTTCTGGGAAAACTGAAAAAAGATAACAATAAGTCCAACAAATAGGGAACAAATACCAATTATTTTTGATGCGTTCATAAGTTTACTAGGATGAATAGAATGATAAGTCTCTATAGAATTCCTCACAAGAAATTATTATTCTTAAAAAAGATAGATAAAAAGCACTAGGAACCCCTCAAAAAATGCGTCTCGGACTTGCCTAGAGCTTCACTCAGAACGATACTGCGATCCCCATGACAGAAGAAGAGCAATACATCCTAGAAGTAAATGACGATGAGGTCCGCTGCCACCGCCCTGACGATACGATGGATTCGCTTTCATGGAAGAATCTGATGAGGGTTGAGATCGTAGTTACCGAGGACAACCCTCTCCCCGCAACATTCATTGCCCTGCACGGACCAAACTCGACTATTGTAATTCCTGAAGGCGCAACGAATGCGGACGAACTCAGTGAGAGACTCTTCACTCTGGAAGGATTTGATGCAGACGTCTTCGTTGAATCAATGTCAGCGCAAAAAGCCGACACGTTCGTTTGCTGGACATCAAAGGAATAGGACCTATCCCTAAAAATGCATAGGGACGCTCTACTTGAACTCGTTAAGAGTTATTCCGAAAAATTCCCTGAGGAGAACCAGACAATTTCCGCATACACCGCTTTTATTAACAATAATCCGCAGTGCTTTGAACGTTCTTTAGAAGAGGGTCACATCACCTGTGCCGCATGGATCCTGGACCGTGCAGGAAAAAAAGCACTACTAACTCATCACCGAAAACTGAATCGCTGGCTCCAGCTCGGCGGGCACGCGGATGGGGACCCTGACGTGCACAGAGTCGCTGCCCGAGAAGCTTATGAAGAGAGTGGGATCAGCACGCTAGAACTTGTCTCTAGCGATATCATGGACCTAGACATTCACGCAATCCCGGCACGTGGAAACGTACCGGAACACCTTCATTACGATGCAAGGTTTCTTTTCAGAGCAACTCAAAACGAGAACTATCAAGTCAGTGAGGAATCTCATGACCTTGCATGGGTAGAAATGGAGAAGATTGAGGAATTTACTTCTGAGGAGTCAATCCTAAGAATGGTCCATAAGACAAAAGAATTTCTGGGTACTTAGAGCTTCCCTACTGGCCTCTGAGACTTCTTCAGGTCCTCATCAAAGAGATTCATCTTCTTGATCATGTCCTTCACAAGAGCCTCATTTTCTTTGGCAAGATTCTTCGTTTCCGAAATATCAGAATCTAAATCATAAAGCTCAACTGACTGTGATTTCTTTCCTGACCTACGAATCTTCCACTTTCCATGACGCGCAGATTCGAGACGGTTCCCTTTGTAATAATAATACATATCATGAGGAGAAACTGCCCCTTCAGTGCCGGACATTAGAGGCCATATATCCTTCCCGTCGATTTTCCTATCCTTCAGAATCTTAGCACCTGCTAGCTTTGCAATGGTAGGCATCAAATCAATGGACGCGGCCACCTCATCACAACTAGTCCCTTCGGGGACCTTACCAGGCCAACGCATTATGCAGGGCACACGCATACCGCCTTCATAAGTCTGGAACTTATATCCTCTCAAAGGATAAGCGCTACCACCACGCCCACGATCCAATTTCCATGGCCCATTGTCTGACGTGTAAATGACCAGAGTCTTTTGATCGATTCCTGTTTCCTTAATTGATTTGAGGATCTGACCAACTGACCAATCAATTTCCTCGATCGTGTCACCATAGAGTCCACGCTTGCTCTTGCCCTTGAACTGCTCGGAAGCAAAGAGTGGTATATGAGGCATCGTGTGTGGCAAATAAAGGAAGAACGGAGAATCCTTATTCTCAGAAATAAACTTAACAGCTTCCTCAGTGTATCGTTTAGTCAGAGTCGTCTGGTCACAAGGGTACTCGATCACTTCCTCATTCCTCATAAGCGGGACCAGATTCTTCTTCGGCTTTTCTTTTTTGATCCTGTCCGCAGTGAACCCATTACGTAAATTAATATTATCCGCGAGCAAAGCTTCAGGATCTATCGTCATATCGTTGCTATAGGGAATACCAAAATAAGAATCAAATCCTTGCCTAGTCGGAAGAAATTTTGGCTTATGGCCAATGTGCCATTTCCCGATACATGCTGTAGCATATCCTTTGCCTTTAAGAACCTCAGCAATCGTGACCTCATCAGGATTGAGCCCAATCTCATGTCGCGGGAATAGAACCCCAGGAACACTGACCCGGGTAGGGTAAGATCCGGTCATCAGAGCGGCTCTCGATGGGGAACAGACAGAATTGGCTGAGTAAAAGCTAGTAAATTTACGGCCCTCAGTAGCCATCTTATCGAGATGAGGGGTCTTTATCTTCGGCGATCCAAAGCAACCAATGTCCTCATAGCCCTGATCATCGGTAAAAATAATAATAAAATTAGGTAATTCAGCTTTTAATGAAGGAGAAAAAAGCCAAAAGAAGAGGATTAATGGCAGCAATTTCTGCATTTTCTTGAGCATTATATTATATATAATTGTTGAATTTTTTGTTAGGATCATTGGGTCCAAGCAGTTTATTATACAAGACATTTCGGGATATTTGAATTTGATTCAAATTCCCTCATTTCCATTCAAACTATTGGTAAATGAATCAATGAAAAGATTAACCGCACTCTTCATCCTTCTTACAACTATTTTAGGCAACAATGCACTTTTTGCCAAAGATACGATATTATTCAACAGAGACATCCGCCCATTACTCTCTGATAACTGTTTCGCTTGTCACGGACCCGACGAACATGAGCGTAAGGCAAAACTGCGCCTTGATATCAAAGGAGGAGGAGGATTTGAGGACCGGGACGGTGTCGTTGCAATTATTCCCAATGACCCGAACAACAGTGAACTAATCGCGAGGATCATTTCAGATGATGAGGATGAGCTGATGCCTCCGAAAAAATCAGGGAAGAAACTGAGCCCTGAGCAAATTAGTCTGGTCAAGGAGTGGATCAAACAAGGTGCCGAATATGAAGGGCATTGGTCATTTAACAAACCGACCAAATCCGCCGAACCTACAATTAATCCTATCGACCATTTTATTGAAACTAGACTCAAATCTCAGGATCTAAAGCTCTCTGATCCTGCAGCGGCTCACACATTGATCCGTAGAATTTCTCTTGATCTAACCGGTATTGCCCCGACCCCTGAAGAGGTAAAAACTTTTCAAGCCGAATACAACAAGGATCCACAAGCAGCCATGCAGAGTGCCGCTAAAAGATTAATGGCATCACCAAGGTACGGGGAAAGAATGGCCATTTTCTGGCTGGACCTAGTAAGGTACGCCGATTCTATAGGATACCATTCGGACACGAACATGAATGTTTATCTTTATCGTGAATGGGTCATCAACGCTTTCAATGCCAACCAAAGATTCGACCAGTTCACCAAGGATCAGATCGCCGGGGACCTCTTACCTAACTCAACTGATGAGCAAAAAGTCGCTTCGGGTTACAATCGCTTACTGCAGACCACCGAAGAGGGAGGAGCGCAACCCAAAGAATACGTCGCTATCTATGCTGCGGACAGAGTCAGAAACATATCTGGAGCTTGGCTAGGAGGCACTCTCGGTTGTGCTCAGTGCCATGATCACAAATACGATCCGTACACAACGAAGGACTTCTACTCGATGGCTGCATTCTTTGCAGACATCAAAGAAACGGCCGTGGGAAAGAGGGAAGCAGGAATGGCCGTGGCAACGGGCCAGTACAAGAAAAGAATTGAGGACCTAGATAATAGGATCGCAGAACTAACTAAACTCACGACCGTATCGTCCCCCGAAATCACTGCCGCGCAGGCCGAATGGGAAAAATCCGTTGGTTCATCGACCAAGCCACTGCTTGCAAAGTGGCACATGATAGGACCACTAGCTGGAGGAGATCCCGCTAACGCCTTTAATAAAGAGTTTGGCCCTGAAAAAGGCATTGATCCTAAAGCGGTCATTGCTGGAAAAAAATGGCAAGACCGACCGGACCTTGTTGACGGGAAAGTGCACAACCTAGGGTCTGCCGCCAATTCAGCTTGGTACCTCTACAGGCTCATTAAGGCCCCTCAAGCAACTCAACTGCCCCTGTCTCTGGGATCAGATGACGGGATCAAGGTATGGCTAAACGGCAAGGAACTGCTCAAAAACAATCCTGGACGAGGAGCTGCTCCTGATCAGGAAAAGATCACCCTCGAGCTAAAAGAAGGAAACAATCAGTTCCTCATAAAAATTGTTAATCATGGTGGAGGTGGAGGATTTTATTTTAAAGCAAAGGGAAATGATCTTCCACCCAACATTGCAAAAGCACTGAGCGTAGACATTAACGAGAGGAATGATGCGCAGAAAAAAGAAGTATCGGATTATTATCTGACCATTTCCCCAGCACTAGCTCAGACCCGCTCACAAATTTCAAACCTGCAAAAAGAAAAAAGTGAACTGCAAAAGAACCTGCCAAAAACATTAGTCAGCGTTTCCATGAAACCGCGTGATATGAGGGTCCTTCCTCGTGGAAATTGGTTAGATGACTCGGGTCAAATCGTGCAGCCAGCAATACCAGAGTTCCTTGGGAAGATTGAAACCGGTGATAACCGCGCAAACCGGCTAGATTTGGCTAATTGGATCGTTTCACCAAATAACCCTCTCACTTCAAGGGCGTTCGTGAACCGTCTGTGGAAAATTTTCTTTGGGTTAGGGATTTCAAACAATGTTGATGACCTAGGATCTCAAGGACAATGGCCAAGTCACCCCAAACTATTGGACTGGCTAGCAGTCGAATTTGTTGATAGTGGCTGGGACATACAGCACATGATTAAACTGATTATAAGTTCAAAAGCGTATTCTCAGTCCTCATTCGTTTCTCCACAAATGCGAGAAAATGACCCTCTGAACTTATTATTTGCTCGGCAATCACGTTTCAGAGTCGATGCTGAAATGGTTCGTGATAATGCACTCTTCGTTGGTGGAATACTCACTGAGAGAATCGGGGGTCGAAGCGCCAAACCATATCAACCTGCAGGATATTGGCGGCACATGAACTTCCCGGCACGTAAATATGCCCACGATAACAATGAAAACCAGTACCGACGCGGCCTCTATACGCACTGGCAAAGGAGTTTCCTTCATCCAAGTCTATTGGCCTTCGACGCACCTAATCGGGAAGAGTGCACCGCCGAAAGGCCACGTTCTAATACCCCACTACAGGCACTCGTTCTGCTAAATGACATTACTTATGTGGAATCTGCACGGTCATTCGCTGAAAGAATAATTAGAGAAGGAGGCAAAGATTCAAAATCACGAATTAACTGGGCGCTAAACGCTGCCCTGTCGAGGCAAGGAAATGAAAAGGAAATAAAAATACTTAGCGAACTTCAAACAAAACAATTCACTCGGTACAATACCGATGCTAATGCGGCAAACGAACTAAACACTGTCGGCATCAAGATCCCTCCGAAGGATATTCCGCCTGCCGAATTGGCTAGTTGGACAACTGTTGCCAGAACCATTTTGAACTTACACGAAACTATCACAAGACACTAAGATGAGACCTTATGATTTCCAAATGAACCGACGCTCTTTCCTGAACCGATCCGGTACAGGGATTGGTTCCGTTGCACTCGCTTCATTACTCAATGATGAACTCAAAGCGGCTCCTAGCCAAGATGAGAAGTGGACCGGCGTCATTAATAAACTGGATCACCCCGCAAAGGCCAAGCGCGTCATTCACCTATGCATGGCAGGTGGGCCATCTCATCTCGAGACACTCGATTACAAACCGGAGCTGGCTAAAATGAACGGCAAACCAATGCCTGAATCCTTCACCAAAGGACAACCCATTGCTCAATTACAAGGAAACAAGAACCTGACATGCCTTGGCCCTCAGCACGAGTTCAAGCACTTCGGAAAATCAGGTCAACACATCTCCTCTATCTTCCCTCAAATAGGTGGAGTCGCAGATGAGATTGCAATAATCCGTTCCATGATCACCGAACAGATCAATCATGATCCGGCTCATACTTTCATGAATACCGGAACTCAAATCTCCGGCCGCCCTTCCATGGGTTCATGGTTACTTTATGGGTTAGGAGCAGAAACTGAAAAC
>JABGYE010000204.1:0-3318 GCA_018675395.1 Akkermansiaceae bacterium
ATAATTGAATAGCAAAATTGATTCTCCAATTAAGAAAATTGTCAGTGCTTTGGCTAAGTATCGTAACGGAACAGCCAATAATAAAATAAAGGAAAATGATCCTCCCTGCAAGACGACACAAGTAGGCGACATGATGTCGCAACTTTTTTGGGGTCTGATCTGGATCAGACATGGATGCGTCTGAATGAAAGAATGGAAGTTGAGTTAGCTGGCCTTCTGCCTTCTCCTCATCCTCTTAAGAAATCCAACGATTGGTAGAATGCCTAGTATTGGGAATGGAGCTGGTACGGCAACTGCACTAACTGCATAATTTGCAGCATTTGTAGATGCGTCATATGTGTTGCCTCCTGTAGTGTAATAAAAAGCACTATCAGTGCCAGCAATTTCCATTTCCATATAAGCAAATCTTAGATTGGCGGTATTTGCTGCGGTTGCAAAATCAGATGCAGCACCACCGTCAGTAAACCATGGAGCATCGTCAATGGTAGTTTGGTAATCATCGAATGAAACACTATTGCGGTAAGTAATATCATAAAGTTGCCCACCCACATCAACGTTCTGTAGTGTCGTTTGAGCCTGCGCTGAAACAATGAATCCAAGAGCTGTTGCAAATATTAGAAATATTTTCATTCGTAAGTATTAATTAACTAAATTAAATAAAGCGCTGTGTATAAAAGGTTTATATTTTTTCTTAAACCCGAAAGGGGTTTAGGAATTTTTGACCTTTGATAGGAAAATCAAAGGATAAAGAGATCGGAGAAGTGGAATCAGCTATATTGTTTCATTGATATGCTCAGTCAGTTGATCAAATAGAACGGATAATTTTTGAGTTTGTTTTTGCGCAGTTATCTTAAATTGATCTGAGATTTTCTTATGATTTTCTTCAGAGGACAAGAGGGCTTCCAAGTGGCCGAGAAATTCTTCAGTGCTACCATTAAAGACAAGATGTCCCGCATCAAAATCGGTCAGTAATTCTTTATACTTGTGGGACCAGCCTACAGCCATGGCGGGGGTGCCTGTGGATAAAGCGCTTACGAGCCCATGGAACCGAGCAGTGACGGTAAGATAAGAATGCCTAATACAGTTTTTGATGTCTCTCGCATCTTTCAGTTCAATGATGGGGCAATCCAAGGCTTGGGCCAGTTCAGCTGCTAAGTCCTTATCTTCCTTAGGTTCATGAAGTAGGACTTGCGGTGATATACCATGCCTTTGCATGTTCTTTCCTGAGGCAGTGAATAAATGAAGCAAATCACTTTTTTGCATTGTACTTGAGCTGACCAATTTATTGTTAACGATCAAACAACCATAAGGTGAATGTTTAATGTCAGGGGCGATACGATCATTGGTATCCAGAGCAAATGTGATATCAGGGAATTGCTCAGCACTTTCGAGTCCTAAGCCTTTGAGGTGAGCAAGTGAAACCGAGTCCCGGGCGCACAGCAATGAAGCGTTGGATCCTATCAATTGCATTTCACGTTGCAATTTCGGATCAGTGAAAGGGCCGAACGCTTGTGGCAAAAGGTAATAAGGCTTTCCTTTTCGCTTTAGTTTTTTGACTTTCTTACCGAGTCTTTTCCGTGCTTTTTTTACTCCCCAAGGATCACCATAAGCGAACCCAGAAATATCAATGTAATGAGTGATCTGAGAATCAGTGATAGCTCCCTGATCCTGTGGGGTGGTTCGGAAAATTTTATCTAATAGAGAATTCGAAGAGGGGACGCATTTCTGTAATTTTTTGAAACGAGATTCTGACTGGAATGGTTCATTGGATTGGATTGCGAACGAGGCACCTTCTAAACGTTTATCAAGTTCCTGGCGGACAGTGTGTAGCATGAGTTCGGCTCCCTTATTAGGCAGCCAAACACCTAGGAGCTCAATGAGAGGTTTTTTTGACATGGTGCAGAGCATCGTCGACGGACCGTTTAGAAGAATAGGCAATCATTGTGTCTGGGTCAGGAACGCCCAGTCCGACAAGCATGACAGGAACCTGCCAAGGCTTAAGATTTAATAATTCTCTCATCTGCTCATGCTTTTCAGGGATGTCAGGCCAGTTGATGGGTACGGATCCAAGCCCAGATGAGGTCAGTGCTAGCATCATTGTCATGGTTGCTAGGGCCGCATCAATATAGATGAGATGATGATCACGAGTCTCATCATAGCAGCCAAGGTTACCGACAACGACAATCAGAGCGGGCAGCTGATCGCCGTAACCTCGAACCCCGAGTGGTAATTTGCAGATTTCCTGAATCATTTCTGGTTCCGTTGCCATGTAGTAGTCGAATGGCTGACGGTTACACGCGCTCGGCGATTCCAGCGCTGCGGTGATGGCATGACGGACAGTTTCTAGTGGGACCGGTTCTTTTTTGAAGTGGCGATGCGATCTCCGGCTTCGGCACAGTTCATGGAACTGATCGAGTGCTGCGATTCCTGAAGGTTCAAAGCGTTTGGCATAGGAAGGAATGTCCATTTCCTTGTAAGGAGAAAATGTGTGCGTATCAGAGGATTCTGCTGGTGGTAGGGATATAAATTTTTTGTGAGCCTCATCAATCTCGGGCACTTCATGATCTACCGCTTTGAAGTATTTGTTCAGAACGTCCGCTGCCCATTTTAGTTCAGACTTTGAAACTTCTGAATTGGCTAGGGCTTCCGAGTAAAGGTCAACGGCCGGTCCAATAAATTTTAAGCCAAATATTTTTTTCCGATTTGGAAAACATAACCCTTTTTCCAGCACATGGATACTGCGCCTAAGATTAGGCACTGTTGTAATAGTTCTCGAGAACTGAGCTTGTAGAGCTCTTAGGCCGGCCATCGTTGCTTTAGATTCCGCTCTGAGTGCTTTGGCCAGTTTGCGTCGTTGCTTAGAGTAACGGCTCAGAGAATTTATTCTGGAAAAGAATGAGTTCATCAGTTCCCGGTAGTCGTTGAGTAGAGACTGGACTTCGATCCTGTAATGGCTCCTGCCCTCCCGGCGATCCATCCCAATGCTCGTGCGAGGGTCATTAGAGTACGACCGGCTGTGATGGGTAAGGTTAATATGAGTCCAATCACCGCGATCAATTTAATTAAAATAGAAGTTACAAGGACCAGATTCAAACGAACAGTACCATTATTTTTTCTTCGGAAGTTCGTATTCGACTGGTCACGGGCCCTTCGATATTGATAAAGAAAGGATAGCCTTTCTGGAGGAATCGTTTCATAAACGTAGGCATCTTTAACCCAGGCCGTTGGAAGGTCTTGAGCAATCACTTCAGCGTAAAACTTGGAATCTGTTCCGCCCGTATGGCGCATGGATTCATCGAACCAAATATTATGTTCAGA
>JABGYE010000048.1:0-2097 GCA_018675395.1 Akkermansiaceae bacterium
GCCTGAGCAATAAATTCAATATCACCCAATAAAACAGAACCTACTGGAGCACCTAACCCCTTCGATAAACAAGTTGAAACAGAATCAAAGTATGATGCTATTTTTGATACCGGCACATCCTCCTCAACTGCTGCATTAAAGATTCTCGCACCATCCAAATGAAACCTAAGGATCCTCTCTTCAGCAAGATCCTTCGCTTCTTTAAGATAAGACTCTGGCAAAACCTTTCCCCAGGTCGTATTTTCGAGACAAAGTAACCGGGTCCGGGCATAATGATAATCATCAGGTTTAATTAGAGAATCAACTTTATTAAGATCCAGAGTCCCGTCCGGTTCCTGATTCAATGGCTGCGGCTGAATGCCTCCGAGGCAAGCTCCCCCTCCCCCTTCAAAGAGGTAAGTGTGTGCTTCCTGACCAACGATATATTCGTCGCCCCTATCGCAATGGGTCAGTAATGCCGCAAGATTACTTTGAGTGCCACTAGGCAAAAATAATGCCGCCTCTTTTCCAAACATTTTGGCTGATTCCAACTCTAAATCTATGACTGTAGGATCATCACCAAAAACATCATCACCGACCTCCGCATCATGCATAGCCTGAAGCATCCCATGGTCTGGACGTGTGACAGTATCACTACGAAGATCAATTAACATTTCTGGCAACTTAATGACTCAGTGACATTTCTTAAAGTAATAAAGTCACAAAAATCTCAAAGAATCGATGAATTCAAGGTAATTTAAGAGCGTGAATTGACTGAACATCATTTTAGGGCGAAGCTCACAGCACAGCATGCCCATTCTTCACAGAATTAAAGCCACCTGTCCGGCTATCATTGTGCCTGCCAACTGCTAATGAATTTTTCCATCATTTTCAGGTCAATCAGTTACCTTCTTCTGATCCTCGCAACTGCAATGGGGATTGCCGTCATTGCTGGTTACTCAATTCCAATCCCGGAACAATCAAAACATAGTAATGAAATAGCTCTTCAGTCATGGATTATCTGTATTTCAATTACCCTTTTCTCAGCGCTCCTTCTTTATGGCGGTTCCCGTTATTTAAAAAAAAGTAATGATCAAAAAATGCTTCGGAAAGAAGCAATCGCCATTGCTGGGATCGCATGGTTCGTATGTGGACTACATGCAGCCCTTCCTCATCTGTTATGCAATACCGATCTTTCGTTCGCTCAGTCCATCTTTGAAGCCATTTCGGGACTGACCACGACAGGATCAACCGTGACCGTTGATCTCCAAGAAATACCAAGGTCTCTATTGTTCTGGCGCTCACTGACTCAATGGCTCGGAGGACTTGGGATCGTTATGATTTTCCTCTTATTACAATCAAAGGACGGAGCATCCGGAAAAATGATGTTCGGCGCAGAATCATCACTTCCAATTTCAGATCTAAATTTCTCTAATTTTAGTAAAGCTCAAAGATCTTTATGGACTCTCTATCTTAGCCTAACACTAATCTGCGGACTTGGTTACTATGTGTTTGGAATGAGCTTATTCCAATCCATAAACCACGCACTCACGACAACCGCAACGGGAGGATTTGGGACTGAAAATGACAGTTTTACTAGCTTCGGTACCGGAGCCAAAATCTGGGCCATTCTATTTATGCTAATTTGCAGCATAAGTTTATTCCTCTACCTATTACTCATTAAGAGGCGCCGATTAGGAGATCTCCGAGAAAATGAAGAGACCAGATGGTTTCTTATCTTTCTGGTTTTAGCCATTGCAATCACACTAATTAACAATCTCCTTAGCTCTGGAAGTGATTCTGTCCTTAATATAATATTTAACATTGTCTCTATCTCCACAAGTACCGGATACGCTTCAGGAGATTACGACCAATGGCCTATCCTCAGTAAGGAAATTCTCCTCATTCTTATGGTGATCGGAGGCTGTTCTGGGTCGACTGCGGGAGGACTAAAAATGAGTAGAGTTCTTCTCTGGGCCCGCTTTTCAAGGAGCGAACTGACCCGAACGTTCCGCCCCCAGATGGAAACAATCCCTAAAATGGTAAACAGTTCCAAGAGCGTGGATAAAAACACATTAGGTCAACTCTTCGTTATCTTAACCTTTGCTTTTTTCTTCC
>JABGYE010000117.1:0-2785 GCA_018675395.1 Akkermansiaceae bacterium
ATCTCTGAGAACCCGTCCCTGTCCGGAGCCGAGAGCGTAGGCGTTGTCCGCTATCTCATGTCAATCGATAGCCCTTCGCCCGAAATTATGGCAGCGATCGCAGGCGCGGTAAAATGGTTCAAAAAAGTTAAGATAACCGGGATCAGGGTCCTCAACTTCGAGGACAAGTCGCTCCCCGGGGGCGTGGACCGAAAAATCGTTGTGGATCCGGAGGCGCCACCGATCTGGGCACGCTACTATGAGATCGGAACTGACCGGCCCATGTTCATCGAAAAGGGAGTCGCGAAATACAAACTCTCGGAACTGAGCCATACCAAGCGCATCGGCCACTTATGGATTGGAGGCCGCTGGCCAGAGAATCTTCTGAAGGTCGAATACCCAGCATGGGTTGAGAAGCATCAGCCCAAAGACTAAAGCTGTGATGCGTCAGTGGATCTTACAACTATTATAAATAATATTCCTTTACAGGTATATACTTATATAGGAATATTATTGGATGAACTCTGATGAGTTGTGCCAAGTTTACCGCTGCCTTTGCGATAAGACCCGATTAAGAATCCTTAATCTTTTAAGTGATGGAGCTCTTTGTGTGTGCCATCTGCAGGAAATATTGAAAGAGACTCAGGTCAAGGTGTCCAAGCATCTTGCGTACTTAAAGTCCCATGGTCTGGTCGAATCAGAGAGGCGAGCGAACTGGATGATTTACCGAATCACAAAAAAGGTAAATCCTATCCTCGAAAATAATCTTAAATGTTTACAAGATCTGACCAGTGAAGATCCCATTTTTAGGACTGACTTAAAGCATCTTGATCAGATGGACACATCGGCTGCTTGCTGTCCCACCACTAACTAATTTATCGTCCTATGCAAAAAAATACAGTACTTATCTTATGTACCGGAAACTCGTGCCGTAGCCATATGGCCGAAGGCATTCTGCGAAACGCGGCATCAGATCTCATTGAAGTAGCAAGCGCTGGATCCGATCCTTCAGGCTACGTTCACCCCAAAGCTATAACAGCACTCGAAGAGATCGGGATTGATATATCAGCTCATACTTCGAAGCACATGAATGACTTTCTAGAACAGGAAATCCACACGGTCATCACGGTCTGTGGCAATGCGGATCAGGCCTGCCCAACGTACCCCGGTCAGGCTCATCATCATCATTGGGGATTTGAAGATCCGGCTCATGCTGAGGGCAGTGAAGATGAAATTATGGAGATTTTCAGAAAAGTGAGAGACGAAATTAAACTGGTCTTCGAAGCTTACGCGGCAGGGATACGGTCAGCACGTACAGAATAATTATTAACAGAAATCATCAATAAGTATGCCGAAGTGGTTTGCCAGCGAAGTCATTGGAACCTTTATCATGGTCTTCTTAGGACTAGGAATTGTTGCCGGTTCCGTGACCACTGATGCTACGGAAGGAATTTTTCAAATAGCAGCAGTGTGGGGACTGGGCCTTGCCTGCGCAATCTATTTAACGACCCACCACAGTGGGGCTCACTTTAATCCAGCCATCACACTCGCATTCGCATTCCAGGCAGACTTTCCAAAGCGCCGAATCCCAGGTTACTTTGCAGCCCAATTGCTTGGAGCATTCATTGCAGCATCGACAGTTTTCTTTCTCTTTGAAAGCCAAATCAGCGCTTTCGAAGAATCAAGGCACATCACTAGAGGAGAGCCTGAAAGTATTGCCACTGCGAGAATTTTTGGTGAATACTTCGCGGAGCCCGTATCACACATGACTGCCATTTGTGCGGAATTTTTAGGTACACTTTTACTAGCTCTTGTGATTTTCGGATTCACGGCCAAAGAAAATAAATCAGGTCCCGGCCCAATAACCCCAATCGCCATCGGAATGGCGCTGACGACACTGATCTGTGTTTTTGCCCCTCTAACACAAGCAGGATTCAATCCAGCTAGGGACCTTGCTCCTCGATTCTTTTCAGCCATTGCAGGTTGGGGAACGGTGCCATTCTCCCATAATGGTATCGGTTGGCTCACAGTCTATGTCCTAGCGCCTTGCGGAGGCGCACTGACCGGTGCATGGATTGGAAACATTCTCTTTTCAAGAGAATAGAAATTATCCTATTACCAATTACTGATTGAAACCCAATCAGGAAAAAACTCGATTTCTTGATCAGTGTATGTAAAACAATGAGGATGCGCATTTTACTCTTCACCTATTTGGCCATGCTTTCGGCCGTCACGGCATCTAGTCCGAACATTGTTCTTATCATTTCGGATGATCAGGCATGGACTGACTACGGATTCATGGGTCATCCGGATATCAAGACGCCACACATTGATAAGCTAGCTAAAGAGAGCGTTCTTTTCAAAAGAGGATATGTGCCAACTGCACTTTGCAGACCATCCCTAGCAACTCTCCTCACAGGCCACTATGCCTCGACTCATAAAATTACGGGCAATGATCCATCTCCTAAATATGCAGAGCGCAATTCAAAACTTTATAATGAAAGGCGAGCTCAAATTATCTCCTTCATTGATAAGTTTGATACGCTGCCTGAACTACTCTCTACCAAAAATTACTTGAGCCATCAGAGCGGTAAATATTGGGAAGGGAATTTTAAAAGAGCAGGATTCACCCATGGCATGACTAGAGGATTTCCGGAACCTGGTGGCCGGCACGGTGACGATGGGCTAAGAATCGGGCGCACTGGAATGAAGCCCATCAAAGATTTTGTTAAAATGGCCAAAGATGAGAAAAAACCTTACTTTCTCTGGTACGCTCCTTTCCTCCCACACACTCCACACAATCCTC
>JABGYE010000146.1:0-6872 GCA_018675395.1 Akkermansiaceae bacterium
CTCATTTTCTTCAGAAACTTCAAGAGAATCGTCATCTTTTTCATTCAACTCGCCCTCATCAGCTGAATTCACACCAGTTAACGGCAACTGTTCTCCATCAACTACTTCAGCCTCAGGTTGAGGCAGTTCCACTTGCCTCAATTCAGATGCATTAGGTAAATCATCAACATTTTTTATTCCAAAATGCTCTAAAAAGTTTTTGGATGTTTCATATAAAAATGGCTTCCCGGGCAAATCAGCACGCCCCCCAATCCCGACCAAACCTCTTTCAATTAATGATTGCAATACACCGTCAACATTAACTCCACGAACGGCTTCTATGGCAGCTTTTGTAATGGGTTGCCTGTATGCCACAATCGCTAATGTCTCCAGAGCTGGAGCACTTAATCGGGTCGGTTTTAAATCTGGAAACAGCTCTCGTAAATAAACCCCATATTCAATCCTCGTAAATAAACTCCAGCCATTTGAGCGTTCTTCAATTACGTAGGGAGAGCTTTTCTTTTCATAGGATCGATTAAGTGTATCAACAACCTTTTCAATTTCCTTAGCCTTAACCGAACATAATTTATCGTCAGGAATTTCCCTCTTAGAAACTTTACGTATAATTTTTGCAATTACTTTAGTTGTAATCGGTTCCTTAGAGGCAAATAGCATTGCCTCTACAATTTGGTTAAGTTTCATTTTTGGCATTACCTTTGTGAACCCAGAATGTATCTAACACCAAAAGCACCACAATCAATAGTCTTCTGACCGGAATAAATAAAAGGTCCAGAAATTAGGTCATTCACCATTCAACTCCAAAATCATCTTTGAGCTGAAATCACGGGCATCCTTTGAATACAGAAGAAAACTTATACCTTTAGTTCCACGGGCTGACTTATCAAAAACTAAATCATATCCTTCTTTTTTCGAATGCTCACTGACAGCGAGCTGAATTTCCTCTAAGATAACGCCCCTCTTACGTTTAGACATTTCCATTAATTGCATTTCACGTTTTCTTGCAAAATCAAGGACCTCATCACGCATAGTTCGCGCCTCATTAGCAATTATCTGAGCTCGTTTCTGACTAGCAGCCCGAACCTCTCTACTACTCACAGGATCCGCAACTTCCCGTTCCAAATCTTTAAGCTCTTTTATTTTTTCTTTGAGCTCATTATCACGCTCTGAAACCTCCTTACGCGCAGTGTTTCGCTTTTTCTCTATTTCTTTTTCAGTTTCTTTGGTTTTATGGTATTCACCAAAAACTCTATTCATATCAACAATACCTACTTTCATTTCCTGAGAAATTGCAGGAAATGTGAGTAACGATGATAGAGCGAAAAGAATAAAATAATAGGATGTTTCTTTCATATTTGCTCTAAGATTACCCCGCACGCTCTAGGAGTCAAAACCGAAACATGCAAATGCGACTGAATCCTAAAAACTGCTCCACAAACAACTCAATTAGCATTAATCATATATTAGTCTAATAACCAACTAAATTTCAGGTTTTCATCATGGCATACAATCAACTATTATAAAGCATATGGCACTTACTAAAAAGCAAACGCTTTTCACTGCATTGCTTGGAATCATAAGCTTAATGATCCCTCCTGAACATTCGGCTCAGGAACCCCAACCAGAAAAAGAACTTGGTCGTGAACAGATTCTAAAAGCGATAGAACAACTGAGCTCTGACGATTTTAAAGTAAGAGAAAAAGCAATGCAGACAGTATGGCAAATGGGACATGCCGCAGAGCCTTTTCTAAGAGAAGCCATTAAGAATGGCAATGCAGAAATGCGTTATCGCGGCAGTAAAATCCTCGAAGAGTTTGATTTAGGAATATACCCAGAAACGCCAAAGAATATCGTGAAACTCGTTAATCAGTTCCGAAAAGGAGGGGGGGCCGAACGAGAGATGGCCATTGCTGAACTCGCCCAGATAGGAGAAACAGAACTATTAATGAAACTTGTGAAACGCGAACGGGATCCCGGAATTCGCAAAATAGTCGCTCAAATAATCAGTCGAAATATCGCTGAAGAAGTCCCTGCACTTATAATTAAAGGTAACTATAATCAGGCAAAGGATCTTCTAGAAGTTGCAGCGCTAGATCAAAATGGCATACGCAATTATGTCGCATTCTTATTACAAAGAGATCTAATTGAAACCGCGATTAAAAAGCAGCGTGAACTTGCAAGTAAGACCCAGGTAGATACCGAACTACTTGCATGGATGCTAAGAACTCAAGGGAATTTCAATGAGGCCGCAAAGGTGTTTGAAAGTATGGGGGATAAAACTAGAGCGCGACACTCTCTAGCTGCAGGAGGAAATTTATCCGAATACGCGAAGTCCTTTGTCGACCCTAGCCGTCGAACAGCCGACACTCTAGGATTTTCTGCAGCTTCCGCGCGCCTCAGTGGTAAGGAAAAAGAATTTAAAAAAATAACCAAGGGAATAGAGGATTATGCCATGGCGATGAAGGACGAGCTTGGAAGATGTTTAAATGCACTCATCATTAATGGCGAAGCTTCCCGGGCCTTTGAATTAGCTAAAAGAGCAAGTGGTTCTGAGCTTTTTGATATGGAAATGTGGAGATATAACTTTGATGCCGCATTTCAGTCCATAGGAATTAAAACGAAAAAAGCCCCTTATGATCACTGGCTGAAAAAATACGAAGGCAATTTTAAAGCTGACACTGAAGAAACACTAAGAAAATCACTAGATCCTGCAGGCCAATTAGCTACTGCATGCTCATTAACAGGACAAGATGAGGAAGCCAAACGGATCATGAAAATATCCGAAAAATTACTCATTAAAAATAACGCAAGTTTACTTCCACTAATCAGGTGGGAACGATTCATTGGCCTTGATGAGCAAGCAACCCAACATGCAATTCAAGCGATGGAGATGGAGTCAGAAGAAGACGTAATTGATGCATTTTTTAGAACCAGTGCAGAGTATTCATGGCTCACAGTAATTTCCTGGGAATTTATAAAACTAGAGTTTCCAAAAGATAGCAGTAAAAAGGCATTAGAGCGCATGGCCTTACTTTTTGATTTTAATGATCTTAACAATGAGCCAGAAGATGCACGCAAATTAATTCAGGCCATGTCTGATTACGCAAAGACCTGTCCAAACAATGAACGCAAAAAAGAATTTACTAGAGCAGTAAAGGACTTGGCACGACTTCATGAACTATGGGAATTAGCAGCGGACTCAAATAAAGAATGGCTTCAATTAATAGGCCAGGAAGCGGTGGGGCATCATTTCATGAGATATGGAAACACATTACTCAATGCCGGAAAGCCAAAACTAGCATTTCAAGAATTCGATAAGGCCTGGGAAGCCAAGAAATCCGATCCTTTACCCCTTTACTTAAAAGGCGTGGCCCTTTCTCAATCCGGAGAAAAAGAAAAGGGGTTAGAATTGAAAGAGAAGGCTTCAATCATGTCTACAGGTGATGTAACGAAAAGACACTTCCTAGCCAGTTCAATGTGGCTCCATGGAGACGATGAACTTGCAAGAAACCAAGATGAAATCATTCTCCGCTTGGCCTCTCCTCATGAAAGCGTTCATCCTGAAGCATTACGCCGGAAATATGCCGATCTAAAAATTAGACAGGCTCCGGCGAGTCAATGTGCGCACGCATTAGAATTTTATCTCCTATCAAGGATGCGCGCAGTGAATGCCAATAGTGTTATCAGCCCCCGCAATGCATTAAGTTATCTTATCAACTTGGGAGTCACTCAGGCAAAGGCTTCAATCGCAAATGAAGACGTGCCCACAGCAATCACCAAAATTAAAAATCTACAACAAATTAACCCCTCAGACAGTTCAATGCTTGAGGACTTGTACCAATTACTTGTGGATTCAGGAAAAACCGATGAAGCAAATAATTTATTTAAAACAACATACCAAGTTTCGAAAGCAACCATCATTAGATTCCCAGACCATGGACAGCATAATAACAACCATGCGTGGTTATTATCTCGTTGCTCGAAGAAACTCGAGGAGGCACTTGAACATGCAAATAGAGCCGTACAACTAGAACCTGAAAATGGAGCATTCCTAGACACTCTCGCTGAAGTTCACTTCCAGCGAGGCGATCGCGCCAAAGCTATAGAATTCTCTGAAAAATCAGTAAATCTATTGGATAACGATGCACAAGTAATGCGTCAACTCGAGAGATTTAAAAATGGCGATCCTAGCGATCGATGAATTATTGCAATTCAATAGAAAAATAAAATCTAAGCTCTTGTAATTTACGTTCTTTAATTATGCAATACATCGCTTTTTCTACTCTTCTTCTCAGCTTTTCATCCAACACTCTTTCATCAGCACCCATAACATGGGAACAGTGGCGCGGGCCAAACAGAGACGGCAAAATCACAAATTCAGATTTCGTATGGCCAGACAATTTAAAAGGCATTAAAAAAGAATGGAACAAAAAACTCTCCGAAGGATACTCAAGCCCAATAGTGACTACTGACCGAGTCTTTACTGTTGAAACAAAAAATAAGTCGGATGAAATCACTCGGGCATTTGACAGAAAAAGCGGCAAGCAAATATGGGAACTTTCCTGGAAAGGAGCAATGAAGGTTCCATTCTTTGCCCGTAAGAATGGTAGCTGGGTAAGATCAACACCAATATACTCCAAAGGAACGTTATACGTTGGGGGAATACGCGATGTTCTAATAGCTATTGACGGGAAAACAGGAAAAGAAAAATGGCGCATTGATTTTATCGCTCAAGAGAAATCGACAGCCCCCACTTTTGGGTTTGTATCATCACCAATAATATCAAATGACCATTTGTATGTTCAGGCAGGCGCCCAAATTGTTAAGATTAAATGCTCGGACGGCTCAAAGGTCTGGGGCGCAATGAAAGATGATCGAGCCATGAATGGCAGCGCTTTCTCATCACTTATTATAGCAGAAGTCGCAGGCAAGAACCAACTCCTAGCACAGACCAGAGAAGAACTCGCCGGACTAGATTTGAGTAGCGGTAATGTAATGTGGCGATACAAAGTTAAAGCCTTCCGTGGAATGAATATACTCACACCAACAGTGATCGGAGACACCCTTTTTACCAGTAGCTATGGAGGAGGAAGTTTTCTTTTTAAGGTAGCAACTGATCAAAAAGGCATGAACGTTTCAAAAACCTGGTCAAACAAAACAGAAGGTTATATGTCATCCCCGATTACTCACGAAGGCTACGTTTACATGCATGGGAGAGACAAGAGGTTCCACTGCATCGAAGCCAGCTCAGGTAAAGTTATGTGGAGCTCAGAAGAAAAGTTTAGTGAATACGCTTCTCTAGTTGCAAATAATGAAAAAGCACTAGCGCTTACTGCTGATGGGAAACTCTTATTACTTCATTTAGATCCCTCAAAGTTCAAACTCATTGACTCAAAAAAAATATCTGATGAACCTACATGGGCGCATCTTGCTGTATGCGGTAAGCAGCTCTTTGTCAGAGAACTGAAGGCACTAACCAAGTTAAATTGGAACCCTTAGAATTCAGACCAATTAAGCAATCAAGGCTATAATTATTTTAACCTGATTATTAATTACAAATTAAGATTCTTGTCAGTTACAGCCCCTTCTGATGCAGAAGAGACTGTCAAGGCATACTTTGCAAGAACACCTCGTTTATAACGCGGCTCCGGCTTTTCCCATAACTCCATTCGTTTCGTCATCTCTGCAGGTGTCACATCAAGATCCACTACGCTCTTATTAGCATCTATAGTAATTTGATCACCGTCCTTGATCAATGCTATCGGCCCACCACTGAACGCCTCAGGCGTTATGTGCCCTACCACAAATCCATGAGTTCCACCGCTGAAACGACCATCCGTAATTAAAGCAACATCCTCACCAAGACCCCTCCCCATAATTGCTGAAGTAGGTCCAAGCATTTCTCTCATACCTGGCCCACCCTTGGGCCCTTCATAACGAATCACAACCACATCACCAGCAACAATCTTTCCAGCTAGAATAGCTTTTTGCGCATCTTCCTCAGAATCAAAGACACGAGCTTTACCTTTAAAGCTTTCACCTTCATGTCCGCTAATCTTTGCCACCGCTCCCTCAGGCGCAACATTTCCCCGCATAATAACTAAATGACTCGTTTTTTTAATAGGCTCATCTAATGAGCTAATTATGTCTTGCCCAGCAGGATATTTAAGTTCTGATCGAGAAACATTTTGCTTAAGAGTTTTACCTGTAACTGTCAGGCAATCACCATTTAATAGGCCTTCATTAATAAGAATCCGCATCAGCGGAACTGTGCCCCCAATATGAACAAGATTTGCCATCATATGAGCCCCGCTAGGCTTCAAATCTGCAAGGACTGGCGTCTTTTCTCCTAACCGGGTAAAATCATCAATAGTGAGAGGCACATTCGCAGCATCAGCCATAGCCAATAAGTGCAACACTGCATTAGTTGAACCTCCCAAAGCTATAACCATAGTAATAGCATTTTCAAACGCCTCCTTGCACAGAATATCTGAAGGCCTAATGCCTTTTTCCAATAAGTAATTAACCGCAGCGCCTGCATCCATTGCATCACGCATTTTATCTGCATGAATAGCCGCTTGAGAAGAGCTATTAGGAAGGCTCATACCCATCGCCTCTATCGCGCTGGCCATCGTATTAGCTGTATACATGCCTCCACAAGAACCAGCTCCTGGAATCGCACACTCCTCAATAGCCTCAAGCTGAAGAGTATTAATCTCACCTGCTGCACGTTTCCCAACTGCCTCAAAAACTGATACAATGTCAACATCCTGCCCCCTATGATCACCTGGCATTATAGTGCCGCCATAGACAAAAACCGCTGGCCTATCTAATCGAGCTGCAGCAATGAGACACCCAGGCATATTTTTATCACA
>JABGYE010000136.1:0-4412 GCA_018675395.1 Akkermansiaceae bacterium
AATTGCACTTGCCCCAGAATCCTCTACACGATCTAAGATGCTAGTTGCTGAGAAGCCGCCGAAAACGACAGAATGAACTACCCCTATTCTTGCGCAGGCGAGCATTGCAACCGCGGCTTCCGGAACCATTGGCATATAAATGATTACGCGGTCACGCTTTTTGACGCCTTGGTCCTTGAGGACGTTAGCGAACTTGCAGACTTCACGATGAAGTTGCGCGTATGTAATAGTTCGAGTTTCTCCCGGTTCACCCTCCCAAATAATGGCGGCTTTGTTTTTACGTGGACCAGTCAGGTGTCTGTCCAAGCAATTCTCCGAGGCATTTATTTTTCCACCTACAAACCATTTTGCGAATGGTGGATTCCATTGAAGGACCTTGGACCATTTTTTCTGCCAATGCAGTTCCTTGGCTTCTTTTGACCAGAACTTAGAGGGAGACTGAATTGATTCTTTATATATCTTCTTGTATTGAGAAAGGCTACTGATGCGAGCACGTTTTGAAAATTCTTTTGTGGGTTTGATAACCCGATCTTCAGTGAGGTGAGATTCTATTTTTTTGGTCATAATTTCTTAACCAGTGTTATTTTTTATATAAATTAGCGATCAAATGGATTGTTCTCAATCCTTTGTTTCATTCAATAATTTATTGAGATCTTTTTTCCCGATAAATCGCCAAGACCCTGGTTCGAGCGAGGTGTCAATCAGATTACCGATCCTGACCCGTATCAGTCGCGTCACTCGATAATTTAAAGCCATTAGCATATAGCGTATTTGGCGTTTAAGGCCTTGTTCTAAGGTGACTGCGATGTTTCTTTTTGATACTTTTTCGACTGATGTTGCTCGTGCGAATCCTGAATCTATTTCGATGCCTCTTAGCATTTGTTCTTTGTGAATTTCTTGAAATGGGGCGGAAACTGAAACGAGGTACTCTTTTTCAATTTTTGTTTTTGGATGAGATAGTTTTTGAGAAATGTCACCTGAATTGGTTAATACAATTAGGCCTTCGCTATCAAGGTCAAGACGACCTGCATAATGAATATTGCGTTGGGTCTGTAAGTGTTTGGGGAGTAGTTCAAAGATGGTAGATCTTCCTTGTGGGTCATCTCTTGAGCATATGTAACCTCTGGGTTTGTATAAAAGTATATTTATAGGCTCGTATTGAGGTTTGAGTATTTGACCATCTACTTCAACTTGATCCTCGGGTCCAACCCTAGTTGAAAGAGAAGTGCAAACATCACCATTAATGATAACTCTGCCCTCAGTCACAATGACTTCGCACGAGCGTCTTGAACCTAATCCACAATCTGCGAGGAAGCGGTTAATTCGGAGCTTTTGAGCGCCTGAGGATGACAAAGAATGTGGACCGGTGAATATTGCCGGTAAGAAGGATTATTCTAATGGCTTGGTTTTTGGAAGTCCAATCGGGCTATTGGAATCTTTCCATTTTCCACTGGCTTTAAGAAGTTTAACACGCTCAAAGCGCTTCAATACGTTTCGTTTTGCACCAACGGTAGAGGAACCTTTAAGACTGCGGTGTTGAGACATGGCGTATAAAATTGATTAAATGAATCCGATCATTTGAACGGGCAGGGAATTTATAGGGTTTCTGGATACTCGCAAGCCATTTTTATTAAGAAAAACAGCTTAAAAGTTTAGGTTAGTCTAAATCATGCCTAGTTTCATCTTTCCTTCCTCAGAGATCATGTCCTGTGTCCATGGGGGATCCCATACCAATTCGACTTTTGCTCCATCTATACCATTAATATTTTTAATTTTATTTTCTGCATCTGCGGCAATCGTTGGTCCCATTCCGCATCCGGGTGCAGTGAGTGTCATTTTTACACTCGCTTGTTTTGTGCTGTCCTCTTCAATCACATTACAATCGTATATGAGTCCTAAGTCGACAATGTTAACAGGAATTTCAGGATCAAATACTGTACGAAGCTGTTCCCACACAGCTTCTTTGTAATCATCGTCACTGACATTAGCATCTGAATTCACTTTTTCAGTTGCTGGTTGCTCAGTTTTCTCTTCTTCCAGACCTAAGGCGTCAGAATACTGTTCTGAGATTCTAGCTAAACCTTGATCCGTTGCGACTGTGTAGGTTCCACCGAGTGACTGGGTAAGTATGACTTTAGTTCCTGCCGGTAATTTGAAGGTGTCACCACTTGGTATTTGAATTGCTTCTACTTCGCGTGACAATTCTAATTCACCGCCATTTGGATTTGTTTCGTTCATGATTTCTGACCTTCTGTATCTGTTATTGGGATTACTTTAATCTTACCAGAAAGTGTGCCTGCTTGCACGAGGCTTTTTGAAAGAGTTGATTCGTCTTTATTTGGTGCTTCTAAGGTTTCATTTGAATTTTCCTCTAGCGCAGACCTTAGGGCGCCCTCTACCATTTCTCCGCAATGTAATTTCATTGGAGGAAGTGATCCTATTTCAGCTGTCATTTTATCGGCTGAAAGATTTTTTGCTTCATCAATCGTTTTTCCTTTGAGCATTTCCGTTGCCATGCTTGCAACGGCGATTGCAGTTTGGCATCCAAAGCTCTGGAAAGTAGCCTTGTTTATGATTTTCTTCCCTTCAATCTCATCAAATTTCAAAAACATCCTGACCATGTCACCGCATTCCGAACTGCCGACAGTACCGACCGCATCAGCATCAATCATCTCACCCATATTCTGTGGATTTTCTATGGACTCTTGAATTTTTTTTTCTAGAAATTCTCCCTCTTCGTTCACTTCTCTACATAAATGCTTAGTGAGAAAATATGCAAGTGAAGCGATGAGTGAAATTTGTTACAGGAATTCATATATGGGATCTATGTACTGTTTAAGTAGATTTATTAGCATCAATTAGAGTCACCATATTCCGGAGAACATTAATTTTCTGTGAGTGAATTATTGATTAGATGAAAACATTTTCGATAATGTTGGATTATTTGATGGAATTATCTTTAATAATTAATGATGGCGAAACTGATCGCTAATTTCTGTTTTTTCTTAGCTCTTTCAATTGTTCAACTCCACGCTGACGAACAATCGCAGGAGGATTCATTGTCGGGTTCAATGCCTGATGAAGCTTTATTGTTCTTTGAAACGGTAGGTTTTGCAAAATTTCTTAAAGAAGTGAAGCAATCTGAAGTGCTTCAATCATTGCTTTCTAGTGGTGATCTTGAGGGTATTAAGTCTAGCCATTTTTTTAAAGAGGCAGCCTCTGTGTGTCGAGTCCTTGAGCTTGTTCTGCGTACAGATATATGGAAACTAAATGACAGGTTCCTGAGTGGGAGGATGGCTATTGGTGCGTACCCACCTCATGATGACTCTGATGATCCTGAAGTGGTGATATTAATTAGGCCATCAGAGTCAAGTAGCTGGCTTAAAAATCGAATCCGTTTTGCTCCTTTACTGCGTTTAGGAATAAAGCGCATAGGGAGGGAAGATTTTCAGAGGGGTGTATTTGCTTATCGGACCCGAGGAAAAATAGAGGATGCAACATTATTTGCTCTGCATGATGAATGGATTTTAGCAGCGACAAATAAAAAGTTACTCAAGAATGCGGTTGCTTTACAGGGATCGGAAGTTGTTGATTTGGATGACCCATTACCAATTTCAAAGGATTCAAAGTATCTTAGGATGAAAAGGGCCATGGGTAATAAACATTTGGCAACTGTTTATCTTAATACTGAGAAGATTTCTGAGATCGATGGAAGGTTTGGTATTCCTGATCAGATAGATGATCCGATGTTGTCTTTATTTTTAGGAGATGCTATCGAGACTATAGGGCGTAGTTCCTATGCAGGGATTACTTTGAATTATGGTAAGAATGAACTTCTTTTAAATGTTTCTATGGATAGAAATTTATCTGATTCAAAAGAAAGTTCTCAAAATTCTATAGCGGTTAAAAATAAATACCAAATTTTAGAGCCGCCGAAAGTCTCAGGATACTTAGGAGGCATTTCAATTTACCAGCCATTTGCGGAATCCTACAAAAAGCGAGAGGATGTTTTTAAGTCTACAATCATCCCAGGCTCTGAGTTAATTAAGGGAAAGCTTGGTGATTTTCTTTTTGGTGAATCGAAGGATCTAAATGAAGGATTTTTTGGTGATTCGGTTGTGTTTTTATCAGCTCAGGCCAATGATGCCGGTGTCGATGAGCATGGAATTAAGCTTCCGGGATTTTGTTTTATACTAGATCTCAAAAAGACAGAGGGAGCAGAGATAGCAATGGAGAATCTTTCTGAAGCGATGTTATCGGAAATAAGTCCTAATAAGGGAAGGAAAGCGGATTGGATCGCTGAGAACGAGCTTTATAGAGGTGTGAATGTTTTGGTTTCGCGTATCAAGGATACTAAGGAGGTGAATCCACTTACTCCTGCATCGGCTCGTGTTCGGGATTTATACGTTCTG
>JABGYE010000152.1:0-7009 GCA_018675395.1 Akkermansiaceae bacterium
CTAACGGTGCCTGTGACCCAGGCGTAACTATTAAAAATGGCTCGAAGAAAGGACGGCTCCTGATGCCTGCGAGGGTATTCGTGGAATATCTTAATAAGGGTAAGAATAGGAAACGCTTTAATGATCTCTACGCTATGGCTCTCTACAGTGATGACCGTGGCAAGAGCTGGAATTCTTCAGAACCTTTTCCTCTGAAGGGTACGGGTGAGTCTGGTCTCGTTGAGCTAAAGGACGGCACCATTTACCATAACTCAAGAACACATATGCGGCCCGGCAACCGGCGCATTGCTTATAGTCATGATGCCGGAGAAACTTGGGTAGACGAACATGAGGATGATGAACTCTTTGATGGCCCACCTGACGTCTATGGGTGTAAGGCAGGGCTCCTTCGATTACCTAATGAGGGTTGCGATATTCTGTTGTTCAGCTCTCCAGGGAACCGATCCACACGAACTGATATTACGGTTTGGGTGAGCTTTGACGGGGGTAAGACTTGGCCCGTTAACCGTTTAATCAAAAAAGGACCTGGTAATTACACATGGATGGCCGCGGGACGCCAAGGAACCTCCAGCGAAGGTATGATCTACTTACTAGCAGGTAAGGATTGGATGGCCCGTTTTAACCTGAATTGGCTCTTAGAAAAGGACACTTAGGATAAGTTGTCGTTAATTCTATTCTTTACGGATCCTGAAGAATTTAACCCTTTCTATAGGGTTTAGGATTGGTTTGTGAAGAGTCTTAGAGCCATCGGCCACAATCTTTTCTACAGTGGTCCATTTACTCAGATCATCAGAAATTTCAATGTGATAAGCGTTGCCTTTAACGCTATTGAATTCGAACCGGAAAGGATCTTCAAGAACGATTAGGCGCAGGGGAGGTTCTGCTTTGATTGCTATTGCTCCAGGAGAAGCTGAACCAGAGTACCAAGAAACGGCATTTTCGTGATTCTGAGTATTTTCCGGGTCCTCAAGGTTCAAACTAAAACCGTTTCCGTCCGGTCCTTCTGGCCAGGGGTCCGTGTCATCATAGGTAAATTCAATGATTGGAATTCCGGCACCGTAGGAGAGCTTAAGGTTCTCACCACCATTATCGAGTCGGTTCCCTTCTTGCCATTCTCCAGCGATTGGAAGACCAGCACCGAAACGGGACTCGAAAGCGGCACGATTTCTTACCACGAGTAGATAAGCTTTACTTTTGATAATGGTTCCAGCTTCAAAGTCAAAGTTTACTCCTTTGGTGAGTCGTAAGTTTGTAAGATCGAGGTCCGATCCGCTGACGTTTTGGAATTCAATGTACTCAAAGTCAGACGTGCTCCATCCCTTTTCCTGCTCGGCAAGGTTTGCCTCGTTAGGGTGGTAGTGGATTTCTGTGATCCTTAACGAATCGACATAGGTGCCGGTTTCTGGGCTTGTGACTTCGAACTGGACAGGGTCTGACCAGTGACTCCATCGGCCTTGAGTATCTTTGTGCCGTACCCGTGTACGGTAAGTGCGACCAACCCTAGCAGATGTTGGTATGAACTGATAATTTGATTCGAAAGTTGTCAGTTCGCCAGAAAGGGTAGGATTTTGGATTTCATAGATGTAAGGATCTTTTTCCACATAACCTTTTACGGTGGGATTATAGACTTCAGCTAACCGCCATTCTATCGCAGAGAATGCGGTGTTCGATTGGCTCCTGTAATTATTGGTGGAGAAGCGAAGATCACTTGCTTCAAAGTTCCCGTCACCAGTGAAGCGTATCGTGGGTTTCTGTGGAATCGAATTTCTGTCTGAGAGGAGGCTAGAGCGCATCCAGTTCCCTCGCGAAACAATGTATCTTTTTACTACCTGAATCATTCCGGCAAAGTCACGCGTCGAGGAAATGTCATAGTAACGGTCCTTGTGATTTAATCGCGGATGATTGTCCCATAATCGGCGATCCGCATCGACTAGGGTCGGACCTTCAGGGGACCAGATATCATGGACCATTTCATCGATGAGTTTATAGCCCTCATCCTCGTTATAAATTAGGTCCATGATTTCACGGACACGGTTCCTATAATCGGTCCTGAAAGCGGAATTATTGGCGACTTTGTTTTTAAAGTCATGGTTTCCATTCCCGTACATGTTGTTGGCCCATGTCAGGTCCAGGTCCCACGGGTGTACCTGAAACTTATCGGTTTCAGGGTTATGGTAATAGAAGTAATTCTTACCGTAGGCGATGTCGTAATGATGGATCCCCTCCACGATCGTTCTGTAACTGAGGTATTTTTCAACGTCCAGATTCTCTCTCCACCAGTCTGCGCTGGGATTCTTGTTTCGGTAACCGCTGATGAATGATGACACGTCGGACCTGTTAGTGACTTGCGTTGGGCCCTGATTATTGGATGACCCACTGTGTCCTTCAATTTTGTACAGGTTTCCGTCCGGCATGTCATGTTCATCCAAGAACTGCCCGTCCATTTGTTCGATGGCGAGAAATAGACCATAATAATCTGTGCTGTACTGGTTCGATCCTGAGGCACTAGTATTGTCAATCACGTAGAATTGTACGTAATGAGTATTACATGACTCGACTCCGCAAAGTTCGAATAACTTGAATCCAACACTCTCGAATAGGCCTTGCTCACCCCTGTTACCAAAGTTCACCTGCTGGACGATTGATGAGAAGTTTAACTTATCCCATTTGGTTTTATATTTTTCACCTGCACGGTCACGGGCCTGGAACCGTCTTCCACGGTTAAAATCAAATTTCCAAAAATTCTTCCCGAACTGGAACCGATGAACACCGCCTCTGGGCCGGTACCGAATATGATCATAGACCTTACCGTCGTAAATGAGCGTTCCTTTCCATTTGTATTCTGATCCCCCGTATCCTCCGAACTGAGAAGAGGGCACTGATGATTCCTTGGTCAGCAGGAAATAAGTAGGAATGCTCGACATGAGAGAGCCTGGGAATGTTGTCTTTGGGCCGTTCGAACGGGCCGAACCAGTCCAGTCCGGTGTGCCGTCATAAACGAAATAGGCAAAGTTGTGACCCATGTCATTTTCATAAGGTCCCCTGATAGAGACTCCGCTCACGTCAGTGGCAAGGATTCTGTAACGGATTAGGTGCCGGTTCTTTTGAACGATTGTTGGTATAATGACTGAAAAAGTATCGTCTGCTGCGGTAGTATCTCCTCGGGTCCCGTCATCGACCATTTCCAGAACAACCCAATCATTATTATATCGTTGTTCATCATATTCGATGTAATCTCCGGGTTTTACGATTTGGTATTCCAAACTAATCTGAGCCACGCCTTCAGGGTCAGTGGCCTTGACGCTGACTAGAACTTCTTCCCCTGATTTTATAGTTTTATCTCTTTCAAGTTCTCGCCCTACGGGACCGTGTTTGACCTGCCTTAATTGTGGAGGCGACTTCGAGGAATAGGATCTGTTCCTTGAGCCGGGCGTGGGTGCTGCATTTGAAACTGCCCCTCCGACTTCACCGATCAGCTCAAGATCGAAGCTCATGTCACTGCTTCCGGTACTTCTTTGGTGAACTTCTACACCAATCACGTTAGTTCCGTTTATGAACAAGCTCGGTGAAACGCTATGCTCATAGAAGGTCCTCTCAGAGGATCCTCCCTGACTCCTGCTGGCCAGAGTCTCTGCATCAATTTTTCCTTCTGGCATTGAGTCCCTGAAAGCTTCTACGCCGTTCACATAAACGACGGCTCCGTCATCACGTAATAGCTTGAACAACATGCTGGAGAATCCTTCGATTTGATTAACTTCAATTCTTGTACGGAAATAGGTCGTGACGGCACGTGGAGCAGTACTAAAGTCTCCATCCCCGTCTCCGACTAGGGTCGCCTCGTCACCCTCATTGTAGCCGAGTTGGGATGGTCCACTCTTCCAATTATCAGTGTTAGAGGAGTCCGTGGCCCAGTCAGATTCGGTAAGGTCACTGTCGTTATCTAAATATTCCCAGACATCGCCCGAGCTGATGAATTTTTTTGGACCACCAGCAACAGTCGCTGTGGTTACAGGAAAACCTGAAGCCCTCCAGTTCCCTCCAAGATCATTATCCAGTCCCGGATTGATGAGTTCGATCGATGGACTGGCCGAAGAAGATCCTCTCTGATCTCCGACCATGGGCCATGGGAATCCAAGCGAGTAATTTACCTCATCTACTTTATTTCCATCCGGATCACGCAGTGTAATTTTTTCACCGGAATTCTTTAAGGTGGTACCGTTCTCGAATGGACCAAGAGCATCACTAATTTTGAACTGAGACTCAATGGACTGAGGATTTTCTGCGATGACGAGATAATTTCCAGCTCCTAAAGTGACTCCTTCTTGAAAGTTAAAATCAATGCCTTCGGAAAAATACCAATTAGACAAATCAATGGTTTCTTCGCTTACATTATAGAGCTCGATGAATTCGGCCCGGACAGTCTTATCATTTTCGTCGTAATGGATTTCATTAATCACGATTGTCTGGGCAATGCAAAAGAACGGACTAAGGGTCATTAGTCCGGTCAATGAAGACTTTAAAATGCGGGGAATTGACATTTTTAATTTAAGCAGTTGAGGGTTTTCTAGGGAGGGGACTTCTCAAGGAGATCCTATACACACCATAATCCTTTTTTCAGTTTGTGGGGAGGGTTAATTTTCTTAGAAGCAAAGATCATAAAATTGGGTTATAAATGGCCATTAGGAATGGATATAAAAATGAAGCCATACCCGATTCTTTGTATTTTTCTACCTCTCATGTTTTTTTCATGTGGTGGTGGATCGGGGCCAGAACAGACTGCTTCTCAGACTGAAACTGAATGGGAATGGGTTCCTTTCGAGAAAATAGATGATTGGGTAGAGGGTAAGAAGCTGAGAAAAAATGTAACGATCTCCGGTCCGAAAAAAAGTTCCGGAGCAAGATTTTACCGGAGAAAGGGCCCGTCGATAGGAATAGATTTTCGTAACCAGCTCAATGATGAGAATATTAAGAACTATCTTCTAAGTGGTGCTGGTCTGAGCGTAGGAGATTATGATAATAATGGATTACCTGATCTTTTTATGGTCTCACAGGACGGACCTAACAAGCTCTTTAGGCAAAATGCTCCATGGCAATTTGAGGACGTAACAGAAGAGGCAGGGATTAAGGATAAGAAGTCATGGGGATCAGGTGCTGCTTTTGCGGACATTAATAATGACGGGCATCTTGACCTGTACGTATGCAATAAGGGGAATTCTGACGAAATCTATATGAATTTGGGAAATGGTACTTTCAATGGAGGCTTTGTGGGGGGAGCAAAAAATCCCTACCGCGCACCGACGATGGTTGCTTTTGCAGATTATGATAGGGACGGGGACTTAGATTTTTACCGTACCGCGACACGACTCTTGCAGATCAATGAAATGTTCAAGGGAAAGGTCCTGACCAAGAAAGACAATAGTGGTATTACTAGGGCCCATCCGACTCAGGCAGATCAGTTCGAAATGATTGATGGGCTTCCCCGTGAACTGGGCACCTATGATCGACTCTTTAGAAATGAAGGTTCAGGCAAAAATGGTATGCCAAAGCTAATGGACGTTACTCGCGTCTCAGGCATTAATATTGCAAGGGAACATGGTCTTGCCGCGGTCTGGTGGGACTATAATAATGATGGGTGGCCTGACCTCTATGTCTCAAATGACTTTCATACCCCTGATCACCTCTATCGTAATAATGGAGATTCAACATTTACCGAAATTACTGAAGAGTCCCTAGCATATACGTCATGGAATTCGATGGGCAGTGATTTTGCCGACATCAACAACGACGGTCTCTTTGATTATCTCAGTACCGACATGTCGGCCACGACCCACTTCAAGCAAAAGACGATGATGGGATCAATGACTGACACGGCATGGTTCCTGGATAATCTTGAGCCTCGTCAGTACATGCGCAATGTGATGCATGTGAATACGGGAACTGGGAAATTTATCGACGTGGCATTCCATGCAGGGATTGAGAGTACAGACTGGACCTGGGCTGCGATCTTCGGTGATCTGGACAATGATGGATTTGAGGATGTTTTCTTTACTAATGGAATAGAGCGTAATGTTCAGGATTCAGACCGAGCCATTAGGATGCATCAAGCCAGTGCGAGTGGAGCGAGCACGATGGAGCTCAGGAAAATGTTTCTCGATTCGCCCCGATTTAAAGAAAAGAACTTGGCCTTTCGTAACCGCGGTGATTTTAAGTTTGAGAAGTTAGGCGATGACTGGGGGCTGAACGAAGAAACAGTCAGTCATGGAGCTGTCCTCTCTGACCTTGACCGTGATGGAGACTTGGATGTTGTGGTCAATAATATGAATGATCCGGTTGGCATTTATATGAACATGGGAGGTGATTCTTCGCAGATCAATCCTTCCGAGTCTGGTTCCATGCTAATTAGTCTGAGGGGTGAGTCTAGTAATCATTTTGGAATTGGAGCCCGCCTCACTTTGAAATTATCTAACGGGCAGTCAATGAGCCGCATTCTTACAAGTTCACGTGGTTACATGAGTGGGGCCGAACCGGTCATTCATTTTGGCTGGCCCTCTTCGGTCAAACCGAAAGCATTAAATATTGAATGGCCTAACGGTCATGACCAGACCATTAAGGGGCTCCTATCAGGGTGGCATTACAGGGTCACTGAGTCCGGAACAGGAAATATAGAATCTCTTGATAAAGTTTCGAATTCTGAGAATCGATTATTTTCTCAAATCGATGAGGCTCTTGGTATTAATTTTACTCATACTGAGAATTTTTACGATGATTTCACTTCACAACCCTTATTACCTAACCGTCTTTCAAGGTTCGGACCGGCCCTTGCAATTGGTGACGTGGATTCTGACAGCGATAAGGATGTCTTTATTGGCGGGGCCAGGGACAGGCAAAGTGCTTTATTTATACAGAAAGAGGAGGGTCAATTCGGACGCGTTTCATTCCCTGCTTTAGAGGCTGATCAAATTTATGAGGTCGTTGATGCCCTTTGGTTCGATTTTGATAATGATGGTGA
>JABGYE010000141.1:0-8591 GCA_018675395.1 Akkermansiaceae bacterium
TTATTACACTTCAGATGGGACGGATCCTGGACATGACAGTTCTGGAGAACCTGTTCGAGGAACATTGTATTCTGGTCCAATCGATCCATTTAAGGGGTCGAGTGATGTTATTAAAATTAATGCTCGAGTTTATGGGCCTGCGGGATATGCCCATTGGTTTGATCCTAGTTCGCCTTATAGTGTTGCGTTAAATCGATGGCATGTTCCTCAGTGGGAAGGTTTTTTGGGTGGAGTTTTTCATCAGAGTACCTACGCTACCTTTCATAACATAAGACAGCATAGCGTTGAAGGTGGATTGGATTTAAGCTTTGATCCCCGATTAGGACTTAATGGGACGGGAAAGGCCATTGCGATTCAGTCTAATGGGAAAGCCATTGCTGGGGGGGAATTTACTTCGGTTAACGGTATTCCTAGAAATCGAATCGTTCGCTTTAATTTGGATGGTTCAGTGGATGAGAGTTTTGATCCTGGTGAGGGGTTCGACGATGAAGTGCTGGCTTTATTGATTCAACCTGACGGAAAAATTGTAGTTGGTGGTAAATTTAAGAAATATAACAATAAATGGAGGATGGGGATCGCGCGTCTCAATTCTGACGGTTCTTTAGATAATTCATTCCAGGTAGGAAGAGGAGTTCACAGTGATCAGAATGGATGGGTGCATGCCTTGGCTATCCAGAATCAAAACCTAGTTACTGGAGGTGAAGGGGGTGAAGATGATTATAAGATTATAGTCGCAGGTTGTTTCACGCGTTATAATTTCATTCCAGCGTATAGTCTTGCGAGAATTCATCTTAATGGCAAACTTGACATGTCCTTTGATACTTCAAAGGGAGTTCAGGGAATCGTTCATAGTGTATGTACTGATGGTGACGGTGATATAGTGATAGGTGGTTTCTTTGATAAATATGATGGTGTGTCTCGCAATAATATTGCGCGAGTAAGAGGTGATTCAGGTAGGAATGATTCTTTATTCAACCCTGGGGACGGGGCGGACGACCGAGTATATACAGTTAATGTTTATGAGGGTGGCAAGATTTTTATCGGGGGATCATTTGATCAATTTGATGGTAATGAAGTTACAAGTGTGGCCAGATTAAACTCAGACGGTTCTCATGATTCTTCGTTTCATCTTTCTCAGAAATCAGGAATTGATTCTTGGACGGTGTACTCTTCACATGTGGCGCAAGATAATAAGGTGTTTGTTGGTGGTAATTTTCATGCACTAAATGATGAGCAATCTCCTAAGGGATCTTTCATTAGGCTTGATGCTCATGGATCAATTGATTCTAGTTATTCGCCAGATAAGCTTCCAATTGATGCTTCGGTCTTCGCAATATCTGCGAAGTCAGAGGATGAAGCTATAATTACAGGAGATTTCCCGGAAACTTATGTAAAAACTACAGAGAATATAGCGCGTATAAATACTAAGACAGGTCAGATTGATCATTCTTTTAGAGTCGGGGTAGGTGCTAATGGAGAAGTTAAGGCATTAATAAAGCTTTCTGATGGGAGCTTGTTAGTCGGGGGGGCATTTACCAGAATAAATGGTGCCGCTAGATTGGGCTTAGCAAAGTTGAATGCCGATGGCGAGGTCCTTGCATTTTCTTCACAAGTTGAGGAAGGCTCTGTTTATTCGATTGTCGAACGGTCTGATGGAAAGATAGTAATTGGGGGAAGTTTTCAGAGTGTCGGAGGTAACCCATCTCTAAAAAGAATTGCGAGATTAAACCCAGATGGGAGCGTTGATGCGTCATTTGACCCACCAGGAAAGATGACCAGTACATGGGTACAGACCCATCCCTGGAAGACATGGGTCGGAGAGTGGCGAGTTGAGTCTACTGGTGGATTTGATGGGACGGTTCGCTCAGTTTCTCTTCTTGAAGATGATAGAATTCTTGCTGTAGGTGAATTTAATCATTACGGAGAAATGTTTCAACCTCGGTTGGCATTGCTTGATTCTGATGCAGGAATTAATGAAAAGTTTACGGCCTCCAGAGGGTACGTTTCTCTATCAGGTTCAATTCAGCAGGCATTAGCTTTGAAGGATGGGAGAATTCTTCTTGTGGGTAATTTCCCCGGTAGGATTAAGTGTTTATTAAAAGATGGATCTGTGGATTCAGGTTTTGTTCCTGAGAGTATTAATGGAGAGATAAGCAGCGCAGTTATTCAAAAGGATGGAAGGATACTGCTAGGTGGTGATTTTACTAAAGTTGGTAGCAGGGAAATGAATAGAGTTGTTGTTCTTAACCGAAACGGTTCGCTTTATAATGCTTTTGATCCAGGTGCTGGAGCGGACGGCCCAGTGACTGGAGTTCTGTCACTGCGTGATGGAGGAAGTGTTGTGTTAGGATCTTTTAGAAGATTTGGATCTCAGGAGCGTGCCGGGATAGTTAGGCTAATGAAGGATGGTTCTATGTTTTCTGGCTATGAGAATAATGATTTAGAAATCACTTCGATTAATTCAACAAGATAAAAATAAATAACAAGGATGAAAAGAGTCTTTTGATTGAATGGCGCTATTTCAATAACCGCGAAATCACCACACAAATGGAAGGAGTAACAGACAAATGTCCGTTAGGACAAAGGCTAATTGAGTTGGCTGAGGGAGAGGGTATCTCGGATTTTTACATTACTCCTTGGGAGCCTCTTGTTTATAGGCAAAATGGGGAATTGCTATTTGATCATTTCATATATCAACCCGATCAAGAAAGCCCGATAATTCCAGGTTGTTCAGATTATGCTCTAATGATAGGTAATTGCCGTTTTCGTGTTAATAAAATGGTAAGTAGAGGGCGATATCGCTGGGTTCTGCGTCTCTTGCCCATTGAAATTCCTTCATGTGATGATATTCGGGTTCCGAATGCAGCAGTAAAAGCTTTTTTGCAGGCGAAAAATGGACTCTTTCTGATTTGCGGAGCTACAGGTTCAGGAAAGACTACTACGATCGCCTCCTTAAATTTACATAGGGCTCTTCGCCGACGTGAACATTTCATTACTTTCGAGGATCCGATCGAATATATTTATCCCACTAAGAGTATTCCTTCATTGATTTCACAAAGGGAAATTGGGGAAGATGATGAGGATTTTGCGGAGGCTCTTAGGGGGTCGTTGAGACAAGCTCCTGACGTAATAATGGTTGGTGAAATCCGTGATGGCGAGACTGCCGAGATTGCTTTACAGGCTGCTGAAACTGGTCACGTAGTAGTGGCGACACTCCACACTTCAAGTGCAGCTCAAACAGTTCAGCGATTTTTGAAATTGATACCTTCCGAAAGGGTTGAAAGTGCTCAGAGTACTTTGGCCGATATTTTACGAATGATTCTTTGCCAGAGGCTAATGTTTGATGAAGAGAAGGGAAAGAGGTTTGCTACGCACGAAATGCTCCTTCAATACGATTCGGTATCTAATCTAATCCGTAGAGGAGAGTATAAGAAGTTAGATCAGGAGCTTGAGACGGGCGCAAAGCGAGGGATGTGTAGTTTCGAGACAAGTCTAAGTGATCGCCTTGCGGAAGGATGGAGGCCTACATTTAAGGAGCCTACAGGGTTTAGTTCTGAGGAAGTAAATGAATTTCTTCATTATGAAGAAGAAATAGAATTGGAGATGACAAGATGAAATTATCAGACATTACAAACGTACTTAGCTTTGCTGCTTTTCGCCCTGATCCAGATGACAGTTCCTCTATTTGGAGAAAGAGATTTCCTAATAGGCAGACGCTATTATTAAATTTTAGTAAGGAAGAAGTGAGTTGGAGGAGCGTTAGCAAGGATGGAGTTCTTGGAGAAGAAAATTCTGTCGTCGGCCCCGTAAAAGAAGTTGTCCAAGACATGAGTGACGATTGGCTGAATCTAACTGATGGTGGGTGGTGTGCAGTGTCTATTAATCATAGGTTTGTGATAAGTCTTGAAACAAATTTAACGAGAAAGAATGGAGCGAGTGAACTTATTAGAACCAATCCTAAGGCGGTATTAGGATCAAAGTCTGAGCGAGGCAAAAGGTATGCGCTAAAACATAATGCTGAATCTAATTCGAGTATACTTTTAGCCGTAGATGAAGATTATATAAAAGAAATAGAAACTCTTTTTAAGAGTTCTGGATTAAAAGTCGGTAGGATTTGTTGTGGAATTTATGGAATGCTTTCCGAATCCCTTGACCAAATAACTGAAGCTCAAAAGGATTATAATGAAAATGGAGCCGAGCCTCTAGGTGATATTGTTCTAGTTACTTGCTGTGAAGGTTCGGTATGTATTTTGAAAAGCGACCAAGAAAAGTGGATCGAGTTACGCTCAAGAAACAGTCTGTATGCGCAGAAGGACTTGGAGCCTTTAAGAAAAGTTATCGGCCCCATAGTGGAAGATCTGGGTTCGAATGCGCAGATCGTTTTGTCTGCTGATGGGGCTGTTGAAGGTGTTAACCAAATACTTAGGGAGCTTGCTCCGGACGTTAGGATAAATGATATGAGCGATTCATATGGTTTGTGGAGCTTGCTTAAAAACAAATAGACAATGAGTATGAGTGCCAAACCTTTTCATGACATAAAGACTGAGAGGCAAGATATAACAAGACCGTTGCCGAGGGTTCTTATTCTGGTTCCTGTAATGTTTTGTATTTCTTGTGTGGCGGCAATTGCTTTGAATCTTTTGTTTTTCTTTAAGATAAAAGAATCAGAAGCTGCAAAGGTTGAGTGGCATGAAAAAATTGAGGAAGAGACTTTGAGGAAGTCAGAAACTGAGAAGCAAATTGGATTGATCAAAGACGAGGACCGTCGCGCCAAGGATATGTATGATTGGGTCGAGGGGTCTAGACAGATTCAGCCTTTAGCTGTTGGAGTAGCGCGTAGTATGAGCGTCAAGAGTTCTATTGAGGAATTGTCTCTAGTTAGGGGCATGGAAAACCCTCATCAGATTAGAATCGGATTAGATTTTGTTAATGGGGGTCAGAAGCAATTGGATTCAACTCTATCGGCAATTAATGACCTTGGATATCGTGCATATTCAGCAAATCAAACGTCGGGTCAGGGAGGGCAGGTTGATTACCAGGCAACTTTAATTTGGCAAAAAGTTGGCAACAAGAACAACAACTTAAGTTTGAACAATAATGAATAATAAACATTTTGGCTGTTTGGCTCTCGGGCTATTTATTATGTTAATTGGGCATTGGACAAATGCTTCCTACAAGAAGTTGCGGTTAGCTCGCGACGCTGAGGAAATGTCTAGAACGGCATTTGATGGGGCTGTTTTCGCTCGAAGCGCTGAGCAGCGTAAAATGGTTATTCTAAAGAATAATACTATAGATTCTAGAGAATATTTAAATCAATGGGAGCCTTATATTAGGCAGGTAAAGAATGCACAGTTCGGAGAGGCATTAATTAATCTTCGTATAAAGCAAGCCGGGATTATTACTTTATCACAGGTCTATGAAACGGTTGATTATGTGAAGGGTGGCACAATTCCTAAAACATTAAATGCGAAGTTAGTTTTCGAAGATGATTACGTAAAGACTTTAAATTGGTTGGCAGATCTTGAGGGTAGCTTACCAGCTATACGTGTATCTAATTGTAAGTTATCCAAGGGGCAATCGGGGAATGATATAAAAATGGAGTTATCACTTGATATTCCAATAATAGATTCAGAGAACGGAAAAGATTCTCGAGCATAGAAGACAAAGGTATGAGGGCATTTAAATTAACTACAATATTTCTAATTATTTTTCTTTTGCGATCAGCTATGGCTGATATTCCGCCAGTCGATCTTTTGTCTTCTGGCAGTATAACTAAAAGTGTCGATGACTTTGGGGTCTTGCCCAAGAAAAAGAAAGATGCACTCAAAGGATATTTACTCGTATCAAAGGAACGAAATCCTTTTGCAATAAGAGCAAAAGAAGAGCAGATAATATCTGGCGCTGATTCACAGACTGAAGAGGCTAAGATTCGGTCTGTTTTGGATAAAATGCATGTGAGTGGCGTGGCAAAAGGGGCTCATGGTTATAAGGTGCAATTAGGTGGAGTAATTCTTGTTGAGGGTAGGAAAATACCAAAGCTCATCAATGAACAGACTGACGATTTAATAGTTACAAAGATAACGCCTTCTATGATTGAAATCACCTGGGCAGGTGACGAAAAAGCTGATGAGCCCAGGCAATTAATAATAGCCGTAGATCTTGAACCCAAGGTCGGCATTGTTTTGCCAATCCCTTCAAATGATAATTCATCGAGTTCATCTCAGCTTGTCTACTTGAATGAGGAGGATCCAGAAACTGATTAATGAAGGTATCCTTTCACAGAGCACGGCAATTACCATCATTGTCTAGTGATTTTGGGTTTTCGCTAGTGGAGGTTATGATTGCTTCTGCAATTGCTGCATCAGTTTTAACGGGTGCGGCTCTTGCGTATAATGCAATAGGAATGAATCAGCGTAAGGTTTCTACTATTGTATCTATAGAAATCGGTCAATCATCTGCAAGAAATTATTACGATATTAATGGAGGCACTGTAACTACTTATAAGGCTCCAAGTTATGGGCGTGCAGCTAGGGCAGACCGTGTTCGTAGTCGATTCTGGGATGATGTATCTCATGCATCTGCTGTGTTTTGTCTTGCGAGGGGTGGATTGAATTCATTTCGACCAGTGTATATCCCCTTGGACGGTGAGATTGATGGAAGAACTTTGGATTCTCCTGAATCATTCAGATTGCATCTTGCCAAAGTGATGAGTCAAAGCTCATCAGTATATAAGTCATGGAGGGGAAGTTCTTCATTTAACAATGGCTCAATTTTTATTTTACAGCCCAGTGGGTTCCAGGATTTTCTTGCTGTTAGGGCTATTTATGACATCGATATACAAAGTACAGCCAAACCACTAGGCACCTACGCAAGTGTAAAACGTTATTCCTGGAATGAGCTAACCGATTATTATGACGTTTTTTATCCTGATGATGGAAATGGGGTTCCATTCCAACCATTGTTTGTTTTTCATGAGAGACGAACAAGGCTAATACATAGTGAAGGCCCACTGGACAATTTTAAAACGGCGTCTGATATGCCTTTTTATTTTATTTGGTGGCCTGACCCTGCAACTTCAAGCCTAGGTAGATCCAAATTGTTGTCTGAATTTTCTTCTGATAGAAGTTCTGAATTTGGAACGCCTAACCCTTTGCCTGCATATTCAGGCATGGCAGGAAGAACCAATTATTTTTTTACGGTTCCTTTATACCCTTCAATGTAAATGCTGCTAAATGAACTTAAATAACATAGGGCCAAGGCCATTAGAGACTGGAAGTACAATTCTTATGAGTCTTGTCGTTATGACTGTAGGCACAGTAGGCTTGGCTTCTTGGATCTCATTGTTGTCTGCTCGTTCTTCTCATATTAACAATAAGGAATATGTACTTTCACATCAGATAGCAGAATTAAATTCACGATCAGTAGCAAAGGAGTCATTATATGGCAGAGCTTTGACGGTTAGACAGGCTTCTCCACGGTTTATTGTTATGCCGGATTCCGATAGTCGGACCATTATACCTGCTATAGGCGAGTCTGCTCTGTCTTCGACCGTAACGACCAACAGTATTGTATCCATAGGTCAGGGTAATGGTTATGGATTCCAAGTTGGGGTTCCTGTTTCAATGAATGTGGGCAGGAGAGGGGCAACAACGAACACGACGAGATTACCCGCATCCCTTTATTTACGTAATTACCTTCTCAGGAGCCGATCAGCTCAATTGTCTGGTGATTTAATCGTTATGCATCGCCCCAAATCAAATACAGTGAAGGGACAGCGACTGTCAGGTAATATAAAAGTTTATGGGAATACATTGATTTGGGCCCCAGAAAATATTTTCATAGGTGACTCAGTAAGAACATTTACTTACATGATCCCTACCATTACTGAATTTGATGGTGGCAAAGCTATTAGAGGTTTGGACGGGCAGTATTTTCCGCCTTCAAATTTCGCAATGCTAGCTATGACTAGTGGAGCTGCGAGTTCAGGGTCTGTCTTCTCAGGGAAAATAGATGCTATTGATCCTAATAACACAGGGGCATGGTCAATGAGAAAATCTATAGAGAAGATTGGATGCACAAAGGTAAGAGGCAACGCCACTCATAACGATGGGCGTGGAGTTATTAGCAATGGGAAAGGTAAGATTGAAATAGACTTGGGATCTTCATTTCTTCCTAATATTCATATCGAAGACAATATTAGTGAAGTGCATTTCCGCGGTCAGTCTAATTTTGTTTTTAGTCATGCTGAGCGGCTTCCCGCAGTGGCCATTATAATTACTCAGTCAGCAGAATCGGCATTGGATCTTAGTAGAATTTATTTTCACGGTAAAAGTAATCGCAGGCTAGTAGTTGCAGTAAAAAAGAATATCCAATCTAGTTCTTACGATGTTCAATTTGCTTTCACTGAAGCGTCTATTAATCCACTGTGGAGAATGATCCTAATTGCAGAGGATATGCCCTTAAAAATCCTTGAAGAACAGAATCCGGTCGGGAAGGTGACGATACAGGGGGGTATTGCAACAGATCAATCATTTGAATGGTCTCAAAATGGAAATAAAAAACTCCATGTCATACGTGATCCTGAACCTAAA
>JABGYE010000393.1:0-2734 GCA_018675395.1 Akkermansiaceae bacterium
ACCGTATCCAATTGACAATGAAGGAAGGGAAAGTGGCCGTTGTGTTGAATGGCAAAAAGGTTCAGGACAATATGGATCTTGCCGCCAAGAAGCCAAAAGGTAAAAAACTCGCCGATTCCGGTAAGATTGCAATTCAGGACCATGGTCAGAAATTTTCTGTTCGTAACCTCAGGGTCAAGAAGTTGTAATTTATTCCATAAGAACTACAGCGAAATTTGCGCGAATTATATTAATCTGGGGGGCCAGTTTTAAAATCGCCTCCCAAGGCGAGGTGCAGGTCTAACCTGTTCTGTAGTCTTTGGTTTTTTAGGAAGATCATGGCTCTTCTTGATGCGACTGCTCTTCTCTGAGCCTCGAGGACCGAAATGATTCGGACCAATCCTTCTGCGTAGTCTCTGCCTGCTTGCCTCTCTGCCAGTTCGGCCTGACGTAATTCGATTGTTAGGAATTTTGTTTGTTCGGCAAGTGAGTTTTCTGTTGAAAGCGCAGATTCAACTTCACGTAGAGCTCTCAGCATTTGGCTGGAGAAACGTCTGATCGTTCGTTCATTTTGTTGCAGAGCGATTCTTGCGCTCGCAGTCTTAGCGCCGGACCTGAAGAGGGTTTGTGCTACTGAAGTTGCAGTGCTCCAGGCAATGGCTTCAGGATCCAGAATTAATTGATCGAGTTTAGAACTTGATGTTGAGCCTCTCCCTGTCAGTGAGAATGAAGGAAATAGATCTTTTCTAGATGCGTCTGCCCGTTCTGCGGATGCCCGGATGGCAGCTGATGCAGACACAAGGTCCGGCCTTCGGAGTAACATTTCTGAAGGTATCCCGGCAGGTATTTTCCCTCTGAGTTTTGGCAGAGTATTACCACTTTGGAGTTCACCGTTTGGGTATCTTCCAAGTAAAATCTCGACGGTTCTCGCGGCTTCTTTTCTGGCAAGTTTTTGATTGATTAGGTTTCTTTCGGCGGAGGCGACTTGATTCCTAGCGAACTGCACAGCTAGTGGGCTTGCTGTCAAGTCACCGGCTTTGTAATTCCGTTCAGTGATTCGATAATTGGCATCGTAACTTTTCTTTGTCTTTTCTGCGAGTTCTAGAAGTTGCTGTGCAGTGATAAGATTAAACCATGTCTTTGCTGTGTTGGCTGCGAGTGATAATCTGGCCGCCTCATAATCAGCTCTGGCCGCTACCAGATCTTCATATTGGGCCCGGTCCAGATTCCTTAATCTTCCCCAAAGATCAATTTCCCAAGAAGCAGCTAACGTTAGACCGTAATTCGAAGAATAATTAGGTGGTTCTTGATTGCTTCTTGATCTGGAATTTGATCCTCCGAGATTAATAGAGGGGAAACGAGCTGCTCTTCCTATGATGGTTCCTTCTTTTGCTGATTGGAGTAAGAGTGCGGACACCCTAAGGTCATGATTGTTATTGAGTGCTTCTTCGGTGATTTTAATCAATTGAGGATCGCCCAAATTCTTTAACCACCCTCTATTAATCTTTCCTTGGTTGGCTTTGGAGGCGCTGATCCATGATTCGGGGGTCATGAGAGGAGCTTCTCGATAAGGCCTTTTGATTCCCCCAAACTGGCACCCCGAGAAGAGCAGGGCCGTAACAATTAAGATGGGGAAAAAGCGGATCATTCCGCAGGTTTCTTATCAGAGTGTGAGGCTAATGTCCATTTCAGGATAAGGAATTCTTTTTTTAAAGATAATAACTTTTACGCTTAACACTTGGCCTGACATCTCATACTCTATTTCTTATGTTATTTTTTCGTTATTTGATATTGTTCTTTATTCTTACTTTCACGACGCAATTGGATCTGGCAATCGGCTCAGAACCTAAATTTGAGAGGCAAGTGATCGATGCTAAAATTTCAATCGGTTATGGTTTGTCAATAGGTGACGTGGACGGTGACAAGAAGTTAGATATTCTACTAGCAGATAAGTCGCAGATTGTCTGGTACCGGAACGGGGACTGGAAACGTTTCGTGATGACAGAGAATTTGAACCCACGCGTTGGCACTCGTTTCCTTGACAATGTTTGCATCGCGTCGAGGGACATTGATGGTGATGGGAAGGTTGAAGTGGCTGTAGGTGCTAACTGGAACCCTGGTGAAACGACTGACGCCGAGAAATCAGGGTCAGTTCATTACTTAATTCGTCCAGAAGATCCGACTGGGCTCTGGGGATCAATCAAGATGAGTGCTCATGAACCTACCGTGCACCGGATGCACTGGATGAAGGTTGGAGAAAAAGAGTACAGGTTACTTGTCCTTCCCCTTCATGGAAGAGGAAACAAAGGGGGGCAGGGTGATCCTGTACGCCTATTGGCTTATGTTCCTGGAGAAAAGCCTGAGGAAGGAAATTGGGGGAGCGAACTTGTCGATGCTAGCTTTCATATTACACACAATTTTGATCTAATTACGTTTAGCAAAGAGACGGGGGAAGAGGTAATTATCCTCGGTGGTAAAGAAGGGGTCAAAGGTATCCGCTATTCTAGTAACGTTACAGGTGAGAGTCCTTGGAAGTCGATTCATATGGTCAAGAATCCGCTCTCTAAGGGCGTTGGTGAGGTCAGAGCTTATCGCGGAAATGGTATCGATGGTTTGATCACCGCCATTGAGCCATTTCATGGTAACGAGCTTGTAGTCTATGCTCCACCCAAATCTAATGATGAAGAACCCAAGAGAACGGTACTTGATAACACATTAAATCAGGGTCATGCCCTTGCTCTAGGGGATGTATTAG
>JABGYE010000114.1:0-3437 GCA_018675395.1 Akkermansiaceae bacterium
ACCGACGTTCATGTAGGTCTCGGCATTACCTCCGTAGTGACCGCCTGAACTGCCCCCTTTGGACAACGGATGAGTGTAAACGGAGGCGACATTACCTTTGAATTCCGGATACTTACCGGATTCTCCGTCGACCGCTTGCATGGCATCGAGAATTTTACCGCCACCATCAGTAGCACCTTTTTTGGTTTGGCCCAGGGAGGCACATACGAAATTCGCGTTCGGGGCATTGAAATCCTTGCGGAGAGTCTTGATGAGATGGACAAGGTTCTTCTCGTACCGGCCGGAAAGTGCAGCGCTGCGGCTGTCCCGGTCACCCTGCCACCAGAAGAATCCGGCCACCTCATATTCCTTGGCTCCGGGATAATACTTATCGAGTTCTGCGAGGACCTTCTTTGCTCTGGCGGTATCACCATCGTATTGCATACCGGCGTACCAGCCGATCTTCTTTGGCTCCGTGTCCTTGACCCAGCGTTCAGGTGTTCCCTTGTATCCGGGATGGACCCAGGTCACACCCTTTTTGTCTGTGAACTCAAAGGATTCGCTCCCCGGCGGCAGCAGGTCCCAGCCCAGAGCACGGTTACCGATGCAGCTCTTAAGGATCATTACGGGGGCATCCGTGACTTCTCCGACATGATGACCAATACCGATCTCAGGCCCGATGTTGCCCTTGATCGTCATCCACTCGTTATTGAAGCCTCTCATGGCGCCGGTCCCACTTCCCATGACGCGCACGTTGCGTACATCTTTGCGCACAGTCCAATTGCCATCGTCATCAATCAAATAAGGATAAAGACTTTTGTTTGTTACAGCATTTTCCAGCATTCCATCCTTATCTCCTTTAATCTTGCCAAAGTTAAGCATATTGGACTGACCCATGAGGATATAGACCTGAACAGGTTTACTCATATCGGCTGGCTTACCGTCTGGATCCGGCAAAGGTTGATCCTTAGCAAGGACCGGGAAGGACAGGGCCGTTAATATTGTGGAGGCAGTGATTGAGCGGATGAATTTATTTTTGGGCTTCATGATTGTTTATTTTTTTAAGGCTATTTTTTGGCTTAAGGAATTGCTTGGAACATTTGTTCGATAGTGAGTTTATTGCCGACCATCTTGATTTGAAGATCGAAGAATCCGGAGTCCTTGGCCTTATGCAGGAATCCGACTGATATGGATTCACCTCGCTTGGAAAAGTTACTAGGTGTATTCCAACCCACTTGTTCTAGTGTTTTTTTATTAACGGCAGGCCCGATTTCATATTTTCCACTTAATAATAATCCTAGGATAGTTTCGCATTCTTCGGGTTTCATCCCATTGATGGATCCGGTCTGGAACTCCTTCTTACCTACTTTAAGGATAGTTTTTTTCCTCGTATAGGGTTTACCTGCCCAGAACTTGCCTATCTGAATTTGCCCTTTCCGAGGCTTTGCCCCCGGTTCGAGCCATTCACTATGGCTCATGCTTAAGCTCTGATAGGAGACTTCACGACCTTTAATTGTTTCAGGGCTCTTTAACTGTATGCCCCGAAAAGGAGATGGGTACATGTTGTGGGTAGAAATTTTGGATACTTCCTGCATGCCGCATTTTTTAGCGAGAGCGATCACTTCTTTTTCCTGATCCTTAGTGAGTATTGCGCGGGGCACGTAATCTCTGTCCAATCCATAACAGGAAAGGCTCAGAGTGAAGGCGAGTAAGGTTAAAAGTGTGTTTCTCATTTTGTTGTGACTTTTCATTTTTCTAGTTAAGGAACGCATCATAATGCATTGTTCTTAGATTAATATTAGATTCTTTAGCTCCACAACCAATCAGTATAACCATCTGGAGCAAACAACATTTGGAGAAGAAATAACAGCCCTCCTAATATTTGCATTGAGGGATAAATGACTAGTTTTTTCAAGCGCTTAATTAATAGACATAGCAGGAACATGACCGGACAGACGAAAAGTGTTAAGAGTGACAGGAACATCAAATAGTTATACTGAATGTTAGCATGCAAGAGTAGTGCCGGTGGTGCCGTTGTTCCATACATTTCGGGCCAGCCTCCGAAGCTCAGGCGCAGGTGAATTGCTAAAGACCAATAGAGTCCCAGCGCTAATGACCAAGGCATTACCGCAATAATAAAGGTCCTTTTCCGCTCCTTAAGTTCAGTAACGGCCAAAGCAACTATTGCCTCTCTTTCCGCCTGAGTAAATAGCTTCTTCATTGCTCAATGGTACAGGGTTTTAGTCCCACCACCAATAGGTGTAACCGTCAGGGGCGAAAAACATTTGCAGGAAAAATACCAGCATCCCCAATAACTGCAATGAGAGATAAATGATCAAGGGTCGCCAGCGCGGAACGAAAAGGCATATCAGGATAATTACCGGCACCACGAATATTGTAAAAATTAGCAGGTTTGAAATATAAAACACATGAATTTTATCATGCATGAGCAATGCCGGTGAAAATCCTCTTGTTCCAATACTTTCGGGCCAACCTCCGAGACTATGGTACATGTGGATCGCTAAAGAGTAATAGAGTCCCAGAGCTAATGACCAAGGTATTAATGAAATAGTAATACCTCTTTTTATTTTCATGACGTGATTGGCGAATGGTACTTCAGTGAATCGAAAAGTTAATCCAAGAATCTAGAGATTTTATTTGAATCAAAGATTACCGGTAGCTAGGGCGATAAGAATGGCAATATTTATGATCCCTTTGGTCTTAAATAGCTGTTTACCTGAAGTGTTTCTTAGATAGGTGCCATCCCACTTGTAGAGCTGCTTGCCTGAGGTGGTTCTAATGTAAGTGCCGTCCCATTTGTAGAGCTGCTTACCTGAAGTGCTTCTTAGATAAGTACCGTCCCACTTGTAGAGTTGCTTACCGTTCGTATCTAGTACATAGGAATCGGCTAAGGATATTGGCATCGCAGCAAAAATGCAGCACGCGATACTTAGAATAAATAAACGATTCATGATTAAATTTATACTAACAATTGCTACGGGCAACGATGAATGGATAGAAGCTCATATATGCGATTAAACAGCGCGATGCACTATCAGTGAATAATTTATTGTAACTTTATTTGTAAAAACTCAATATCTTTAACATTAAGATGAAGCAGTTTCATTCAATGCATTGCAGGCAGAACTTTCTACAACGATTTCACCTTGAAGCTGATTCAATGACCTTATGATACGTCCCATACCCGATGATGACCAGAATTCGATATAGAAAGCCCCTACTAAGAATACTGTTAAGTGCCCTGGCTTGGAACAGCTTGAGTGTGCAGGCGAATGATAATTTTGAGACTCTCAAAGATTCTAGAAAGTTAGTATTTTTCGGGGACAGTATTACCTATGGGGGCGAGTATGTGGTGCTTTTCGAGAGATGGTTGACTGTGAATCATACCGAGCTCAGCCTAGAAATTCTTAATCAAGGCATACCGAGTGAGACAGTCT
>JABGYE010000068.1:0-3612 GCA_018675395.1 Akkermansiaceae bacterium
CGTTTCGGCGGCCTTCATACGGCGAGTTACATTGGAAGCAAGATTGCCTTCCTTTCTATCTTAGTTTTAATCCAATCCCTCTGGATGGGCATATTTGTACAAATATTCATCCCAACACTTCCAGGTTCGCCAGTGACTAGGCTCCTAATTCTTTTCCTTGTCACTGCAGCCATGACTTCTGTTTGTTTAGGCATATCAGGGCTGATGAAAAACCCTGAACAGAGTTCATTAATGTCAATATATCTGGTAGGCTTCCAGCTGCCTCTTTCAGGTGCAATACTCACATTACCTCATTGGCTAGAACCAATTTCGCGACCATTCATTTCCGCCTTTTGGGCATGGTCGGCTAACTTAGACATTATGACTGGAGGGTATTTCGGACAATCAATTCATGCAGTAACAGAAGAATCTTCCCTTCAGCCTCTCAACGTATGTATCGCATGGCTTAGTGTACACATTTTAACGGGAATATTTGCAGCTTATGCAGGCACAAAAAGGCCTCAATGGTGATCTAACCACAAGAAACTACTGATTAATCTACTAATTTGTAATTACACAACATCGATATATTGTTTTGTATCAATGGCAAGACGTGCACAGAAAGGAATTAATAAGCTTATTATTGCATTATTTGCAGTTATTGTGTCTGGTGCGGGCTTCCTGATCGTCAAAATTATAGGAAGCCCTAAGGACACCATGCGGACAGTCACTCAATTAAACGTTTCAGATTACATCAAGGAAGGCACTACATTAGCTGGCACTGAAGGCATTGTCACTGGAGTCGTCGCCGAAAAACTAAGATGGACTGCTGACCGGGGAGAAATGATATCTGTTGCTGTCAATCTAGATAAGAATCAAGAACTGATTCCCATAATGGTTCCCCCAAAGTTTAAAAACGTTAACATTGCGAGGGGTGATAAATTCACATTTAAAGTTGAAGTAGGTAAAGAACAGTTACTAATAACCAAGGACCTGAAACGAAAATAAATAATATGTTTTCAAAATCAACATTAACCAATTCGATTGCTGCCTCATTTATATTTGCTGCTTCTCTACCTACCTATTCCCAAGTTCTTACTGGACCCGCCGGAAATCAATCCAACAAATCTACCACAACAAAGCCTGACGGTACCACTATCGTTAACAATGAACCTGAACGTTCGAAACAACCTTTCCTTGGGACTGATCTCCCAGTTTTTAATCCAGGAACTGAAATCTTCAGTTGGGACGGACAAAATTGGAACATTAACAATAACAGATTAATACGAGCAAGGTTCGAAAAGTATCTTAACGCACCAGCCGATAGCACTGAAGATGACAATGAATATCGCTCAATTATCAAATCCATTCTTGATGAACTCTCACCTCATAAAAAAGGAACTAGCCACCTTCAACGAGCAGTAGCAATGCTACCAAGAGCATCCAATTACAGGATAGACTCAAACCTTTGTGACTCACTTTCCCAAGCAATACTAGGTGTCTACTATGGGCAAAAGAATGCAGCAGCATTAGCAAGATCTAATAAAGCCCTAGAAAAGGAAAAGAAGTTATTACATTGGAACGTCGAGGTCGCCAAGTCCGAAAAGCTTATAGATGAAGCCAAAAGAAGGGGAGGCGCCGGCAAAGAAAGTGAAAACAAACAACAGAACACAGGTAAAAATGTATCCAACGTAGGAAGAGTAGCTGGTTACGTCCAAAGATTAGCAGAGATTGAAACGCTGAGATTAGCAAATAGGGCAAAGATTGGCATTTCTGAAGTTCAAGCCAAAGTCGAGTACCAAGCCCTGATCCTTCAGTTCGCGGTACAACGCAGGTGGGAACACGTACTTATCGCTTCAAGAATTTACAGGAGATTGTTTAAAGACGGTGATGGTGTCATCGACGTTAAGAAGGACTCAGATGCTGACAAGATGCTTGCCAAGGGCCTAGGCTTAAGCCCGACTGTCACATCATTAGATATGTTTGCCAGCGAAGTGATTAGAGATGTAGATGAAGGGGTCATGGCCTTTGACTTCCTCGCAGAAAAAAATGAACTTGAGACAGCTTCAAAGCGTTTAGCTGAATCCTTTTTCGTGGGTGAATATCTTCCTAAAATCAGAACACTTGACCGAGAGAAAAAACAAAAAGTTCAATACTTTGTTCGCGATGCAGATTCATTATTAAGCGCGATGGAAGTTCGTGACTATGAGACAGCATCACAACTAATTGAGCGGATGAAAACAAAAGCAGTCGACTTCAATTATTCTAAAGCCAAGGCCGGTGTTGAGTTTTATACAAACTTAAGTAATTCGAGTTTATCACAGGCAAAAATTGCAGCTCAACAAAGCGAAATGGAGGAATACAAAAGGCAAATGAAGATAGCCATAGAGGCATGGCCTTTGAACCCTAAAATTAAAGAACAAAATGAATTATTTGCTTCAATAGCAGACATACAGGTCACTACTTTGAACGAACTCGATACACTGCTCGCTCAAGGAAATAACAGAGAAATAATGAAAAATCGCGGACGGTTTATAGCTGCGGCCCATAATGACCCGAAACGTTCAGAGCAATTAGATAAAGTTTTAAACACCGTATTAAGTCTCGAACAAGAAATCGCTAAAATTAAAGGCCTAAGAGAGAACAAAAATCCATGGGGCGCTTGGGAGATTGCGCGCCAAGCTCAATCTTCATTTAGCGATGACAATGATCTGCTAAAATTGTCAGTTAAGTTAAACGAAGAGGTTTCTTCTTTTGTTCATGTTCTAAAGAAAGCCGAAAAACTTGAGCAACAAAAACATTCTGGAATGAGCCTAACTTGGTACCTTAAAGCCAAAGACATCTACACCCAGAGCACGTACGCCAATGATGGAATTAGAAGGATTTTGGATCATTTGTTACCCTCATCAAATGAACCTTCCATTTCATCTCCTGAAGTTGAAAAAGAAACCGCCCAACCTTTAAGCTTCGATTAAACTAAATTAATTTTTTAGATTAGACAATCAATTGCTGTACTGTTTCATTTTCGATTTAAAATTCGAAACTGTCTCTCGAAGCCCAATCTCTAATGATCTCGCAATTAGGTGATGCCCTACATTTAGCTCTGACAAAAAAGGGACTTCAAAAAGTCGATCTAAATTAGCAGTCGTTATTCCATGCCCTGCATTTACTTGCATTCCATTTTCATGGGCTCTTTCAGAAGCTTTAACTAACCTCTGAATCTCAATATTCACATCCCCATCGTTTACAGAATTGGCATACGTGCCTGTGTGAAGTTCAACCATATCGGCGCCGCAGTTCACTGAACTGATTATTTGATCTGTATCAGGATCAATAAAAAGGCTTACTTTTATTCCAGCCTCTTTTAATAAGGTTATACTCTTCGTCAACTTTTCCTCATGAAAAACAGCATCAATACCACCTTCAGTCGTGAGCTCATTTCTTTGTTCTGGGACTAAACAAATGAACTTAGGCCTTATCGTAATGGCAAAATCTACGATTTCTTGAACATTCGCCATTTCCAGGTTTAAAGGAACATTCAAATTATCTTTTAAAGTTACTATGTCTTGATCTTGTATGTGTCTCCTGTCCTCTCTTAAGTGAGCAGTAATACTATCGGCCCCTCCCCTAACC
>JABGYE010000342.1:0-12304 GCA_018675395.1 Akkermansiaceae bacterium
AGCACTACCCTTGAACCAAGCATTACCTAATCCGGAAGCGCTATACTCACAAGCACCCGTAAACTGCCAGGAATTACCGTCCCACACTTCAACCCAACTATGATTACCTCTTTTATTCGCCCACATAGGAGTTCCAACAAAACGGGAAGGCACTCCAACGGATCGGCAAGCATCTATCAGAATCACTGAAAGACCAGTGCAAGAAGCAAACCCGGCATCTATCGATTCATAAGGGCTCTGATCAGGTTTTGGTCTTTTGCGTGCATGGTATCTAACGTTAATGATTTTCCATATCTCTTTATTGAGTACCTGAGCCGCTTCTTCTAGTGTTTTTGCTCCCTTCACAAGCGGAGAAAAACGAGCATGAAAATCTTTTCTCCAGCGATCACGCCTCTCGTTGATACTCGCGTAAGGAAGCACGTCATTAAAGAAGATCTCCTTAGGGACTAACTTCGCCCAATCTGATTCGGATCGCGCTTTATAAGCATAGTTTACATTTTCAATGAGGTAATCTGAACTAAGAGTCTTAAGATCTCTTTCAGGCATATGCTGAATCAAGAAAACCATTCCTTCGGTCTTTTCACTACTTATACGTGCAATAGCATTACGCAGTTCTACGGAGTTTTCCCCTGCCATCTTCAAAGGATCAACTAGCGCGGACAATTGTTTAGGAGAAAGTTTCTTACCCCCGATATTTTCGATCCCATAACCGAGGTTAAAATGGCCCAAACAAATAATATAAAAGATCCAAATGAGTTTCATAATCAATTTACACAATGAATAAGTCATCAGTCCTCGTCAACTGGACCTTTTAGCTTTAAATCGTCTGAATTTTTCTTTTCTGCAAAATCCAAGGAACAGTCATCTTTGCATCCTACAAAACGGCTCAAAAAATAGCGGTTCCTACTGATTAATTTATATATTCTATCTGAAACAAAAATCATTCCAGGGAACCACATAAATAAAGATAGAGGAACCAATAACGGCATTCTGAATCCGAGGAACCTGATCGCTCTAGCTCCTCTGTGAACCGCTTTCTTAGGAGTGACGCAGTGAATTGCTTGATTTAAATCGCTATCATCTATATGAACCCCTAAACGAAGCTGATGAAAAATTTTCGACGGAACAAAATCTACCTTATTGAACCAATCCATTCTGGCCAAGGCCCTGACTTGAAATCGGCAGAAAGGACAATCGCTATCGTAAAATAAAATGTGTCTAGGGTTCGACACTAGGAATCTCTATATCCTATTCCCGCTAAGGTCAAAAATCAAAGAACCTTCGAGATGAAAAATTCAGAGAATGCACAATTAAAGGTCTTCGAATGGTTCCTGAGATCAACTTGTACAATTATGTTCATTGGCCATTCATGGGTGTGCTTTAACGGGCAAATGCCATTGCGGGCCCTCTTGTGGGACGAAAACATAATGTCCGACATCATTACAAGACTGAGTGGACAGGATTGGAACTGGTGGGTAACTTCTTTCCAGATTGATGAAAAGATTAGTCATTGTGTAATCGTTCAGGGTTTTATTTTTCTATTCTTCGCTGCTGCGTCCTTAATACCAATCCGCAAAAAATCATTTAGATACATTCATTTAATCAGTTGCATTAATTTAGTTTTTCTCGCTTTCCTCAAGTACTTGGACAACCGGATCGGTATCGGAAATCTGCTCGAGCATGCAACTCAATTCACTTGTCCTCTGGTGCTTTTTCTTTTCACCGCCAATAACAATCTGAACAGATCCATCGAACTGTTAGCCAAAGTTAGCGTCGCATTAACTTTTATATTTCATGGTTTGTTCGCAATTAACTTCAGACACGATTGGATTTGGCTGAATCATTCTAGGCCTGGAAACTTCACAGAAATGGTGATGATTTGCCTTGGAATTCATGAAGAAGGGTCCGCTAATCTAATTTTATTTATTGCAGGGATCTTGGATTTCCTCGCCGTAATATTACTCTTCACAAAAATAAAACTCATGAGATTGAGTCTATTTTATATGATTTTGTGGGGACTTTTGACTTCAATAGCACGCCCATGGGCTTACTTTAATAAATCCTCAATAATAGAAAGTCTGAACAGTTGGATCCCTGAAATGCTTTACAGAACACCTCATTTTGCCATTCCCTTGTGCCTATTACTTGCACTTAAGATAAAATGCGCCAATGATGCTGACCTGTTGCCTAGATAAGCACATGAAAATACCCCATCTCTTCATTCTATTTATTAGTTTCACAGTTAACGTCTTTGCCAAGACAGACAAATACAGAGTCATTTGGAATTCATCTCCTGAGACTGGTGCCACAATAGGTTGGTGCAAAGTTGACGGGTTAGGAGCAAAGGTTCACTACGGCGAAGCGGACATTGTTGATAAAGAAAATAATTACCCACTTCAAAAAGAAGTCGATCGTAAGACACTGCATCTAGAACTGAGGAGTCGGTTTGTTCGATTAGAAGGACTCAAGCCTGACACTGTTTATGCCTTCATTATAAAAGATAGCAATTCAGAAAGTAAGCGCTTTACATTCAAAACAGCTATCGGCGACCCTGGAGAATTTTCCTTCGTGGCTGGCGGGGACAGTCGTAACCATAGGGAAGCGAGACAAAACGCTAATAGGGCAGTTTCTAAGATTCGACCCATGTTTGTATGTTTTGGTGGTGATATGATATCAACTCCAACGACAAAGAATTGGTCCCAATGGCTCGATGATTGGCAATTAACGACGGGAAAAGATGGAAGAATGGTCCCCATCATAGCTGCTCGCGGAAATCACGAAGGGGCTTGGGACGTGCACCGCCTATTTGATACTCCTAGGCCAGAAGATTATTATGCTTTAGAATTCGGGAAAAAATTTATGCGCGTCTATACATTGAACAGTTGCATTGTTCGTGCAGGAGCTCAGGGAGAATGGATCACTAAAGATCTCTCTGAAAGCAAAAACGTTAAGTGGAAAGTCGCTCATTATCACCACCCGTTCAGACCACACCACAAAGGCAAAAAAGAGCAAGATGTGCAGTACAAGGCCTGGGCAAATGATTTTTATAAATACGGTATGAACTTGGTTATCGAATGTGACAGCCACGTTGTCAAAAGGACATGGCCAGTTCGCCCGTCCAATGATCCTGGAAATGATCAAGGATTCGTTCGAGATGATAAGAACGGGATTACATTTATAGGGGAAGGCTGCTGGGGAGCTCCACTAAGAAGTAATGATGATGACAAGAAATGGACGCGGGCATCTGCAAGTTTCAATCAAGTTAATTGGATTTGCGTTACGCCAGAAAAACTCTTTATCAGAAGCATTAAGGTAGACAATATCGCTAAAGCAAAATCCATCGATCCGAGTAAGCCTTTTGAATTACCTGAAGGCATGGAAACATGGAAGCCGGAAACTGGAGAAGTTGTAGATGTTTTCCCTAGAGAAACAACTAAGACTGAAAGCCCCTAAATCCCTGCTAGGGACTTTTCAATATATTCCCTGCTCTTAATAATAGCTTTAGATATCTCTTCTGCGGTCGGCAATATCGGTATTCCCCGAGGCACAGGGTGCATAAATATTTCACAATAGCCACCATATTTCATCTCCTTAAGAGCCCTTAAAATTGGCTCATATTTAAGTCCTCCACCAAATCCGGGCATCTGTTGCATCTCGATCTCCTTAGAAGCCTTTGCATACATTCCATCAGAATGCTCCTGAAAATACATGAACGGGATATTCTCATTACCTAGATCCCGAATGAGTTCAGGAATATCCTCTTCGAACCGGTGCAAATGGTGAGGAGCAAGAGCAACACCCAAATTCTTAGACTCGTTCAATTCTGCAAAATAACGTAATGAATCCGGATGATACAAAAACTGTCGACTATGGTTCTCAACAGCAATAGTCATTCCTAATTCCTCAGCAACAGCAATGTGAGGCTTCATTTTTTCGAGAAATTCCTGAACTACCTTCTTCGCTTCTTTTCCTTTCACTTCTGATGGGCCTGTTGTGCCGCAAACAATAATCTCAGCATCAAAATTTTTATGAATCTTTCTCATCTCTTCAATGAGACCAAAAGGGCCGAGAGGGTAACGTGTAAATACTGCAGCTTTAACTTCATTTTTCGCCAACAAATTCTTGGCAACCGAGTGACCCATTTCATCTATTTGTTCTCTCTGGTTTCCATGAACTTTGCACCACACGTCAATGGCTTCGGAACCAGTCAGAGAAACTTGAGATAAAATAGACTCAAGAGACATATAACCATACATCGCGGATGAAAGTATGTAACGGAGTTGGAACTTATCTGATTCCGCAATGAGTGGAGAAACTGTAGCAACACTTCCAGCCAACGATCCTATCGATCTTATAGCATTTCTACGATCCATCATTCAAATAAATTTATACTTATGTAATCTTCTCTCTCTCATCAATGAGCATCTTTATCCAGTGACCAAGGTAGTGCCCGTTATCATGAAATGTTCTTCCGGAAACAAGATTTCCATCTACTACACATGGCTCATCCACAAAGATTCCACCACACACTTCAAGGTCAAACTGGCACTTTGGAACCGTAGCCATTCTTCTGCCGCGGACCCTGTCAGCACGCGCCGGTATCTCAACACCATGACAAACACTAGCAATGGGCTTGTTATTATCAAAGAACCACTGTGTTATTCTTATCAGGTCGGGATGATCTCTTATGTATTCAGGGGCCCTGCCCCCACTGAAGAAAATACCAAGGTACTCTTCAGGATTAATTTCATTAAACGCTACATCTGCCTGTATCGTGTATCCTTCCCATTCCTTAGTGATGGTCCATCCCGGTTTCACTTCGTGCATCACCATCTGATATAACTTTTTCTCTGGACCGGCTACTACAGGAATGAAATTATCCTCCTGAAGGCGATAAAAAGGATACATTGTGTCCAACGTCTCACTGGCATCACCCACAATAATTAATACTTTTGACTCAGACATATACTATATTTAAAGCTCCCATAGACCTGAGAAACAATACTAAACATTAAAACTAAGAAATCCGTTTGAATGTTTCCATCGTAAGGTTGATTTAAAGAGAGTCGGATAAATGAAAGAAGATACAGATCTCAGAAAAGACTTCCCAATCCTTAGCCAGAAGGTTCACGGTAATCCGTTAATTTATCTCGATAATGCCGCTACGACCCAAAAACCACAGGCCGTCATAGATCGTCTATCTGATTTCCTGTCTAAGGAAAACTCCAACATCCATCGAGGAGTTCACTATCTGAGTATGAATGCTACCACATTATACGATGAAGCAAGGTCATGCGTAGCCAATTTCATCAATGCGAATCATGAAGATGAAATTATTTTTGTTCGTGGGGCAACCGAGGCAATTAATCTTGTCGCAAGAAGCTTCTGTAATGAAAGACTTGAGCCAGGTGATGAAATCTTAATAACAGAAATGGAGCACCATGCTAACATCGTACCTTGGCAGTTAGTAGCCGGAGAAAATGGTGCACGGGTCGTCCCAGCACCGATCACAGACGAGGGCGAAATAGATATTGACCAATTCGAATCATTACTGAATGAACGTACAAAGCTAGTGGCATTCGTACATGTATCGAATGCATTAGGAACCATTAATTCGGCCAAAAAGTTGGTCGATCTGGCCCATCAAAAAGGAATACCCGTTCTCGTCGATGGAGCCCAGGCCGTAGCTCATCAGAAAGTCGATGTGCAAGATATAGGATGTGATTTTTATGTTTTTTCATCCCACAAGATATTTGGACCCGATGGTGTGGGAGTTCTATATGGGCGCAAAGAACTCCTCAATAAAATGACTCCTTATCAGGGAGGAGGAGACATGATAGAAATCGTTAGCTTTGATGGGACCACTTTCCGTCCTTCTCCAGAAAGATTCGAAGCGGGGACCCCAAACATTAGTGGGGCAATAGGGCTCAAAGCGGCAATTGATTACGTTAACAACATTGGCTGGGAAACGATCCACAAAAAAGAATCTCTTCTCTTGGATCATGCTAATGAATCATTGGGAAAAAATCCCTCAATAAAACTCGTTGGGACTGCAGAAAATAAAGTGCCTGTCGTCTCCTTTACGATTGATTCGGCTCATCCTCATGACATTGCTACAATACTAGATACGAAGGGTATAGCTGTTCGTGCAGGTCATCACTGTACTCAACCCCTGATGAAAAGATTGGGACTAAGCGCAACAACGCGTGCCTCTTTGAGTTTTTATAATACGATTGATGAAATTAATCAATTAACTGAAGCGCTCAAAGAAATCAGCGCATTATTTGAATCCTGAGCAATTGTAACTAAATGGAAGACCTGAGTGACCTTTACCAAGAAATTATTCTTGCTCACAATAAACGCCCAAGGAACGGCAAACCTCTGATCCCATGCACTCATCAGGCTGATGGGTTCAACCCTTTGTGTGGTGATAAGCTAACGGTTTATCTCAGAAAACCAGACGAGCAGGTGGATGAAATTGCCTGCAATACTGAAGGATGCGCCATCTCGCGTGCCTCTGGATCAATAATGACATCAATGGTTCAGGGAAAAACGATCAGTGAAATAGAAACACTAATTGAAGAGACCAAAGCCTTGCTTACGGGAGATGAAGAACCGGAAATTGATCTAGCTCAACACGGGGACATGGCGGCACTGGTAGGAGTTCGTAAATTTCCCGCGAGAATCAAATGCGCAACGTTAGCCTGGCACGCCCTTGAATCTGCACTCAAGGGTGAAGTAGACGCGACTACAGAATAATAATCAAATCAAGATTATTTAACACGTCCAGTTGCCCAGAGAATACCATTACTGACAAGATCAAGATATTCTTTAGCCTGCATAGTTTCATTGTGATGGCCTATTGTAGTTCCAAATACTCTCCCCTTACCATACTTGTTAACCCAAACACAATCATGGGTAGACTTACCATTATCAATTGAGCCCTTCGCTAGGACCGTGGCACTTGGCCAGGTTTTCTTAATGTGATAAAGCTCTCCCTTCGGAGTGACCCACTTCTTAGGAAATCCTTTCATGACCGGATGGTCTGGCTTTACGTTAGTTATCGTGATTGGGGCATGCTTCCCATGACGAGGCGAAGTGACTCCAAGCATTGCAGGCCAGTGCTTTGTTTCACCAGGTATTTTCCAATGATATGAATGCATTGAGCAATGAATAGCTACTGCAGGCTTTCCAGATTCATGAATTTTTGCCAGCGAGTCGACGAACGAAGCATCTGTCTCATGAGCATGGCAAAGATTATAGACTACAATATCATAATCGTCGGCCCATCCTTTTTTACTGAGAGCTTCTTTCGTGCCTTTAGCGTCTTTGTGAATGACTCCCCATTTGACCGGAAATCTTTTACCAACTCCTTCAGTTAAGATCTTTTCCTGACCCTTGTAATCATGGTATCCGCCTCCGGTAACGAGCAGCGCTTTGATGGGAGGAGCTGCTTTTTTTTCTTCAGCAAATGAAAACATTGCGGCTGACACAAAAGCCACTATAGGGAAAAGGAGGAGAGTTACTGTACGAGTCATTTTTTATATAGGTTTTATTTATTATTAAAATGCTTAGCCAAAAAAATGCTGACCACCATAAAAAAACTAAAAAAATAGCTTTATCTTAAAGGATTTAATTACTGAATTGACCTGAATTTAGACCCGGATCGCCTAAATTACGTAGCATTTCCTCTGACAATCCCATTGCACAACCAAAAGGGCCAGAAATGATCGATTCCGCCAGAATCACCCCTTCTTTAATGACCAGCGAAGCGAACCCTGAATCAACCCACGCATAGAGGTCCGGGTGAGTTGCACAAATATCTTCTTGCAGGGCTCGTGGAAAAACAGAGAGTCCTGAAAAATAATGGTGCCCGTTACGTTCAACGTGCTGAACGCCCAGTGAGGCCATTACTGCAAGATCATTGAGCAGAGCCACTGGCCCAACATTCGCCAAGTCCCCACCACTCAGAATCCATGGACCTGTTCCTTCTCGTCGCAAATATTCGAGGAGACAGGCATTGGCAATTCCTTTGAATACCCCTTTACAATTTTTGTGACTCGTTCCGCGATAGCCTAGCTCGAGGGCCTTGCGTAGTGAGTCCAATTCACCATCCGATTCATCGATAATCATTGGGGGTCCAGATTCCCAAGATTCTATCTCTTGCCTAATTGAATCATGCAAAGCAAAGTCTCTATGAATGGGTTGCTCTACAAAAAGCAGATGCGAATCACTAAGGAAATTCTCTAAGATAGGATCTTCGAGAAATCGTTCCCAATGTTCCCGAAAATCCATGACGTTTGGATACTGCTCATTACCGTCCAAAGTGAATTGAAATTCCGGAACCAATTGCTGAAGCATTTTAGCTATCTCTCTTAATCTCGGAAGGTCAGATTCTAGATTACCCGACAATTTCACCTTGAAGTGTGTGAGACCGTAGTAACGGATAGCATCATCCAAGGCCTGAGGCAATCCATCATCGCACAGCTCTTCTTTCTCAATGTCCTCGGCAATAAGAGCATCCCCAAGACCAATAGTGTGACGCGCGATGAGCGATTTTTTAGGTTCCTTTGGCAACCATTCTACGGGATCAAATCCTCCCATCTCCGGATGAATGGAATCCAATTTAATGCCGAATTGATTACTCTTAAGGGCCTCAGCAAAAGTGCATCCTGTCCCTCGGCAAAAAGCATCAATGACTGCTCTCTCTACTAGCGAAGTTCCTAAGTGAGCAAGGAGAGGAGGAATTTTTTCAGTATTGGCCCAACTCTTCTGGCAATCGTAAATCTTTTGCCATAAGGCAAAAACCGATTCCGATTCTTGATTTAACCCAAAAGAAACTGCCTGCTCAAGCACCTGATGCATTTGAGGTAAATCCTCTTCAAATCGTGTTGATGGATTTTTAGTGAACCACTTAGGAGGCAATCCCTCTGAGGCAATTCCATCAATCTTTTCCCCATTCAAGTCCACAGTAACACAAAGAAAAACATGCGGAAGCTCAGTCATGGCAGCGATTCCATAACGGAATGGGAACCGCGTTCTCATCGGACGCGTGCGAAACTCGAAATTCTCTATGGTAATTGACATCTTTCAAATAAGCATGCGACTCAAATAGAGAATCGACAAGTTACTCATGTTCGTTTGAAATAAAAGATTATCAGACAGTATGCCGGCCCACAAACAGCAAAAACACAGAACCATGGCTTTTACCTTGGTTGCAATATTTTTAATCGCATTAATCATGGGCCCGGGACCTGGCTCATTATTAATAAATCCGCCCGGATCAGAGCCTAAATTCTGGTTCGGTATGCCAGCCCTGTACGTCTGGGCTGTTCTCTGGTTCTTTGTCGAAGCGGCAGTGATTCTCGTCGCTGCGCGGGTCCTATGGGGAAAGGGGCAAGACAATGAGTAATCTAATCATTTTGCTCTCTAACACTGATTTTGGCAATACCCCGGAAATTGTCCTGGCCATCTATTTATTAATCCTACTAGGGCTGGGCATTTTCGGATACCTAAAAAACAAAGGTACTGAGGAAGACTATTATCTTGCAGGACGAGGTCAGGGACTGCTGGTCACCTCACTAACAATCATGGCAACTTTCTTCTCAGGCGTTGCCCTACTTGGTTTTCCCGGTCTAGTCTACGAGCATGGCGTCTCCTCAATGTTCCTTGCACTGAATTTACCGGTCGCTGGAGTGGCCGTCTATCTACTCGGGAACGGAATACGAAAACTGGGTCAAGCTAGGGGCTACGTGACTCCTGGAGACATGATAGCAGGATATTACGGTGGAACTGGAATCCGTTTCGTCGTGGCAGTACTGGGTATACTCTATGTCCTTCCATACATCATCATTCAGATCAAGGCCGGCGGGATGCTCGCTCAACAACTGTTCGGTGAGAATATGTTCAACTTTGGAGCGACGGCTCTCTCTCTTGTTACTCTCATTTACGTACTAGTCGGCGGAATGCGCTCCGTTGCATGGACTGATGTACTGCAAGGTCTTCTACTGCTATCCGGCGCTTTATTGGCCGGTGTTGCAGTGATGGTAAGTTTAGGAGGAGTAGAATCTTTCTTTAGTAAGGTCGCTGAACTTGACCCTAAGCAACTAACAATGCACGACCCACAAAAATCCAAGTGGAACCCATGGTGGCTCCTAACTTTCTGCTTATTTGCCTCACTGGCGAGCATCGTTCAGCCAGCACAATGGATGCGTTTTTATGCCGCCAAATCATCTAAAACACTTCGTCAAAGTGCTGTGATTTTTGCGGTCGTTTTACCGGCATGCTTTCTTTTCGGAGTCATGCTGGTTGGTTTGGTAGGCAGAGCCGTTCATCCACCCATTGATCCCAACCTAGCACTGACCGCAGAGAATCTACCTGAAGGACTCAATAAACCAGATCAAATTGCGGTATTTATGTTAAGCGAACAATTACCAGCAATGCTCGGAGGCCTTGGAGTGATATTGATATCAATTATCATGGTCGCTATCATGGCCGCCTCAATGAGCACTGCTGATAGTAACCTCCATGCCCTTGGAGGAGTCATTACGAGAGATTTTTACGATCGAATTAATCCAAATGCCACTGAAAAACAACGTGCCTGGGTTGGCCGGTTCGTAATCATAATCACGACCGCAATAGCTCTTGGTATTGTTTCTCTTGGAGAAAATACTGACTTTGGAAAGGGTCTTCTGCAAACCATTGCCGACTTCTTTTTCCTCGCCATGGCCTTCTCCTGTCAGTTAGTTCCAGCGGCAATTGATATCCTTTACATACGTAAAGGGACTCGGACCGGAGCCATCGCCGGCATGTGTACTGGCGGAGCAGTCGTGCTGGTGACTTATCTTTTCTCTTCTGACGAAGGCATTCAATACATTAAGCTTCTCATCGATCTTGGTTGCTTGGCAGTAACATTTAATGTGATAGTCTTTGTCATTGTTAGTAAATTAACCAAGAAGATTGACCCTTCTCACATTGCAAGTTTTGAACGTGACCTTTCCTGAATAATTTATCCCATGAGTGAACCAAGAATCCTAACTACAACTGTCGGATCATATCCCGTGCCACAATGGCTATCGGCCCTACCCTCAGAGCAGGCCGTCATTGATGCGACACGAGTCATTTTTGATACGCAACGTTCGTCAGGTATCGATTTACCAACTGATGGTGAACTTTACCGTTTCGATGTGAATCATCCAGACACTAACGGGATGATTGAATATTTCCTAAAGCCAATGGGAGGATGTGATAGCACTATCGGCCGTACTGACACTGAGGCTTTCCGAGAAAAACAGGAGATGGGATTTCGGGCCAAGCCGGCAGCGGTGGTACGATCAGCTCTGAATAGTGGTTCCCTTAATCTGATTGAAGATTGTGCCCGAGCGGGATCTGTATCTGGTGGAGATTTTAAATTTACAGTGACTAGCCCCTACATGCTTTCGAGAACTCTTCTGGACAATCACTACAACGACTTTGATGCCCTGACACTGGCAATCGCAGACGTATTGGCTGAGCAAGTCAAAGACTGTCCCTGTGAATGCCTTCAGGTCGATGAAGCTAATATACCAGGAAGCCCCGAACATGGACCACTCGCAGCCGAAGCAATTAACAGGGTCCTCGACGCATTTAACGGTAAGACCGCTGTGCATTTCTGCTTCGGAAATTACGGCGGACAGACAATACAGTCGGGTAAATGGAAACCCTTAATAGATTTTCTTAATTCTCTTAACTGTGATCATCTGGTCCTCGAACTTGCTCATCGGCCCGATGATGATCTTGAAGCTTTGAAGGAGATTAAACCTGAAATCGGTATTGGTATCGGCGTCGTCGATATTAAGGTAAATCACGTAGAAACTGCGGACGAAATTGCCCAATCAATCGAAAAATCCGAAAAGGCTCTCGGTCAGGGGCGAGTAAAATACATTCATCCTGACTGTGGTTTTTGGATGCTTAAGAGGAGTGTCGCTGATAGAAAAATTGCCGCACTTGCCAAGGGCCGGGATCTTTATTTAGGCATATAAGGACCTTCCACTTAATCACAAATACCACTTTCCTCTTAGTCAGTAGAGAAAGGACTGTGAAAACTGGACGATGGCCCAGTTCATGTTATCCTGCGCTCACTCATGGATATTATCAACAAAACCAAGAAGCCGCTGAGGATCCCATTGCCCGGCGGGAAGAAGCTGTTTTTGGGACCCGGAAAAACTGGCCAGGTGAATGCGAAGGCGTTGCAGCATCCCCCGTTGGCAAAGCTTGTCGAAGCCGGTGATGTTGAGTCGGGCGGCACAACGGCGGCTCGTCAGGG
>JABGYE010000047.1:0-11554 GCA_018675395.1 Akkermansiaceae bacterium
CGGAAACAATAAACCCACTCACCTGCAAGAACTGAGCTCAATCTCTGTCCCGATATTCAAAAATGAGACCCTCGAGCCCCGATTACAAACATTTGTAACGAATGCTACAATCAAAGCCATACACCAAACTGGCGCTTATCGGGTGTCCAAACCTAACCATTCTGATGCCACCTTATTCGCAACAATTAAAAACATAACACGGAAGCAATTAAGATCTGCGCGTGAAAACGTTTTAAAAACCAAAGAAATTGAAATCGTTATCGAGATGATATTTTCTCTTGAAGAAAATCTTACTGGCAAAACATTAGACAAAGGTACGATCATAGGGAGCAGCACTAGTTATTTAGATTCAAACTTTCAATTAACTAAACGACAAGCCATACAACTAGCCGCTAATGATTTAGCAAAAAAAATATCGGCTCGTATAAGTGAAGGTTTTTAATTATTCATAATCTTAATGGAGAGCCAGCGAGGCAGACTATTCATAGTTTCCACACCAATCGGAAATTTATTGGACATCTCACCCAGAGCAATCGAATGCTTAAAAGCCGTCGACATTATCGCGTGTGAGGATACCCGACACAGCGGAAAACTGTTAAGCAAATACCAAATTGATACTACCAGAATAAGTTTGCACAAACACAATGAGGCTTCTAGGACTGCGAATCTTATTGAAAAACTTAAAAACGGTTATGATGTAGCTTATATAACTGATGCAGGAACCCCATTAATATCCGATCCAGGATCAAGACTCGTTCATCTGGTCTCATCAGAAGATTACGAGGTTATAGTAATCCCGGGTCCATCAGCAGTGACCGCAGCTCTTGCTGGGTCGGGATTCCCTGCTAATCGTTTTTATTTTGGCGGTTTTTTATCGACCAAGAAAAAGGCCCGGCAAGATGAACTTCAAGAATCATTACAAAGAGCGGAAACTTCAATTTTCTTTGATTCTCCCTACCGAATCGTATCGACACTTGAAATGCTATCAACCCTTGATCAGGACAGAACAATTGTTATAGCTCGAGAATTAACTAAAAAGTTCGAAGAATTTAAAAGAGGGAACGCACTTGAGCTCGCTAATTTATTTTCACAAAAAATGGTAAAAGGTGAAATCGTTATTGTTATTAGTGGAACGGACACCCCGCGTTGGCTAAATTCAAAACAATCCTAATATTGCTATATCAATACCACTAACTTAAAAAGTAAACAATGCGACTGAATACACCATTCTACAAAGTGGCCACCATCCTTGGATTCACTTTGTCAGCAGTCTCCTCATTGACAGAGTACAGCACGGCGCAATCACCTCCGCCTTCCATCAGGAAGGCAATAGACAAACTGTTAAACCCAGATACTGGGAATGAAGCCTTAAAACAAAGCTGCATTCGTATAAGTAAAAACCTGAAATCGTATGTTCAGGCTAAGCTGAGCAAAGAAGTTAACTTGTCAAAAATACTAACAGATTTCGACACTCAAAAAAAACTCTCCGACAAAATCAATCAACTCGACAATCCAAACCGAATTGATGACTTTATCATATATAGCGCGGCATATTTAATTAAATTTCCAAACGATTCAACTTATGCTGAAAGGCTATGGAAGCTCACCGCAATAGTTGATCTAAGAGAGGAAAATGGAAAGTGCCAACTCCTAACCGAGCCTTTCTTTCCTGCACTAATCAATGCCTGCAGCCAACTCCCTCCCGACAACATGTTTAATTTGGAGGGTCGTTTTCTATCAGCTAGACATTATCAGCGCAAAGGAGAATTTCAAAAACAGGAAGAAGTATTGAACGAAATACTCAAGAGATCCAAACTCTCTCCATCCGCTCGGTACACTGCAATCGGAGAACTTGGAAAGTTAAAAGAATCCCAAGAACTATTCACTGAAGCACTTGAATTATATACGTCCACCAAAGACGGCATTAACTCCCATCCTCAGCCAATCGACTTCACTCTGAGAGCAACAATAATTCATCTTGAATTAGGCCAAAATGCACAGGCTGTACAAAAATTACTCTCACTAAAAAATACAAAGCCCTCATTAAGAAAAATCACATCCTCACCCAAAACATTAGAAACACTTTTATCACTAGCCTCTAATGGAAATGAATTGAGTCTTTATTGGAGCCATTCAAAAACTTGGTGGCCAAAATGGTTGAACCTGCGCAAGGCATCAAAGGTTAAATTAAATGTAAATGATCTAAGAATTCCTAATTTAACTGAGTCCGGACAGGTCCAGAAAATCATTACTCAATCTATAGCCTCTAACAATGTCATTCTTTTCTATGATCAGCTAGATCTATTAATGCATAGGCTCAGATGGTGCCCCTCTTCTCTCAATGAAGTAGGAACTACACTTTGCTTCTTATTGCCACAAATTCAAAACAACCCGCAAAAAGACGTCCATGAATTACTCATGCTAATTTGCAATGGGAATTTTAAAGCTAACAAAGAATTTGATAGACGATCTAAGCTATACAAAACGATCAGCTTCTCAGTTATTAATGATCATAACAACGCTATCGAAAACATAAAATCCTTTTTAGATGAAGACTCAGAAAATGATGAAGTAACTGAAACCATTATTAGATTATGGGCTCACCTAGCCATCAATGGAAAAACAGAAACACAGGGACCAAAAAACGCGCTGGAAACCTTACTAGATTCAAACAAAAAATTGAGCAATAGACCTCAGACAGTATTGTCACTGGCTCAAATTTATAGAAAAATTGAGGACTACACAAAAGAAGAGCAGCTTCTTTCAAGAGAAGTAAACGACGCCGAAATACGTTCCGATCCGCAAGTCCACCAGACCCTCACATCTCGACTCAACCAAATAAGCTTGGGCATAGTCACGACCAAGGAATTCACAGAAGCAATCCAAAATTGGTTTAATTCACACTCACCAGAATGGCTGAACTTTACACTTCCTAACGGATTCAATGATTCCAGATTGAAAAATGTAGATATCGAAAAAGCCTTAGAAAACCCATCTTTATTTAATCTATCAAGGGAAGAGCATTTAAAACTACATGTGCTAGTCTCTAGCGCCAAGCAATACCCTCGAGCTGTCAGAGAAAATTCATTTCAAAGAGCTTTCACTGAAATTTATTCAAGCTGTAATAAATTTTCGACTGCCAGAAAAATGTTGCGCGATTTAATTTCAGACGAACGATTCCCACAACAACTAATTCAATTGCTTCTTGTTTTTTCTATGGATGAAGCACTGACATTGTCCAGGAAAAGAGACATTACTCACGCAATAACCCACCCTCTACTCGACAGGAAAAATCCCAGAATAGCATCAGCCATACAGACTTACGGCGCATTTGCCAGCGCTGACTTAAACTCCAACGAATCGTTATCCGAATGCTACCAAAATATCAGCTCAGAAATTCTAGATGCCTCAAGCTTTGCCGTCATTGCTCAGATATTTGAAAAATCATTATCTATCGGCTCATTAGATTTAGCAGAAAAAATTCTCAATGAATCATCACAATGGAAAGTCCCAAATCAATTAAGACAAAGACAAAAAATATTAACCATTGCCATTAGAACTTCATTCGAAAGAGCAAAATCTTCAATTCCCTTTGGTGAATCAATGCATAAATTGATAACTGCACTTTATCCCAATTCAAAACCCGATGAAATTGTTAACATTAGTGATTATAAACAATCTGTAGACTTAAAAATCCTAACTGAAAAGGATGCATTCAGCTTGCTGCTTGGAAGGGCATTAAGCGGCACCACAATAGAAAGCTCACCAAGGTTTTGGTTTGACTTGGCGGAGCTAATGCCGCGAGATCAAAACCAAGTTAAGTTTTCATTTCAATTGATTGAAAACTTGATGCGAAGCAATATTCCTGACCTTGAAAAATCATTCAGCATTTTTTCTACCCCTTCAATTATAGACACAGATGACAAAGATTTACGTGACCGATTATTTAAAACATTCGAAAAAAATAGAGATAAAGCACAGGAACCGTTCACATATGCGGCAACAATAATTACCGAAACACAATCGGGCGATATCCGCTTAGGTAAATCCGTTAACATTGATGTAGTATGGAGAGGATTAAAACACCCAGTCTTAGAAAGTATACTTATACCCACCAAACTAGGTATACTCATGGCTCATAAAGACATTAAGAACCTCAAAGAAGCACTCCTTAAAATTTCTGACGACCAACTTTTCTCGGCAGATTTGTTAGACGTTAGTTGGCCCGCCCTTATTATGAGCGAACTTACAGACAAAATTAAAACAGCAAACCTTACAGCCAAAGACATCACAGCTCGGAGCGCAGCCAAAGCAGCTCGTTACTTAGACTTTCAATCCATACGTTTTATTTATGATTCAGCAAAAAGACTCAATGATCATTCTGTCATTCCTGAGGGTTGGTTCAAATATCTAGACTCTCAAATTACATCAGAAAGAGACCGATACTCATTGAGAATAATTAACGCTGAATACAAAGAGGACTGGCAAGAACTTGCTAAGTGGTCAGGAAAAGCAGTAACAGAATACCCCACTTATTATAATTACTATCGCCCCAGAGGATACGCTTTAGCTAAGTTAGGAAGAACCCAAGAAGCAATAGCAGCTCTTGAAATTTACATCAAATTCAGTAAGGATGAAGTTCACTGGAAAGATGCTGCAAAATTATTAGACTCTTTAAATAAAACCAACAATTAGATATGAGATTTCGCCATACTTCCCTCCTCATTTTTTCTTCAATTATCATTCTGATCAGCACCAGAGTGCTGAGTGATGAAAATGATCGGCTCATTAACGACGCTAGCATCAAAGTGCAATTCGAAAGAAAATTAGGTAAGTTAAAAGATGCGAAACAAACGACTGATACCAGCTTAATATCTACACAACTCAAAGAACAAAACAAAATCCATGCCGAGCTCCCGGAAATATCTAACACAAATCTCAAAAGCTCAGAAATTTACACGGGCCGGAAAAACGGCGTCCTTTGCTTAGGAAACATATATAAGTGCGATCGATGCTCTAATTGGCATGGAAATATTGCTGGCGGTTTCATAATAACAAAAGACGGCCTAGCTGTGACTAACTATCATGTCATGAAGAATTCAAAGGCTGGAGCTTTCGGCGCCATGACAATACAAGGTGAAATCTATCCAATAGAAAAAATTGTAGCATCATCTGAAAAAGATGACCTTGCGATCGTTAAACTCAAGGGTGATAAATTCAAACCACTTCCAATTGCAAAGTCAGCACCGGTAGGTTCAGACGTGACTGTGATAAGCCATCCAGAAGGAAGATTTTACACAGTCTCCAGAGGCATCATCTCGAGATATTACAAACAAAGAGGAGGCAAAGAAAAAGGTTCGCCCAGATTGGCTATTACTGCTGATTTTGCCAAAGGGTCGAGCGGATCTCCAGTTTTCGATACGTCTGGATCGGTCATAGGTGTTGTGGCCGCAACTAATTCAATTTATTACAACAAAACTGAAGGAATTGAACGAAATTTACAAATGGTCGTTAAGTCCTGCATACCATCAAGCTCCATTCTTAAACTCTTAAATTCAGCCACTCCCTAAGGCCTTCTCACAATTAAAATCACGTAGAGAATATACACTCCGATCATTGCACCTCCCTTAATTCTGCCTAGTTTTAATTTTCCCATCATTAGCGCTCCGGCAAGAAATACTGAGCCAATCATAAAAATTAAGTCAGCAGGATCGATCCCCTTAACTTGAGGCATTGGCTTGGCCATAATGGTAATTCCAAGAATCGCTAGGATGTTGAAAATCGATGAACCTATCGCGTTACCTGCGATAAGATCCCCCTGCTTCTTCATACAGGCAACTATCGAAGTCGCCAATTCAGGCAATGATGTTCCAAAAGCCAAAACCGTTAAGCCTATAATGGCATCAGAAACACCTAAAGATTTAGCAATACCAATTCCACCTCTCTGAAAATAATTAGCTCCCACCACAAGTGAGCCTAATCCAAAAACAATTAGAATAAAAAGATATACAAAGGACCTGTCATTTACATTAATTTTCTCGCCCTGATCAACATCATCAACGCTCGAACTCTTTCCAAATAAACCAAAATTAGAAGCAACGTACAAAGCTATACCAATAACTAGCACGCAACCCTCTAACCTAGACAACTGTTGATCAACCAACATACAAATGAGCAGAAATGAAACGATTAACAAGATAGGCATTTCCCTGCGCAAAACTTGCTTATGTATAGCAAGAGGCATAACAACCCCGCTAAATCCAAGTATCAGAAGAATATTACATATGTTAGATCCAACAATGTTTCCTATCGCCGCATCAGGACTACCATTGAAATTCAAACTCAAACACACAGCAAGCTCTGGTGCACTTGTGCCTAATGCAACTACCGTCAATCCAATAACCAAAGGCGAAATTCCGGCCTTTAATGCTAGCCGCGAACTGCCACTGACTAACCATTCGGCACCAAAGTACAAACCTATTAACCCAATTACTAGAAAGATTATGTCCATAATTCTTTATTCAATGTCTTAAGGCTTCTATATTAGCCAGTTCTTGGCAATTAACAAAAAAGAATGAATCACCGCCACTCATGCTTAGGATATCTTCCCCTTAACTGCTTTTTAATCTCTAGATAACCAGATGACCAAAACCCTTTAAGGTCCTCGGTACGCTGGACCGGACGGTGATTGGGGCCAAGTATCTCAACAAGAACAGGCACCTTTCCATTACATATTTTCGGCACACTCATCACATCGTACAGCTTTTGTAGAATGATAGAAATTTTGGGACCTCCCTCTTCATATACAATTTTAATCTCGCGGCCATTACTCAGTGTTGTTTTTTTTGGAGCAAGCCTCTCTATTAATGACCTCTGTTCAGCCGAAAGCCAAACTTTCAAAAATGGCCAAACATCAAGCCCCTTAATCTCTTTGTAACTAGTTGATCCCTGGCAGAATTCATTAATGACAAGCCTCCTGTCTTCTTCACTAAATTCAGGAAGACCCAGCTCAGGACAGCTCTTCCTCACGCAATCGACTCTTCGCAACCAAGAATCGCATTCACTATTCCACCCCTTAAGCTTTAAATCTTGTTCAATGACGGCATTTGCTAACACTAATCCGGCCTGATCATGGGGAAATTTTTGAGTGGATTTAGACTTCAGTTCAAGATCAAGAAATCTTGTAACCTGAGCTCCTACGACTCTCTTTGTTCCGACATCATATCGGCAAATCTCCTCCTCTTTGACCTCATCGGAAAAGACGTCCTTAAGCCAATCCATCTTAATAGAAGTGGCCTTAGAAATCATAACATTTACATCTTTACCTTCAATCTCAGCAACTTCCGCAGCCACTATTATTCGCTCGGAAGACGCGACGCTTCCTTTTGTTAATTTACCTCTCCGAGACCCCACTAAATTACAAGACAACGTTCCCTCAGACATTCTAACTGCTAAGTTATCATAAAAGCCCACGAGAAGGACCTTAGCTAAGCCCTCACCATCACAATCACTTCGCAGTGGCTCAATGCCGTATCCCTGACCTCTTGCAATATTTAATAAGCTTTCCATGATGGCTCCAGCCTCACGCGCTGCCTTTGCATTTATCCCGTAAGCATCACATTTATTGAAATCAAATTGTGCTCTGAAGGCAAATAACCACGCCCTGATCATTGGTTGGAAATCGGAAATGTCATCAGGATGGCAAAACTCACTCAACTCTACTGATGAACTTCGAATAAAAATGCTACGACATTGACACAAAGCCACGCACAAAGCAGCCTCAGCGCCACACTCACTTTCTAATGCTTCTAGTAGCATGCGGGCAAATCTCGGATGAACAGGATACGCTGCCATTCTTCGACCAGTCTCAGTAATTTTATTCGCGTCCTCTTCAACTGCTCCCAATGTCGTTAGCATAGAAAGACTTGCTCTCAGTGATTCTTCTGATGGGAAATCTACCCACTTTAAATCCAGCTCGGCATTAATATCTGCAACTAATAACAAAAGTAACACTTCAGATAAATCCAACCGTAAAAGCTCTGGCATTAGATCAATTTCTCGAGCTGCATGATCACTCTCAGACCAAAGCCTGAAACATTTTCCCGGGCATAAACGCCCAGCCCTACCAGCACGTTGCTGCGCAGAGGAATGGGATATCTTTTCAATTCTTAACGTATTAATTCCTCTGCCCTTATCAAATCTTGCAATTCTAGCTAAACCTGAATCGATAACAATTTTAACCCCATCAATAGTAAGAGATGTTTCAGCGACATTGGTAGAAACAACAATCTTCCTTGTTTCACCTTTAGTAAGAGCGCGGTCCTGATCAGCTGGAGACAAATCACCGTACAGCGGCAGTATCTGACACCCTTTAAGCTTGGGCACTTTCCTAAGCCTTTCTACTGTCCTCCTAATATCATAAACACCTGGAAGAAAAATGAGCACATCACCTTCAATGTTTTTCTTTATAATCTCCTTCTTGAAAACATTGACGATCGAATCCCACAACGGCTCTTTTACTGAATTTCTATTCAAGTGAACCACATCGACTGGATACGCCCTCCCCTCAGAACGCACGACAGAACAACTACCAAGGTACTCTGCTATCTTTTGAGAATCTAACGTTGCCGACATCACAATGATTTTCAGATCCTTTCTAGTGGTCTCTTGTAACCTTATAGCCAAAGCTAACATAACATCCGCATGGATGTGCCTCTCATGGAACTCATCAAATATGATAGTATCAACTCCTTTCAAACTAGGATCATTAAGGAATTGCCTCAAAAGAATCCCTTCAGTCACAAACCGAACCTTCGTACTCTTCCCGAAAACCTTTTCAAAGCGAATCTGATATCCAATTTCCTCTCCCAATGCTCCTTTCCTTTCATAAGCGACCCGTCTAGCAAGCATTCTGGCTGCGACCCGCCTAGGTTGCAAAATGACAGCTTGCCCTTTGCTAATTAGCCTATTATTGAGCAATATTTTAGGTATCTGAGTCGATTTACCTGAACCTGTCGGAGCCTCAAGAACAAGCCTAACTACACCTTTTCTCGAAAAAGCTTTAATTATCGCTTCTTCAGAATCATAAATAGGAAGAGAATCAGGATCCATTAATCACAATGCTAATTCTTTAGCTTTACATGTAAAGAAACCACTAAACTTTCCTTTTGCGCACTTATTCAAATCCCACTATACTAATTTAAATGATTACTACACAGCTATTAGCTTTTCTAGGCGGACAAGAAATCATAATTCTAGCAATAATAATTATTGTTCTGTTCGGGGCAAAAAAAATACCTAAGTTGGCAAGGAGCATTGGACAGGCGAGCGGAGAGCTCAAAAAGGGACGCATAGAGTCGGAAAAAGAATTAAAGGCCGCAATAGAAGAGCCCTCCAAGAAAACGGACTTAAAAGAATAAAAGATCCGTTCAATATACAAAATCATGATCAGTTCATATTTAATTGCCTTTGCTCTAGGAGGACCTGAAGTCATAGCTATTGGTGCAGTCGTCCTACTCTTATTTGGAGCAAAAAAACTCCCCGAACTTGCTAGGGGAATCGGAAAAGCTTCCGGAGAATTCAAAAAAGCACAAAACGAATTTAAGCATTCTATCGAAACGGCAGAGGAAGAGGCAATCAAGGTAGAAACAGAGGAAGAAGAAAAATCACAAAATTAATCTTAATATCAAGCAAAGATCGTAGATCTCACCTTCTAGGCCAGGATATTAAAATAAATTTTTGAATTCCTGCCACTCACTTGCAATTGTCCTACCCTGTCAATCGGCAGATCATCCAGACTTCCCTCTTGCCACTCCAGCTTTTCAAAGAAACCTGTAGCCTGTGTAGATAGCGCGTAAATCTTTTCCGCATCACGACTCTTTCCTATTTGCTCTGCATGATCAACCAACCGCTTACCATAACCAACGCCTTCATGGTTGCGTTTGACAAAGAGGCAAGCAAGCTCAACAAAACTTTCGCAAGAATGCACTGCAACGGTCCCGACAACATTACCATCAATTTCCAAAACAAAATAATCCTCGATACAGGAGAAAATATCTGCGCTATGCCTTGGCAACAGCTCACTATCCATGACCGCACCACGAATGATTGATAGAATTTCTGATACGTCACTATTTTTTGCTTGCCGTATTTCACCATAAGGATCGCTATGCACCATTAATCCGACCCCCTCATTACTAAATAGTTCTGCCAAAATCGCATAATCCCTCAATCCATCGAGTATATGAACTCTTTCTACACCTTCCTCACATGCCTGAGCAGCCATTCCTAGCAATCGATTAACTCTCTCTGACAAATCACATCCATTTTTAGTCACTGCTCGAGCCTCAGAAACTGAATACTCGCACCCTGAAGAAGTAGCTATGCACGAATCTTTAGTCAGCATAATCACTTTGTTTGCATTTAAACATTTCCCAACTTCAAAAACTAAGGAATCTTCATCCAAAACTAGATTGCCTCCACCACCATCAGATCCGATCGGAGTAAGCATAGGAACCATCCCCCTTTGAAGAAAATCGTAAAAGCAATCCTTATCGAGCTCCTCAACCTTGCCATCTAGGGAGTAATCCACACCTTCAATCACTCCTACCTTCCTAGCAAGAACCGCATCAACACTTGCAACCTTGAACCCTACAGCTGTCAATTCGTTGGTTATCGTGCTAAGTACCCGAGAAACCGCATCCATGAATATATCCAAATAATCTCGATCCGTTGGATCATCACTGTTCGGAAACAATTCGGCTCCATACCTTTCTGTATAAAGATCCTTAACTTGCTGATCTGCCCCATGCACAATAACGAAACGAACATCCAGGGAATATAATACAGCCAAATCGAGAACAATATTAGAAAAGTTATCAGATCCGACGACTCCTCCCTCTATATTGATAACAAACAATTTGTCTCTGAACTGAGGTACATATTGTAATATGCCGCGTAGATCTCCAAATTCCATCTGAAAGCAAATAGTTAGTAATTAAAGATGATAAAAATTTGCATAAGTATACCTAGCAAATTTGGAACAAACTAGCTAACAACAAATACTAACCTCTTATTACCTTTAAGTTGTGGCCTCGTGACCAGCTCCTTTATGGCCGAGAATCTTAACCGTTCTGTTTAATTGCTCAAACTCGATTGGTTTTTTAATAACAGTCACTGGACCACTAGCTAATATCTTACTAAGAATTTCACTGTCAGGGTAACCAGTAATAATAACTATAGGAAGCTCCGGGTGAATAGTTTTTAGTTTAACATATAATTCATCACCGGATATATCAGGTAATTTAAGATCAAGAAATACTAAATCAAATTCCTGCTTCTCAGCATAAGAAATAGCTTCAGCACCAGACCCAACTACGATCCTTCCGAATCCTGCTTTCTTTAAAAATTGTTTAAACAGGGTTTGAAGAGCCGGGTCATCATCAATAACCAGAACCGTTGGCTGCCCACCTTCTTCCTTCTTTAATACCTCTGTATCAAGCAAGCTTCTCTTAATGCGCCAACGACCACCTATCTGAATGGCTGGCAACTGACC
>JABGYE010000044.1:0-13624 GCA_018675395.1 Akkermansiaceae bacterium
AAAAGTGTGCCTAATTTTGAGAAGCTTTCGATTAGGGAACAGCTTGCGATTCACCGAAAGAAGGAGGCCTGTGCGGATTGTCATCGGGGCATTGATCCGTGGGGCATTGCTCTTGAGGAATATGATGCTATTGGACTCTTTAGGGAAAAGACGGCGCGTCGGAAAAAACGCGTTTCTGCTAAAACTGTCCTGCCGGGAAGCCATGAGATATCAGGCTTGATTGATCTGCAGAAGCATTTACTCAATGGAAGACGTGATCAATTTGCAAATGCATTGGTGTCAAAATTACTGACTTACGCCCTCGGGCGTTCTTTGAGTCTGGAGGACGAACTCTTAATTGATAAACTTAGTGGAGACTTTGCAACAAATGACTATCGCCTACCAAGCTTAATGAAAAACATTGTCACGAGCCGACCTTTTTTATCGAGATAAGAGATATATTAATGTATTCTCCAATGGCAGTGACGAACTTTACGATATGAGGGAAAAGGCATTTCAGATGAATCGCAGAACTATGCTTAAGGCAGCAGGCATTTCGCTTGCCGTGCCATGGATGGAATCCTTGATGGGAACAGAAATTAAATCCCCGCCGAAGAGATTCTGTTCCATCTATTTTCCATATGGGGTGAGTTTACCAAAACAGGACGGGGAGTTTGGTCAGTGGAATTGGTTTCCTAAAGGTTCAGGAAAGAATTTTACTTTCAATAAATCACTTGAGGTATTGGAACCTTTTCGGGATCAGATTACGATCTTAGGCGGGCTTTCCCACCCTAAAGTGCGTCGTATTGGAGGGCATGACAGTGGAGACACTTTTCTTACTGGTGAAGAATTAAGCTTGTCTGCTACCGGACTTAAAAATTCAATCTCTCTGGATCAGTTCATGGCGCGCACGCACAAGCTTGGTGCAGACACTCGTTTCACCAGCTTAGTGCTTTCCTCGGACGGTGGTGTGGGTATGCCCACTAGGGCTAATACGCTTTCTTACTCCCGTACGGGGCAGCCTATTCCTTCATTTAATCGGCCGGCTATCGTTTTTGAGCGCCTGTTTGGGTTGAAAGGTGATTCCATTGAGGCGCAGAGAAAGGGCCTCACCCGTACTGGAAGTCACCTTGACCTACTACTTGACGAGGCCAAGGAAATGCACCGCAAACTGGGTAAGGCGGATCAAGGTAAGCTTGACCAGTATCTGACTTCAGTTCGCGAGATTGAGCTGGACGTTGAGCGTTCTACTCAATGGCTAAATGTGCCCCGGCCCAAAGTGAATGCCGAAGGGCTCAGCCTAGATGCGGACAGCGAAACGCCAGACAAGCTCATTCACACGATGCTCGATTTGATTGCCCTGGCTTTCCAGACTGATTCGACTCGCTTTGTTACTTACCAGCTAGCAAGTATGCACGGAGCAATCTCCATAGCGAACAAGTTTCCAAAACTCCTTGGCTTTAATAAAGATGCTCATGGATTAGCTCATGGTGCTGGTAAAGGAAAGGGTGCTGAAAATAGAGGAAAATGGGACCGTTACCAGGCAGAATGCTTGGCTTATTTACTGAAAAAATTGAGTAAGATGGAAGAAGGTCATGGTTCTGTTCTGGACAATACCTGCATTTTTTATGGCAGTAGCAACAGCAAGACGCACAACAACACAAATTATCCACTGATCCTAGCTGGAGGGAAGGAGATGGGATACAAGCATGGAAAATATCAAGTCTTCGATAAAGATGTTCCTCTTGCTAATCTCTTTGTTACTATGCAGAAAAGAATGGGGCTCAAGGCTGATTCTTTTGCTGATAGTTCAGGCGATCTTGATTCGTTCCTTCTGTAATAATGATGATTGATAATAATAATATGAATGCATTGTCGCTCTTATTTATTTGCACTTTCTTTGCTGCTATCGGGATTGCGATTGGTGATGAAAAAATAGAACATTCAAGAAAGAAGGGTAACGGCAGCTTCAAGATAGGTCCTGATTACAAGTTGGATCCTGATCTTAAAGATCAAGGTAATACGAAGGGTAAGAATTTCCAGTTCTCAATGCTTTTAAAAGAGAGTAAGATATTTTCTGGTGACGATAAGACTCTAGACTTAAAGAATAAAAAAGTACGAACGGAACGTAAAATATTTGTTTACATCCCCAACTCTTATAATGATGGAGACAAGGCTCCTATCATGGTTATGCATGACGGTCCGAGTAGGCTAGACCTTGTCAGAAATGCGCTTGATAATCTCACCATATCAGAAAATCCTGAACGGAAATTACCGCCCTTCATTGCGATCTCTGTTCAGAACGGTGGCGATGACAGTAAGGGGAGTCAGAGAGGGCTCGAATATGATACGATGTCAGGACGTCTTGCCCTTTTTGTAGAGAATGAGGTCTTGCCGGCCGTGCTCACTGATGAGGTGATCAGAAAAGCTTACCCTAACTTAGCTTTTACAAAAGATCCTTGGGGAAGAGCAGTCATGGGATGCAGTTCGGGAGGAGCTGCTGCGTTGACTATGGGATGGTTTAGACCTGACCTATTCCGTCGACTGGTCACGTATTCAGGGACCTTTGTCGATCAGCAGGATGATGATGCATCGGAAGAAAGTGTCTATCCTTTAGGAGCATGGGAATACCATTCCGGTAAGAAGCTTATAGAGAAAAGTGAGAAGAAACCATTGCGAATTTTCACTCATGTTTCAGAAAGTGATAACGGATATAAAGATCCAGAGAGTACATACCATAATTGGGTCATGGCAAATGAAAGAACCGCTGCCGCACTTAAAGCCAAGGGGTATGAATACCGGTACCTATTTTCATTAAATTCTAAGCACTGTGATCGAGGGGTGTTCGGTCATACGCTCGCTGATACCTTGGCCTGGGTATGGAGAGGGTATCAGAAAGAATAGGATCAGGGTTTTATTTTTAATTTGTTAGCCAGCTTCTAGATGATAAGTTGTATCAAATGAGAGCTTTATTAATGACTTCAATATGTAGTGTTTTAATTTTAGGTTGCGGGAATCAAGGTTCGGTAAATACGAGTGGAGGAGGTGAAGCAGGTCAGAATTCTGGGAACGAAGAAAAACCAGACCTGACGGGTTTAGACTATGAAGTTCAGGCAGATTTGGTGGTCATTACTAAAGGCAAAGGAGCCGGTCAGGTAATTATTCCAGGAGAAATAGAAGGAGCTAAAGTTTCTGAAATTAGCAATAATGCTTTTTTCCGTAACATACAAATGACCAGCGTTACTATTCCTGACACAGTCACTTCCATCGGAAATAATGCCTTCGGAGGGTGCATAGGATTAACCGCGGTTACTATACCGGCGAGTGTTACAAGTGTTGGATCTTCTGCTTTTAGTGGTTGTCTTAATCTCAAGGAAGTGAAATTCCTTGGAGATGCTCCGCTGGAAACTAAATATATGTTCAAGGATGCCCCTGTAACTATTTACTATGATCCGAGCAAGAGTGGGTGGAATAAACCTTTTGCAGGAAAGGTGCTAAATCCTATAGAATAAATTGACTAAAAACTAAGATAATTGTTTTTATGATCTATTAATTTAGATTTTTGGAAATGCAGATTCATTGCCCCATTTGTTCGACTTCGATTGATGTTTCTGAAGATCATGCAGGACACAAGGGGCGCTGTGTAAATTGCAGCACGAAATTTATTATACCTGATGAACCTGAGGGGAATATAGAGATTCTTGAGAGGGGAGAAACTGTCCAGGCGCAATCAGAAGAGAGTTCAGCAGAATCGATGGAGCAAGGTGAGGGTGAGTCTCGTGCTCCAGCTTTGAATGTTCCGGCCCTGAATGTTCCAGCTTCTAGGTCATATACTGCAGTGAGACCTCAATTTCATAAGAAATCAGGATCACCAATGGGATTTATTTTTATAGTAGTGTTGGTTGTTGCGGCAGGTGCTGGTGGTTATTTTTATTTGTCAGGCAAAAAAATTACGATTGCAGACGCTAATGGTAATGGCGAAAAAGTAGAGAAAAAGGCTACCGAAAAGATTATTAAAGATCCCATAAACGCACCTAACAAGGAGAGTGGAAATTCTGAGGAGGTTAACGCGCCGGAAGTGAGTGAAAGTGCAGTACCTTTTAAAGTTCCGTTATCGGAAGACGAAGTTTTTGAGTTTACAGATGAAGCGAGGGACCGTTCATTGGAATTTCTCGCATCTAATGATCAGGAAAAGCGGGAGAGTGTATATACTGCTTTTCGGGCATTAGGTGACAATTATAAGGAAACTTACGAGGGTCTATTAAGACAAATTAGGAACAAGCATTTAATTACTCTTAACGATAAGTCTTCAGCTATTAAAAAAAGCAAAGTGGTTCCTGATGATATTAAAAATGCATATCAGGGCTGGAAGGATGTCTCGACTGCTGGGCTCAAGTTAGTAATGACAAAGTGGAGGGAGACTGAACCCGAGGAGTACAAAGCGAAATATTTGGAGATGGATAAAATCGTCCAAAATGCAGAAGGTCTTTACTTGGAAATGGTCAAAGCTATGGAGGTTCCGCAGGGGAGTGAAGACGAATCGTTTCAGGAGTTGGTTGATCTTATCTCAGAGTTGGATTATGAGATTTCATGGTCCTTGGGAGAGGATGATTTCTCTGCATCTGAAATGAGTGATCTTCTCAATGAAGCCAAGAGTCTGGCGGGAGAAAAGGACCTTGTGGATTCTCTTTCAGGTGAACTGGGGGAGATGCAATCCGTTTACTTATCTAATGTTAAAATTGAGGCTCATAATGCTCAGTTAAATTGGGGGACTTCAGCCTATAAAAAGTTAGTTCAGCAGATTAACATCAGACGCGTTTCTCTTGGGTTAGGTGCATTGCGTCTTGATCAGACTCTAACCGTAGCTTCTGAAGTGCATTCTGGTGATATGCATTTCCAAAACTATTATTCTCATAGAAGTGCCGATGGAACTACTTATCTTGAGCGAGCAAAGAGTGCAGGGTTTAATGGAAAATCTACGGGAGAATGTCTTTTCAGGTCGAGTGCGGATCCTGACGCTGCTTATAAGTCATGGTGGTACAATGATTCCCAAAGGTCGATCATGTTTTCGGCGATCTCTAATGCAGTGGGAGTAGGTAATGCTCAGAATTACTGGACTCTAAATACCGGAGAAATCAGCCAATAGTTATAGTCTTTCTTTGAGTCTATGGCCTTTGGGATGAATGGTGATGAAGAATTGGACTATTGAGATTAGTATCAATAACAAATGTGAATCTGGCGTCACATTTTATTTCTTTAGCATCCTCTTCGAAGTGGAAAGTGTACATGCCAGAAAGGATTGATATTCCTCCTTCAATTGTTTGTTCATTAATAGATTCTTTACTGATGCTGACTCCGGCACCTGGACGCGAATGTAAATTAATAAAGTAATCACGTATTGAATCGTGAGAATTGATTGGGAAGGGGGAGAAAGTTGAAACTAAAACAGCCCTTTCTGAGTAAAGTGAGGTCACATCTTCAGTCCTTCCTTCATTTATTGCCTCTACCCATTGATTAAGAATACTGATTGCCATTTGTTTGAATGAATAGGGGAATTAGTAATTTATCTTTAGGCGTAAATAACGCACCGAATTTTCATCGGTGATAGGGGTTTTTAATCGGAAAGTGTGAATTGGAGTCCCGTCCATATCGAGTGATTCCCCTTCAAAATGCATGCTTTCATCATTTTCTGAATTTTGCCACGATTTCATATCTATTGAGGTTTCAATGCTATAGGAAATGTTAGTTGCCTTGGGATTTTTTCTAAAATTAAAGTTCAAGTAATCTTGTCCTTCAATATTAATAATTTGGATTTTAGGAAAGTGATTTGAGGATGGAATAAAGTCTGAGAGTCCAAGCGCATATTCCATAATTGCATTGGTTCCATCTTCATCAGCGTCAGCTGTTGGATTGCCAAAGAAATTTATGGCATTTGCATTTGTAGGGTTTCCTCCTCCAGTCATGCTCGATGACCAGTTAGTCGCGTCACTAGTGTTAGGAAGGGTATTTGGTTCTTTAAGAAAAAGAGAAGGGCCGCTGCCGTCGGATAGTTTTGGCCAAGGTTCTTTGTCATTGTATCTAAATGAATCAATGATCGCTCCATCTTTGTTCACTAGAGTTATCCATTCTCCTGCATTGTCTAATCGGTTAGAGTAGTCTCCTGCAATTTTTATTCCTGGGTATCGAGCTTCGAATGCTAGGCGATTAGCGACTATGACGAGTCTTTGATTGGCTTTGATGATAGTAGTTGGTTCGAATTCAAATTCGACTCCTTCCAATCGATTGTTTGTAGGGGTTTGGACGAAGGCGCACCCTCCAAGATTAATCGAATCATTACTGACATTCATGATCTCAATGAATTCAAAATCGTCCTGATCAAAGTCTGGATTAATATTGAGTTCGAATCCAGTAGGTGCTGATGGGTGATAGTGAATTTCACTAATAACTATATTTTGATTTGTGGGAGGATTCCCTGTAGTGAAGAACGCTGAATTTAGAGCGCTCCATTCGCCAGTCCTGCTATTATAGGATCGTGACTTGATCCATGTTGGAGACTTGATGGGTTCGGGAATGGTAATGTATACAGTGTCTTCATTTTGACCTTTATTTGAAACTAAGGAAGCGCTCAGTAACATGTCGCTTGATCCTTTGAGGTCGTTCAGTCCGTGAATGGCAAGTAAGTTAGCTCCTTTGTTAAGCGCGAAGGAGCCTTTAGGAATCGTGAAGGACTGCAATTTTTTAGCAAGGCTATCTTTGTGCCCTGCTGTTGCCTTTGAATCGAATGGGAGAGGTGAACCAGCGTTTCCAGGTGCATTCTTGCGAATAATTTCTTGGCCGTTGAGGTATGCGACGAATCCATCATCGTATCGGACCTTTAGAGTAAGAGTATTGTGTTGTGATGGGTCCTCAATTTGGAAATTTATTCGCATGAAAACCGTTTCTATTTCACTTGGAGTGACCTCGTCTCTAAAATTAAATACAGGGTCGATGAATTCATTGTAACCGGTGCCCTTGTCATAGCCTGCTCCCATTTGTCCTTTTGGCCATGATGAGTCATCGAATTCATTTAAGAACCAGGCGTTATCTATTTCGGGACCATTTGGCATTATGGCTCTTTTGGAGGCGTTTTCAGGCGCTAGTACCGTTTCATTAATGAGGAGAGATTTGGATCTTAGTGATGGGGAACCTCCAAGTTGGCGAGGGTCAAGTTCATCTATCCAATCTTCAGGGTCTGAGTCCTTTTCCCCTATCACGTAATAGAGGTGGGTTGCTTCGATTGGAGCCCATACCCCAATAGTGGAATTCATGGCTATTTGACCACCGTGTTGGACATATTGAGGAGCTGCTATTTTTGGATAGAGTTGTCCCTGACGCAGATGGTTAAGAAAAATATCTCTTCGGCCTTGAATTTCATTTTCTAATCTTTTTACTGCATTTCCCCAGTCCTCCTTATCGTATGGATCGCCTCGTGCCGAATCACCCCATCTGGCAGATTCAGCGATGATGGCTTTCGAAACTGTTTCCTTACGGTGCTGGAGTTTGGCTAGGACTTGTGATGTTGTCAGAGGGCCATCATTAAATAGATATTGATGTGCTCTGTCTGCGAAACGGAGGCGGAATTCAGGTGAGCTCTCTTCAATGTAATAACGGATATATGCCGGATTGCTTTTATTGTAAGATCGACCAGCGCCACGGTCACGATTAATGGTGTCTCGAGTAGCTCCGTATGCACCTAGAGAATGCTCGCCGTCGTGCACAAAGAACTGGAAACCTAAATCATTGCTGACACGATTACGTATTCCATACCAATTATTGTTACCTGGAGGAGCGTCGGTGTTTCCGGTGTATCCGATAATCATGGAATAATCGATAAGGTTGTTGACGTCTAAGTAGATAGGTATTTCTGGATTTCTTGTCCCATCGGGATCGAGACCTTGCATTTCCATGAAGCGATCAATACTGGGTCCTCTGCTCAGGTCTTGAGCCATGGTCCACAAAGTGTGCCAGGCGCTGCCATCTGATATGCTGCCATCTGTTGCCTCAGTATTATATCCTCCGCTGCTGCCAGCTGACTTAATTGTGTCATAATCTTTTTCATTGCCGCCGAAATAACTTTCTCCGAAATTTGCCTCTGCCCTTTCATGTGTCATATAAAGGCCCCAGTAAATTCCGTTCAGATACAGATGGTGGTACCGTGACTTCGTATAAGGTTGACCAGTCGCGCCTTGGAGGTCCCGCCCCAGAAGCTCGCGAAGATATGTATTATTTGCGCCTGAGCCTCCGAAGGCCCATGAATAATTTTGTGAAGTTCTTAGATCTAATTTACTGAAAGTGTCCACTCCTTCGCTCTCAAAGAGTGGGTATTTGAGCACTCCTTCATATTCATCTCTGAAAAATAGCCTGAAAGAATGCTTTGGGTTTGAAGATGTTCTGCTGAAGCCTCCGCGGATCCTGAGGCCACAATTAATCTGCATGTCTGATTTTATTTTTTTAGAATCAATTATTTCAAAAGAAGCGGATCTTTCCCAAGACCTGCCATGTTGCTGAGCGTTCACATAAATGCCCTGCCCCGAAGAGGTGAGGTTTTTTTGTTCTGTAACAATAGAAATTGAGGGAATGGCTGAAAGGGCATCAATCATTTCTTCAGTTGTATATCTTGAGGTTATATCAGGATCCATTCCGTAGTTGAGGCTCTGGCCATTGACTCCCGAAGTTGGCCAATCGGCGGCTGTTTGTTGGTTGTAGATATCGTATAGGAATAAGTAAGTATGAGTATCAATGTTAGTGGCAAAGTGATTTTCCTTGAATGCGGCGGCCCTTATCATTGCTGTCTTGCTTATCTTTATTGGGCCTTTATAGATATTTCCTACTGATGCGGTTGGCTCTGATCCGTTAGTGGTGTAACGAATAGTGGCACCAGGAGTTTTACTTGAGATCTGCAGCATGAAAGGTTCCGTGAAGAACCCGCGATCCACACTGAACTGAGTGTCCTTAACGAAACCTAATGCTATGCCGCCCTCGTTGCGGCGCTTTGGTGTATCTGTTTCTAAGTATCCCTCACTAAGATTCACTGGATCTAGTCCGTAAGAAATGCCCTGTTCTTGAGTTGGAAATTTAGAGGCAAATTCACTAATTATTTTGAGAGTACCATTAGAATCTTTTCTTGTTAAGGCAAGGTATTCGCCGTCAGCGTCAAGGCTAAAATTCGTGTGCTGTTCGTATCTGGGGTCGGTTCGATCTTTTCCTGATGCAAAGATTACAAGGTAGTTATTGGATTTGATTGTTTGCTGAGAAAAGGCCCACTTATTTAACTGATCCTTGTCGTCTGTGAGGTAGTAATCTTGTAAGCTGATCGTATCATCGGTTGGATTCCAGATCTCAATCCAATCAGGTCTATCATTATTTAAATCGGTAAGGGAACTTCCTCCAGTTGCCATAAATTCATTGATGAGGAGGTGTTCGAGTGATGGGAAGACAGGGACTTCACGTGGATCTTTAGGGTCATACCCTTTTTCCAATTCGTAGCGGTCATTTGCACCGTCCTGATCAGTGTCACGATCGTTAGGATTTGTATTGTATTTTAAAAGTTCTTCCCGGTCATTGATGCCGTCACCGTCCGAATCACTAAGCAATGGATTAGTTGCAGGTTGTCCGTTTATTTCCTCTGGATCGGTCAGTCCATCTTGGTCCGTGTCAGGGTTAGCCGGATCAGTGAAATAAACTAAATGTTCAATGTTATCGTTTATGCCGTCACTATCAGAATCTACTGAGGTTGGATCTGTTCCTAAGTTGAATTCTTCAAGATTTGTTAGGTCATCATTGTCGGGATCGGAGGAGTGGTCGGATAGGATGTTATTAAAGTAATTTAATTCCCAGGAGTCAGGAATGCCGTCTTCATCATTATCGTCTGGAGCGTGAACTCCAGACTTAAAGGCAAGGTAATCAATTTCAACGGCTGCAGTTTCTGCCGTTGAAGAAAGCTGTAATGAGACGTAGGGGAAACTTTCTTCGGTACCAGTAGACAATCCTATGTCTTTGGAGATGAATGGTGAGATGGATCCGTTCCTATAAGCGTTTAATTTATAACGGCCCTCGTTTTTTTCGGTTTCTTTAATAGTGATCCAAAATTCATTCCAAACTGTAGGGTCTAGAGGATGGAATAAAGCATTGTTGGAATCACTGACAAAGAAACCGTCATTGGGAAAGAGTGCGTCAGTTCCTTTGATGCCCAAAGAAAAACTAATTCTGCCACCATTTACTCTCAGGTTAATGATTCCTTTGGCATTGGCATGTGGGCTAAGACCATTGGGAGAGTCAATTAGATAGGGTGATGAATAAGGGATTTTGATTCGGAAAGCAATGGTTGCTCCTGATTTTAAAAATGTTGGCTGGACGCCTTCTTGAATTAATAAATTATGAGTCAAAGCCAGTCTTCTATTATTGTTTCTGCCTGAACTAGTCACAGCGTCTACCATGAGTAGAGCGTTGTTCCCAGGTTCATCTTTGATGGGGACTATTGAGATTCCACCTGGATTTCCGGAGTCTGGAGTTGTGCCGTCCCACTGATCAGAATTATTATTATGATCCCATGTCCCATCTAATGAGGCATCAGCCATGCTAGCTGCTAAGTTTCCTGCAAATTTATAATCCCAGCCAGTGATTGGCTCGGGATAATTTTCTGCGTTGCTCTTGGAGATTTGCAAGAGGATCGAAAAAATTAAAATTATTTTGCCATGGTGCATTAAATTTTATAACAAATGGTATTTGGCGGGCGTTGAATTAACTCGATATACATAAGTCATTTCTAGTCATGTATTATGGAGGTAAATTTCCTTAAATTACATCTTAAAGATTTATACTTTTTCATCGTCATGGATTCAGCAAGTTATAAATTTTATGGAAAGGTTTCTTTAATCTAGAAAACTGTAACTTATCTAAAATGCATGGTAAACCATTACTGAATAGTTAACCAATTCTTAATGGAATGCACATTTATGTACGACTTGAGCGTTGACGAGAGAGTCTTAGATCGTTCTTATTGAATGCTAAAACAATGCGATGCAATAAATGCGGAAATTTTAACGATAAAGTAGTCGATTCACGCGAGGCCAAAGATGGATTATCCGTTAGGCGTAGGCGTGAGTGTGTAGATTGCGGGCACAGGTTTACTACTTATGAGCAGTTAGAACACAGCGAAATACGGGTAGTTAAACGGGACGGCATTAGGGAGCCTTTCAGTCGTGATAAATTACTGAATGGATTGGTAAAAGCCTGTGAAAAACGCCCTGTTAGCATTGATATCCTAGAAAGGGCAACTGACAAGATCATAGCTGAGATTCAAACTGAAGGGTCCAAAGAAGTGTTAACTCAGGTGATCGGAGCTCGGGTAATGTCAATGCTTGAAGCCATTGATCCAGTCGCCTATGTAAGATACGCATCCGTCTACAGAGAATTTCAGGATGTGGGTGAGTTCATCGATGAGATTGAGTCGCTCGGGAGACGTCCGGTCAAGGGGGCAAAGGGCTCTGATTTTTTTAGACAATAGCTTGCCTTGTATCGCTGAATTGGAGCATCATATTCTCTTTATTGCTCAATTAAATTAATCCCTATTTAATATCCAACCTCAGTATTAATAACATGGTTTGTCAGCCCAATATTTTACCTCTTTTAAAATTTGGAGATCACGAAGTTGTTAGCTATGAAGCTCGCTGGCTATCAGATGAAATCAGTAAGGCGGCGGATAAGGCGGGGCATCCTGATTGGTTCTTTGCAGGTGATATTACGAGAGCTGTCATTGAATATCTTAGGCATCGTTTTCCAAAGAACATAATCACAATTGAAGAGCTCTATAAGAAAATAGAGATGGCGCTTTCTCATATGGGATGTGATGACATTGCTAGCCGGTTGGAGATTTTGCCTCCGCCCGTTCGTATTTCATTGCTGGACGTTGCTCGAGATGCAGGAAGTGGTTTTGAGTTGGAATTCTTCCGGTTGTTGCGTCAGCGGTTAGCTGAGTGTGAGAGGAGTGGGACTTCTCAGATCATGTGTTATGGCTTGCGTAAAGCCGTTAAGGATTTGTGTTGTGCGGGGCGATGGAATAGGGCTTGTGAAAAGTTAACGGAAGAGATTAATGACTTCATTATATTTGAGTTGTCCAAGACTCGTGAAGGTGAAATAAGTCTTATATTAAAATAAAAGCTGCCATTAGCTTGAGGACCTAATGAAGATTGGTCATGTCCGAGAAGACTCTGTTTGAAAGAATTATTGATAGGGAGATTTCTGCCGACATCATTCACGAGGATAATATTTGCCTAGCATTTAAAGACATTGCTCCACAGGCACCATTCCATATTTTAGTAATTCCAAAGAAACCAATTCCTAGGCTAGGTGAGGCTATTGACGAGGATCAGAATACTTTGGGTCACTTGTTGCTTACTGCTCGATCCATTGCCCACGATTTGGGACTTGCAGATAAGGAAAAGGGCTTTCGTATAGTCATTAATAACGGTAATGACGGAGGCGAAACAGTTCCTCATTTGCATGTGCATTTAATCGGTGGGAGATCCCTTAACTGGCCCCCTGGATAGGGCTTGAGTTGGGTTACTCAAATCTTAGTGTGCAATTTGGAAGAGCTTTTTTCATTTCATCTATTCCATCATCAGTGAATTGGGTGTTCCGTAGATCGAGGGAACGAAGTTTATTGAGTTTTCCTAATTCAGTGATTGAGGCATCGCTAACGCTTGTTTCTTGAAGCCATAACTCTTCAAGATTTCGAAGTTTAGATATTTCTTTGATGCCCTTGTCTGTGATTCTGGTTTCGCCGAGATTTAGCCCCTTAAGATTGATTAGAATTTTTATCTGCATTAAGCCATGATCGGTTATGGGGTTTCCTCTCAGCCCCAAGTATTCTAGTTGGGGCATTTTTTTTAGATGGAGTAGGCCTTGATCATTTATGAGAGTTGATCCGATTGGTAGAAATTTAAGGGAGTTGATTTTTGAGAGTTGCTCGAGGCCGGCATTCCCTATTTTAGTTTTGTAGAGGTTAAGCCATTCCAGTTTGTTTAAAGCTGAAAGATGAGGCATGCCGGCATCAGTGATCTGCGTCCTTTCTAAAGATAGGTCAGTAATTTCTTTAAAATTGGATATGAGTATAAGGTCCGAGTCGGACACTTTATTGTTTCCATTTCCGAGAACTTCAGTGACCGATCCCGTTTTCTTGTCCGTGAAGATAGTGATTCCCAGAGACTTTATTTTTTCTTTTTCTAGTGACTCTTCATTGTTCTGACATTGAGCATCAATGATGAGCGAGGAAATGGCTATTAAAGAAGCAAAGGCTAAAGCTGTTGATGGTGGACCGAGAGTCATGCGTAAGCTTCTTACGTTAGCTCGTCTTTTTTGATGCCTAAAGGAGCTTGTTGATCTTTTCCTTATAACGGGTGTATACATAACCCAGCCCAACAAATACGGCTCCTAAGACGAAGAGGCTGGCAATTTTCATCTCTGTGCTAAGTCCCAAAATGATTGGAACAAGAGAAAGAAGTGCAATGCCTAGGGTTCCGAGGCCCATGAGCCGATACCATCTTTCCTTTAGGCTAAGTCCTAGGATGAAATATATTACGGCTAGACCTGCCCAAATGATTGAGCG
>JABGYE010000042.1:0-6959 GCA_018675395.1 Akkermansiaceae bacterium
CAGTGAGGGGTGGTCAGTAGTTGAAATGGCAGAGCCTGATAGTGGGAGGATTATGCATTATGACCGTACTTCTCTTCATCGGGTAGAACCTTTCATTGGTAAAATTGCCAGCTCTTATGATGCTGTGCATGATGCTTTTAAAGCCAAGCTTTCAAAAACATTCCCCAAGAAATTTACTGAATGGGTAGAGTCTATGCCAAAAGGTATTAATCTTGAGACGGATGAATTGGTGGGGAGTCTACTGAAGGATCCGGTCAAGGCATCTTTACGCTTTGAGGTGGTGGGCGAAGAGATTGATTGGTTTGATCTTAAGGTAGTTGTTAATGTGGATGGTGAGGACCTTTCTGAAGATGAGATCCGAGACTTAGTAGAAGCTCGTGGTGATTTCGTAAGGACTAAGGGCGGGAGTTGGGTCCGGGTCGCTTTCGATTTAGGCGAAGGTCAGCGAGAGGCCGTTGAGCGTCTTGGAATTGATCCTTATGATATTTCCGGTGACAGCCACAGGATGCATGCTTTGCAGTTAAACGATCCGGCAGTCAAAGAAGTTTTTGATGTCAAAGCCTGGGATAAAATCTGCAAGAGAGCCGAAGAGGTCAAGCTTCGCGTGAGTCCTGCTGTGCCATCGAATTTAAAAGCTGAACTGAGACCCTATCAGGTCGAGGGTTTTCATTTTCTTTCTTACTTGGCAACTAATAGCTTTGGAGGAATTCTTGCGGATGATATGGGCCTTGGAAAGACAGTGCAGAGTCTTTGCTGGATCCTTTGGTTGCGTGGCAGAGCAGAAGGTAAACCACTACCGAGCTTGGTAGTATGTCCGAAGTCAGTTCTAGATGTATGGTCTGGAGAAGTGAAGAAATTCTCTCCGGATATCCGTGTTCAGGTCCTACGAACAAAAGATGAGCTGGATATGGATACTTTGAGAGAAGACGTGGATCTTCTTGTTCTTAATTATGCGCAATTGCGTGTGGGTGAAGAAAAACTAACTAAGCAAGAGTGGTTAGCTGTAATATTAGATGAAGGGCAGCAAATCAAGAATCCAGACTCAATGGCAGCAAAAGCTTCAAGGAAGCTCCAGTCAGAGAATCGTATAGTTCTTACAGGAACGCCCATTGAGAACCGCCTAATGGATGTTTGGTCATTGATGGCTTTTGCTATGCCTGGGGTTCTGGGTGATAAAAAATATTTCCGTAAACGTTTTGATAGGAGGAAGGATGCTACTGCGCAATCACGTTTGTCGGCGAGGCTTAGACCTTTCCTTTTACGTAGGACCAAAGGGCAAGTGGCAATGGATCTTCCTCCGCGAATTGAAGAGCAGGTGTACTGCTCAATGGATGAGACTCAGGCTGAGATTTATCAAAACGAGATGAAGAAAGCTCAAGAGACAATTCTTGGGATGGGTTCCGAAAAAGAGCTGCGCAAAAACAGCTTAATGGTTTTACAAACTTTAATGAGGTTACGGCAGATATGTTGTCATCCAGCCCTTTTGGATTCAGCGAATATAGGAGCTGAAAGTGCAAAACTTAATGCGTTATTTTATTTGTTGGATCAGCTCCGAGAAGAGGGACACAAAGTCCTTGTGTTCTCGCAGTTTGTTAAGATGTTAGATATTATTAAGGATAGGCTAGAAGATGAGAATCGGCCTTACAGTTATTTGACTGGACAGACTCAGGACCGCGGAAAGGTCATTGAAGAGTTTCAGACAACAGAGGATCCTTCAGTCTTTTTACTTTCATTGAAGGCCGGTGGAAGTGGTTTGAATCTTACTTCCGCTTCTTATGTGATTCTTTATGATCCTTGGTGGAACCCAGCAGTTGAGAATCAGGCTATTGATAGAACTCACAGAATAGGACAAAAGAACCGAGTCATTGCTTATCGTTTATTGATGCGAAATACAATAGAGGAAAAGGTTCGTGTTTTGCAGGAACAAAAACAGCAAATGTTGGATGATGTTCTTGGAGAAGAAGCCTTCTCGCGTAGCCTAGAAATGAAGGACATTAAGTATCTATTCAGCCCTGACCAGGACCTTGAAGAGGAGGGGCAGGCCGTTGATATTATTGAAACTGAGCAATGGATTGATGAAAAATAGAGTATTATAAGGGATCTTTTATTATTAAGGCGTAATTGTCACATAATCTGATGTTCATGTTTACAGCGGTGGAATTTTAGTAGAATTCCTTATTTTATAGGTTTTAAGTATAAAAGTGGACTATTTTAAGAGTCAGTTTTATTTATTTCTAAAGTCAGTTCTGGCTTGAAGCCTAAAAGATCAGTCATATCATTAGCATCGGGGGAATCTAATAATGAAAATTAATAACTTAATCTTAATCTTTACGATCTTGTTATCGTTTAATGGTATTGTTTCTGCAAAGGTTTTTGAAGATCAGTTCGGTCGCATAATGAACGCGGAACTAATTTCTCATACTGGGGCAGAGGGAGAAAATGTAACCATCAAAAAGAGCGGCAAGAAGATTGTCGTGAAGGTTGCTCTTTTTAGTGAGAAGGATCAAAAGTTTATAAGAGGATGGATGAAAGAAACTCCTCCGACACTCGATTATAATTTCCGAGTAGAAGTTGCAAAAAAAGAAATTCAATCAAAGCCTTCTGCAAATCCTTTTGAGAAGTCATCCTCAGGGAAGACAGCTTTTCTGATGAGATTAACAAATTTAACTAGGCAACCTGTCAATGGTTTGCGTGTTGAGTATCGAGCTTACATGAAAGATTATGGCGGTGGGCGTTCTTCTGATGATGATAAAGAGAGTGATAAAGAGGGTGATAAAGAGGGTGATAGAGGAGGACGCGGTGGTTTTTCAGAAGAGCAGATAGAAGAATATTTGCGTAGTAGATTTGGTAGAGGAAGAGGAGGTAGAGGAAGTTCACGAGGGAGTTCCGCAAAGCCTAAGATAACTCATGTTGAGGAATCTAAGGACATTGAGGAGGCCTTAGATTATAATCAATCAGTGACTATAGAGTCTAAGGCAATGCGACTCGATTCGGGTAAGAATAGATATTCTTCAGGTAAATGGAGAGATGAGTTGATAGGAGTGATCGTTAGAGTTTTTGAACCGGGTGGTGAAATGGTCTACGAGTATAGAGATCAATCTACAAAAGATTATATATGGGCTGAGAGTAGTGGCCCAGTCCGTGGATTTACGGATGAAGGATCGGATGATCGATTCGATGATGTGAATAAACCTATCCGCGGGTTTACTGGCGAATAAGCCATTGTGATTTAAATTAGCTAACTAGTTTAGTGAATTCTTTGGCCAGGTAAGGCTCCATCGTCTGGTGAAACTAGGTAGACTTCTTTTCCTCCTGGTCCAGAAGCTATTACCATCCCTTCGCTGACTCCGAATTTCATTTTACGTGGTGCGAGGTTAGCCACCATAACAACTAGCCGGCCCACTAATTCCTCAGGCTCATAAGCGGACTTGATCCCTGCAAAAACGTTCCTTCTTTCATCTCCACCAAGACTCAAGGTTAGCTGTACTAATTTCCTTGCTTCTGGAACTTCCTTAGCTTCTACGATCCGTGCGACACGAAGATCAGGTTTCATGAAATCATCAAAACTAATTTCTTCAGCTAATGGTTCTTCTTTTAGAGGTGATTCGCTATCGTTCCAAGTAGAGTTTACCTCTCCAACTTGGTTGCTTTCTAGTTCTTTGGCAGCTTCTTCTTTGCTTTCTTCTGTCATGGATTCAATGTTCTTGGGGTCAACACGGTTCATCATGTGTTTGAATTTATTTATTTTAATACCTGTCAGCGGAGAGAGGCTTTGATCCCAAGACTGGATAGGTTCACCGAACAGTTCTTCTGTCTTTTTTGCGAGTGATGGTAATACAGGGGCCAAATAAATTGCTAGTTGTCTAAATACGTTCAGAGCAATTGTGCAAACGTCTTGTAGTTCTTTTGCTTTTTCAGGATCTTTGCGCAATTCCCAAGGAGCATTCTGCTCGACGAAAGGGTTTGCTTTGTCAGCAATTTCTAGAATTCGGCGCATCGCATGTGAATAATTGCCGTCTTCATAATCCTTGGCAATTGCACTTCCTTCTTTAGCCGCTGTTTCGAACAGACCCCCATCATTAGGATAATTATCAGAGAGTCCTGAGTCAGAGACAAACTTGGCAGTCCTACTAGCAAGGTTAATAACTTTACCAACTAAGTCTGCGTTTACCTTGGCTGCAAAATCCTCAAGGTTCAGGTCAATGTCCTCAACTTTACTAGAGAGTCGGCTAGCATAATAGTAACGGAGAGCAGAAGGATTGAGGTGCTTTAGGTAAGTTGACGCTTTAATGAAAGTTCCTTTGCTTTTTGCCATTTTTTCACCATCCACAGTAAGGAATCCATGTATATGAACTTTGGTTGGCAGTGAATAGGAAGAGGTTCTGAGCATTGCTGGCCAGAATAAAGTGTGAAAGTACTGGATATCTTTACCTATGAAATGATGTATCTCAGTTTGATCATTCTTCCACCAATCATCAATATTTTCTTTTTCACGATGGCACCATTCTTTTGTGCTGGCGATATAGCCGATAGGAGCATCAAACCAAACGTACCAGTAGTTTCCTGGGCTGTCAGGGATCTCAAATCCAAAGTAGGGTGAGGGACGAGATATGTCCCAGTCTTTGAGTTTTTCATTTAGAAAATAGTTCTTAAGATAATTAGAACTTTCAGGGGGCAAGGTTCCGCTCTGTGTCCACTCGTCCAAGAAGTCATGCAATTTTTCTATATGAACAAATAAGTGTTTTGCACTGCGAGTTTCAGGGACCGTTTCTGAAAGTTTGCTTATAGGATCAATTAGATCTTTTGGGGTATAAGTCTCTCCGCACTTTGAACAGTTATCACCTGGTTGGTCTAATGTTTTGCAGGATGGGCACGTTCCACGAACCATTCTGTCGGCTAGAAACATTTCTTTCTCCGTGTCGTAGAGTTGTTCTATCTCTTTCTCTATGACCATGCCCGCTTCGTTTAATGATTCCCATATTTCGTTACAGGTTTCCTTATTTGCTTCGCTATTGGTGCTTCCGTAATGATCAAATTTTATATCAAAACCAGAGAAATCTTCTTGGTGTGATTTGGACATTTCTGCAATTAGATCGTCCTCGGTCCGGCCCTCACTAGCGGCCCGTATCATGATAGCAGTTCCGTGAGTATCATCCGCGCACACGTAAATAGTCCTGTTCCCTTGTAATCTCTGAAACCTTGCCCAAATATCAGTTTGAATATATTCGACCAAGTGGCCTAAATGAATATGGCCATTTGCGTAGGGTAGGGCAGATGTTACTAGGATCCTGCGCATTGTGGGTAAGATTACTTATTAGGTTAACTGGTTACAGTTTAGTTTATATCGAACTGAAACCCTAACTAGGATAACTGCAAATATCTTCTTCTATTTCAACTTGCCTCCAATGCCAATGACTGTTGCGTTTGATTTTGCGGCTTCAGCTTCTTTGATTTGCCCATTTTTCATATACATTTGGGATAGGGAAGTCCATGCTAGTTGGTCATTTGGCCTCAGATCAGTTGCCATTAGGCCAGCACCAATTGCTTCTTTTAGCTTTCCCGATTTCATAAGAGCCATTCCTAATGCGTGCCAACCATCGAAGAATTTTGGATCAACCTCTATGGATCTTTTATATTTTTCTGCGGCAGAATCTATATTGCCTATAGCAATCATGCCGTTCCCTTCATCATATAAATCCTGAGCCGATTCTGACATCAACTAGTATATAATATATTAAGGATGATGAGTGTTATTACTGGGCCTGCTGCTGACCTGAAAAAATGTTTTCAGGCCTTGGTTCAGCTTCTTTCCGTGCCTTAGTTAACCAAGACTGAAAAAGTAAATCGATAGTTTCTCTTCTGAGTCTTGATTTGATGCTCTTCTTAATTGCTAGTTCTCCAGGGTTTGGCTTGAGGCGTTTTTCTGCAAGGTAAATTAATATTCCATTTTCTTCATCTGCTAGGACTTTACTGAGTTGTCCGGCAGGAGTGGCATGTTCTTCTTCAGATGCAGTTGTTCCAAAAGTCCCTAAAACAGTTTCTCTAAGAAGCCTAGTATCTATTTCGGAACTTGGAGGAGGCGACTTTATATTGTAACTGTATCTATTAACTGAATAACCAAGCTTTTCTGCGGCAGTTTTGAACGTGGGTCCATCTTTAGTTGATTTGGTCAGTTCTTTTTTAGCTTCTTCGAGTTTAGTTTTGATATTTTCCAAGGCTTGCTTATCGATCAAATTATCTTTGATGATCTGATTGGCCTCTTCAGCGGTCATTTGTTCAGGTTGAATCACCTCGATTAAATTAACAAACCACAGCCCTTCGGTTGTATTAATTGCGATTGCCTGTCCTCCAGATTCAGCCATCCCAAATAATTCCCTGATGATTTTAGAGTCATCTTTGATTTCTTCTGGCGGGTTTTCTTGAGAGAAAGGAGTATCAAACTTTTCGTAAACGACTCCAGAGTTCTGACCTACTGAAGATTGTACGTAGCGAATTGCTGTGGTTGCAAAATCAGCGCCTTTCGAATCTATTTCCTTTTTAAAATTTGTCAGAGTATTTGAAAACTCTTTAAGCAAATTTTGTTTTTCTTCTGCACTAAGCACTTTGGTTTCTTCTTCAGTACTCACTTGTGCTGGGTCTTTGACCTCTTCAGAATCACTAATGACGGTGGTTTCGGGTTCAGGAAGAACTTCTTCGGTGCTTTCTGGTTCTGGTTCTGTTTCTACTTCTTCTTTAGCTTCTAAGGGCTCTTCGGTGCTTTCTGTTTCTTCTTTAGCTTCTTCTTTAGCTTCTTCTTTAGCTTCTTGTTTAGCTTCTTGTTTAGCTTCTAAAGGCTCTTCTTGGCAGCTAGTATTTTCAGGTGCTGGCTCAGGTGCTGGCTCAGGTGCTGGCTCAGGTGCTGGCTCAGGTGCTGGCTCAGGTGCTGGCTCAGGTGCTGGCTCAGGTGCTGGCTCAGGTGC
>JABGYE010000040.1:0-35036 GCA_018675395.1 Akkermansiaceae bacterium
GAATCCTTTGAAGTGCGGGTCGAGGATCATCCAGAAGCGCAGGTCAAATTTAACAACCAAACTTCATGGACACTGAGCGGTATAAGGCTCCGTCAGGGAGCGAATCGACTGAATGTCCAAGCTGTTGATGCGACAGGCAAAGTGGTAGGCACAGAAACTTTCACAGTGAACAAGACTGGTAACGCGGCACCAGTGATTTTGATCGATGCGAATCCATCCTCTTTTAATTTGGATGTATCCGAGGCAATGAAAATTGATGCGTCTTCCACTTATGATCCTGAAGGCACAGAAATAAATTTTCAATGGGACATTTCTCCGGAAACAGGAAATTATCTGGAAGGGGCAGATTCTTCTTCGCCTAAAGCCAGTTTTGGTGCTCCAGGACTATATAATTTTACCCTCAGAGCTTCCGATGATAATGGTAAAACGAGCACACTGACCCGTGAAGCTGCAGTGTACGCTGCTTCCGGATGGAGTAGCTTCACCGAACCATTGCTCGAGCCTCACTGGACAACAGAAAATATCGAACCTTTCGGTAGCGGTTCTGACGCGTCCTGGTATTCACTGAGTGAAAAGCCCGGAACACTTGTCCTGAGCATGCCCCAAGACACTGAGAAGAAACTAACGATGAGTAATCCTTCTCATCCTATCATTTGGAGAGATCTTCCTGATTCCACGAACTGGTCATTACACACGGACCTGAGCCTAAATAGTCTTCAGCAGGGAGATTTCATAACTGGTCTCATTGTTGAGCTCAAGGAAGGCACCTTCACAAGACGATATGTGATCGCAATAGAAGATGGAGACTATTTACGTGTTAAGAGGTCAAGTGGAGGCAATTATACTCAACAAAAATCCCAATCTTGGAACGAAGGTTCGGCAACGATTCGGATCCGTAGGGAGGGCCGGAGCCTCATCTTTGAGCGTCGTGGAGAACCGGGCGAATGGCTCGAACTTTATACTCGAAATTTACCCATTAACACGACTGCGATTAAGGGAGGTATCTTCGCTGCATCGGACAGCTCAAATACAAATGCCCGTTTTGATTTCGATTATGTGCTTCTAGTCGATCCTGATCTGACCAACGAATACCTTGATTCACTGAGGATCACTGAAATCATGTATAATGCACCTGGAGATACTGGTATTGAATATATTGAACTGACGAACACAGGTACTTCATCTATTAATCTTGCCGGGGTCCGATTTGATGAAGGAGCACCTTTCAATGAACTCATACTTCCTGATTATGATTTAGGACCTAATCAGAGAGTCATTATCACCAATGACAGGTCCAACTTTGAAGCTGAGTATGGTAACGGGCCTACCGTTGTTGCTGAATGGGCGGGGGGATTTCTCTCGAACGGTGGCGAGGAAATTGCTCTAAGGGATCCCGACGGCAATATTGTCTTAAGGTTCGAATACGATAATTCAGGCGATTGGCCGGATCGTGCTGATGGTAGCGGAAGCAGTCTAATCATAATCGACACGGAAGATGATTACAGCGATGGGGATAATTGGATAGCCAGTGCTGAGTTCGGAGGATCTCCCGGTACCAGTGGTTCAACTTCCAATAATTTAGTGACCATTACAGAGATTCTTAGCCATACGGATTTACCTTCGTTGGATACTATTGAGATCAGGAACGACTCGGAACTGCTCGTGGACATTTCTGGTTGGTACCTTTCAGATTCTGATACGAACTGGAAAAAGTATAAAATACCTGCGAATTCAGTTATTCCTGCTCAAGGGTTCGTCACTTTTGATGAGTCTGATTTTAACCCTAACGGACTCTGGAACCCAAATGCTGGGGAACCTTCTGATTGGGAATTTGCTATCAGTTCGAGCGGGGATCAGATTTATCTGATCGAGTCAGAAAATGGTAAGCCACTATATTTTGCGGCCGAACGTGATTTTGGTGCTGCCAGGAACGGAGTTTCTTTCGGCCAGCATTTAAACTCCGAAGGAGAAGAGTATTTCACAGCACAAGGCACCAATACAATTGGCTCTGAAAATAGTATCCCTCTGGTAGGGCCACTGGTCATTACCGAAATCATGTACCAGAACAATCCTGGAGAAATGAGCTGGATAGAGATTCAGAACATAAGCAGTTCTAGAGTCGATCTTTTTGACTCTGCAAATACAAACCATGTTTGGAAAGTGAGGGGTATTGCTTTTGATTTCCCTGCCAATCAATCTATCCCTCAAAGTGGTGTGGCCCTCATTGTGAGTGGAGACCCGGCACTTTTCCGCACACTGAACTCTGTGCCTTCCGAGATTCCAATTTATGGTCCTTTTGAGGGATCGCTTCAGGCGGATGGTGAGAATATTAGACTACAGATGCCCGAGCCCAGTGAGCCTGAGCCGGAATTTATAACAATAGATTCTGTGCGTTATTCAGCTACTGATCCTTGGCCAAGTGCTGGAGAAGGGTCAGGGCGTTCGATCGAAAGGGTCTTTGTTAATGAGTTTGGCAATGAGCCAAAGAATTGGGAAATATCCGAAAATTCAGGAGGAACTCCAGGTATCAGTATTCTTCCGCCAACGGCTGCTAGAATTGAAAGCAGTATCACTTCTTTAATGCCTGGCAGTGTGATTGGGGAAAACGCGGAATCTATCACTTTCAATGTCGCAAACTTTGGCATTGAAACACTCAATTATACAATTTCTGAAACTGTTCCATGGCTAAGCATTGATCCCGTTTCAGGTGCATCGAATGGAATCACAGACTCAAATACGCACACGGTAAATTTCACAACTGCGGATTTGCCTGGTGGAATCTATGAAACGGTGATTCAGATACTGAGTCCTGAAGCGGACAATTCCCCCTTTGAGATACCAGTAACGCTCAATGTCATTCGTCCTCAACTTAGCACAGGATCTAACCTAATAAGCGTTACTACAAGGGAAGGGCAAAATGCAGATAATGGTTTGCTTGAAATCTGGAACAGTAATCCGGGTGTCATTATGAATTACTCATTATCGACTGACATTCCGTGGATTGGAATTACCCCTCTTGAAGGAGCATCCTCTGGCCCTGATGACAAAGAGCAGCACGTTCTAACCTTTTCTACTTCTGAGCTTCAGAGTGGAAATTATAGTGGAAACATCACAATTGATGCAGGTAATGCTGCCGATTCTCCAAAAGTCATTCCGGTTTCCATCATCATTGCAGACGGGTTGGTGCTGTTACTCGACGCGCGTGGACTTAATGCTGGTCCCGTAACGAATTGGCAAAATGCTGGTCTCCTGGGAGGTAATTTCACTCCTGAACTTGATAGTCCTGTTGCCGAGGACGTTGACGGTGTCCGGGCACTGACACTCATAGGAAATAATGATTGGCTGACTGGACCACCGGCTTCGGCATCCCTAGTTGATAATAACCCACACTCAATTGAGGCCTGGATTAATAATCCAGATGTAGGCACCCAAGAAACTATCATTTCCTGGGGACGGCAGTCAGGAACATTGGGCGGACTCAATTCAATGAATCACGGAACGCAGAACATTTACGGTGGCTTTGAGCATTGGGGAGGTGCCTATTCAGCAGGTTGGGAAAATAAGGAGGAGGAATCGATTTGGACGCACGTTGTTTATACATATGACGGTGCAGGAAAGTCAACGCTCTACATCAATTCAGACGAAGTGAATTCAAAGAATCACGGACCCCTTGCAATCTATTCCACTGATACAAGTAATAGGCCCCTGCCGATCACTATCGGTGCTCAGAACGAGGGGAACGGTACACGTAACAATTCTGTTTCAGGATCCATGTCGATCGGCTTGATTAAAGTTTATGATAGGCTCCTTAGTCCTCAGGCCGTCGAAACAAAATATAATGTCGAAGCTGCAAACTTTGGTCGAGAGCCGACAATTGATACGGATCAGGATAATGACGGCCTTCTCTCATCGCAAGAAATAGCAATTGGAACGGACCCTACTGATCCGGACACAGATGATGATGGATTCTCAGATGGAGATGAAGTCGCTCTTGGAACGGATCCGCTCAATGCAAATTCTAAGTTAAGCATCCAATCCATAACAATTGAAGAGGATTCCAGTATTTCCATCGTTTGGTCCAGTGTCCCTGGTCGAACTTATGCAGTTGAGGCGAGTGAGAATCTGATCGACTGGATGTCCATTGACACTGTCAATGCATCGGAAGGAACAACGTCAGTCTATTCTGATATTGACGGGAGCCAGGAAATTCAACAATTCTATCGGATAAGACTAGCTCAATGACCTGTTTCTTTAGATCAGCTTTTATAGGGATTACTGCTTTTGTCCTTGTCCTGGCCGGAATTGCAAAGAGGGACACGCCTCAAGTCACTGATATTACGATCGGGTGGAAAGATAATATTCTTAGTATTTATCATCCTCAAATTCCTGGAGGTAAAATTGATACCTGGTACCTGGAGGCATATTGCAGGCCCGGGTCAACGGACCGGGCATGGAATGAAACCACCATAAGTCACAGGACCGAACTTGTATCAATTAATGATTCTAGAACCGAGATTAAATTAAAATGTACCTTGGAGGATGGGGTCAGGGTCGATCACTTAATAAGGGCAACTAAGACAGGAGTCAGCTTTGAATTGATTGCAAAAAATCCTACGGGAAAAGTTTCTGAAGCGCACTGGGCACAACCTTGTATCAGGGTCGGTAAGTTCACAGGTCAGGGAGCTGATGAGACTGATGATGCGTATGCTTACATCAAAAAATCATTTATTTTTCAGGACAAGGATGAAATTCCTGATTTTTTGCCTACGAAGGACTGGGCCACAGAGGCACGTTACGTTCCCGGTCAGGTCTGGTGTCCGAAAAATGTCAACAGGGATGATGTTAATCCCAGGCCACTTCACCCGTTCCCTCCTCACAAGAATATTATAGGCTGTGTTTCAGCGGATAATAAGTGGCTCATGGCAAGTGTTTGGGAGCCTTATCAGGAGCTCTTTCAGGGAGTGATTCGTTGCATACACAGTGATTTTCGGATCGGAGGCTTGAAGCCTGGAGAAACGAAAAAGATTCGTGGCAAGATGTATCTATTACCGAATGATGTTCCTGCTCTCCTTGCACTGCATGAGAAGGAATTCCCTGAAAAGGCAAAGAAACATTAAGTTCTTTCACCATGAAAACTCTTACGATTGTCCGGCACGCAAAGTCCTCATGGGAAACGTCCACAGATGATCATGACAGGCCCCTAAATGATCGGGGCATGAGTGCTGCTCCTCGGGTAGGTTCTGCAATTGCCGAGAAAGGAAAGATTCCAGATATTCTAATTAGCAGCACTGCTCTTAGGGCTGCCACTACGGCGAAGCTCATTGCAAAGGAAATAGGTATTGAGGATTCCCTCATACATTATGATAAGCAGCTGTACCTTGCTTCCATAAAAGACTATGAGGAAGTCATTTCAAGGCTCAACGAAGAGGACGGAACAGAACATGTGATGGTCGTATCGCACAATCCTGGTTCACATGAATTATGCTATTACCTGACCGGTGATGATTCGATAGATCGGTTCATTACTTGTGCAGTTGCCAGGATTGAACTGGACATTGAGTTCTGGGGTCAGGTCGGTTCGAAGACAGGGAAGCTGATTGAATTCTTTACCCCTCACGATATCTAGAAGTGGCCAGAGAACGCCCCAAGAATTAAGGAAAATCCAGATTTCTTCAGAAACGGAAGCCGAACGACGAAATAACAACTCAGCTCGTTAATCAATACAAACGAGGGCTTCGTCCAGCTCATTCTGCTCCGTTTCACTTTGAGGTAAAACTTCAGATAGGAGTTCTCCTGCTTCTTTGATTACAGCTATCATTGATTCTGCAGGGCTCGCATCACTGGATAATGATTGCGTGAACTTTGAACAAAGTGACTCGATGGCTTCATTGCCCAGTTCCTTCTCCACTTTCTCGTCCCCCAGCACCACTGCCTGTCGCTCGAAGAAAGAAACATAAAACAATAGACCACTGTCACTCGAAGTGTGGTGAACCCTTTGATCAAAGAATGTTAGAGCAGCCCTATCTTTTACGGACCCGGATAACTCGCTGCGAGGCGTGAATAATTTTCTTAGCCAGCCGATTCTGGACCCTATAACAGTTCCAATAATGAATCCTCCGATCACAGATAGGGCCAGAAATAAAGCAACCGGTGCATCGCCCCATGAACCTGCAGTTTCTGCATCAGAATGAGGAGCAATGCTCCAAACAACAATCATCGCAATGATGCCAAAGAAGACTCCAATAATGTCCTCGGCTCTATCATAACGGCCCGAACTAGTTGCAGCAACAGGAACAATTTCTGCAGAGGTTAATGATTCTGCTTGCAAGACTGCATCAGCAATTTCCTTCTTTTCTTCTTCACTAAAATATTGGCTGGCCTTTTTCATAGTCTTTAAAATTTGAGTTTATTTATTTAATTACCAGCTTCCCGATGCACCGCCACCGCCCGAATAACCACCACCGGATGATCCTCCGGAATAACCGCCGCCTCCTCCTCCTCCAGCTGCCATGGCTTTAAGAATGAAGAAGAGGACACCAAAGATTGCGGCCCAAAGAATCCAAGCAGAACCATTCGATCCGTTCTTGGCCAGTGAAATGACTGTGAAGACTCCGAGGCCTATGAGTGCGGCAATAAATAAATAATCACCGGTCGTTTTTTCCTTTTTATAATTTGGCGATTGAAGATTTTCAATTCCAAATCCACGGACCTCGTTCCTTACCATATCCTCAAGATTGTCGAAACCCTGGACAATGCCATCTGAGAAATTACCTGACTTGAAGGCAGGGATAATGATACCGTCCATGATTTTCTGGCAGTGACGGTCCATTTCTCTTCCCCATCCTGCCCCGAGCTGAATCCTGGCCTTACGGTCCCCCTTGGAAACCAGTAAGAGGACACCCTTATTGGCATCTTTAGGATCCAAACCATCCAGATCCACATGACCAATTTCCCACTGGTCAAAGAGAAAGTGTGCAAAAGTTTCGATGCGCAGGCTTTTATTCACATGGTCTGACATCCTATCAATGGTAACGACACTGATCGGTGTAGCTGTATCCGTTAAAAGTTGATCAGCCTTTGCACGTATATGATCTTTGCCTTCTACACTTATAAGGTCTGCAAGATCAGCAATGAATATACGGTCCTCTGGCCGGTCAATGTTCTCTATCATTTGTGCTGTGCAGGGTCCCGCTATGACGAGAAAGACAAACAAAATTGATAATACCCGGTAAAGATTACGTTTCATAACTAAAGAAGTTATAACACATGGATCATCAATACATGAACACTAAATAGATATTTTTATGTATTGTTAGGTATAATCTAAAATTACCTTATTCTAATCAAAGTCAGACAGTTGACTTAAATTAGCGGGCAAACGCATCATTTTTTAAAGCTTGTAAACAAAGAAAAAGTCTTTGCCCAGAACTTCCAAGCAGAACCATTCGATCCGTAAAGCCAAACAGATAAGAGTGTATAGAGTCCAACCACAATAGCCAAGATGAATAGAGGAGAAAAACCTCCTTTAGAGTCATAGTTTGCAAGGAATGATCCCCTAGGGCTAGGAACATGGTTATGTGGATTATCAATTTCGAGAATAGCCATTCCTTTTGGAGTCATTCTTTGTAGAGCGTCGAACCCTGCAAGGATGCCTCGGCTGTACTTACTGGCTCTAAATCTTGGTGTAATTACACTGTCATAGATCCACTGGCAGAGCTCAAATTTTTCCTCTTCCCATCCTGCCCCGAGCTGGATCCTGGCTTCGCCGCTTTCATTTGAGACGAGTAGTAGAACACCCTTGCTGAGAGTCTCTTCGCTCCTTCCGTTAGCGGACGATCCGATCTGCCAGTGTTTAAAGAGGCGTTCTGCAAAGTCATCAATGCTAATGTCTTCATCCACATGGTCCGATATTTTATCTATAGTAACGACAAAGATTGGAGTTTCTTTCTTTTCGAGGAGTCGCCTTCCGCGAGAGCGAATCTTTTGCGCATGTTCTGGATGAATTAAGTTTGCCTTATCGACAAGGCATTCAAGGTCCCGAGGCGGATCTAGGTTCTGGATGTCCTGCGCAACACAGTTCATCTGCATGATTGAAAGCAAAAAGAAACAAAAAGCGGAGCTACAAAGAGAACACATTTTGTTTTGAGAAAGCCCTTTCATGAATCAGTGAAAGGAGTATTGCGAATTTTGACCGATGATTGAAGTGTTTTTTCTGCATTGTTAGCATGCACGGCACAATGATCCCTTTTTATATAACCTAATCCAAGCGCAGTTCCTTTCTCAGAGCTGACACTGGTAACGGTTCCCACTTCATTATTTGCTTCATCGCAAAGTGACCATCCCGCTGACGGCACAGTTTCAGGATCAAAGCTAAGGCCCACTAAAATACGTTTTACCTGACCCACGCTTTCGAGACGGGAAATGATTTCCTGACCCACATAACATCCCTTATGAAAGTCAATGCTGGTCCGATCCAGTAGAGCTTCCTGGGGCAATGTTTTGTGATCTAGCTCGTTACCCCATTTTGGAACGCCCTGACTAATCCTTAAAGATTCCAGTACTTTCCCGCTGACCCAGTCCGATCCGGCACTGAGCTCACCCGGCCTCACCCACCGGTCCGTACCATCAATACTGTATCTATTCGATTTAATCCCATCGTTTTCGGTTTGTTCAAGATCATGAATCAGAAGGTAATCGTCGGTAACGTCAATAATCTCCACGTCGTCAGCAATGATGTATTTTGATAGCCTCTGAAATAGTGGGTTCCTCAGTTCCGGGTCCGAGTCTATGAGAAAGGATTGACTCTCCTCATCTACAGAGATCCAAATGAGTCCCTCGAGTCGGCCCTTTGATGTTGTTACGCAAGCTGATATTGATTCAATTCCTGAAGCCCTGTTCACGTCATTACTGACTTGGCCATTTAGGTAACGTACCCGGTCATTACCGCTCACACGAAACTTAGCACGTTTTGAAAGGTCAATTGATTGCATGCTTTGTTCTTGTGACACTGCTCCTTCTATTTGGAACGAATCAATTGCCTAATGGCTTTCGAAATTTTTGTAAACGACCGAGTAATCCTCATTCTCATTGCCTTCATTCATCTGAGCCATCATTGTCTGTGCGGCTGATTTAAGGACAGGTAGATCAATGCCGGCCCGTTCCGCAATGGAGAGACCAAAGTTCGCGTCCTTGAGCATGTTTTTGAGTGAGAAATGAGGTTCATAATTCCCGTCCAGCATCGTAGGAAGCTTCATGTTGGACAGACCAGAAGCGCATGCATTCACCTTCATGGCCTCAGGCATCTTATCGAGATCCACACCGCCATTTTCGCAGACACTCAGGGCTTCTGCAAGGATTGCGACAGTAGTCGCGGAAATCATGTTTGTGGCAATTTTAAGGACCGTTGCCGCACCTGCCTGACCCAGATAAGTGATGGAGTTTGAACTTGATTCGAGTAATGGTCGAACCCTTTCCAATACGTTCTGGTCTCCTCCAACATAATAGTTGAGCAGTCCACCGGCCGCTGCATCGCGACTGCCGGTGAAAGGGCAGTCCAGAAATGAAGCACCTAAGGATAGAATTTTTGCATTAGCTTCCTCAGTGTGCTGAGGTGAAACCGTCGCATGATTAATGATGATATGTTCATCACTGAGTCCGGGCCCCATAGTTTCAATGACCTGGAGAAGTGCTTCCCCGTCACGCACGAATATTTGAATGTGGTTGCTTTTCTGGGCAACTTTCAGCGGTGATTCGAGAGCATTCTGATCCTGGCCCGGGGTCCTGTTCCAAGCATTGACCTGCCACCCTTTTTCCTTAAGAGTCGTTGCGATTCGACTGCCAATGATTCCAAGGCCAATAACACCTACGCTGGCCCCTTTCTCAGTAGACATATTATTATATCGCCTAATAAAAGATCATTCCTCTGTTTCACGAGATGAACACGAAGCAGATTATAATCTGGCTGATTACAGATTACTTCTTTGAGTTTTTGGGCTTCTTGGTTGTTCCGGTTTTTGGCTCAATGAGCTTAGTTTCACCAGTTGCCTTACCGGTCTTTGGATCGACAGGAGTGACTTTGATCTTACCGCCCTTTTCTTTTGGAAATTCTACGGCTACCGGAGGAGTAGTGGCAGTGATTGGTTTGCGAGGTTTGGATCCAGAAGGACTTGTTGAACCGACCTTTTTGCCTGGTCTGATTGCTGGGATCCTTGATGGAGCAGCAGTAATTTCAACTAGTTCCATTTCAAAGATCAGAGTGGAATTTGGTCCGATAGGTGCACGCCTTCCCATTTCACCGTATGCAAGGTCAGAAGGAATGAATAGTCTCCACTTTGATCCTACTGGCATAATCTGAAGTGCCTCGGTCCAGCCCTTGATTACACCTCGAACACTGAACTGACGAGGAGTTGTGCCGGTAGTCTGATCAAATACTGTGCCATCGATCAGAGTTCCCTTGTACCGAGCTTTGATTCTATCGGTTGGCTTTGGTATCGCGCCGTCAGCAGCTTTAAGTATTTCATACTGGAGGCCGCTCGGTAGAGTCTTAACGCCTTTCTTCTCGCCATTAGCGAGGAGGAATTTTTTACCGTCCGCCTTGTTCTTGGCAGATAGCTCATCCCATTCTTTCATGGTCTTAAGGCCGAACGCCTTCAACTGTGATTTTTTCTGGGAAAGTTCGGACCGATCCTTACTGAAAGCTTGGAGGATCCTGTTCTTATCATCATCTGAAAAATCTATTTTCTTTCCGGCAATAGCGGCCTTGAAACCTTCAACGAAACGTTCCACTTCGATTGCAAGTTCGGCGTTTTTCATATTGGAGCCGATATCAGCACCGATAAGATAACTGACAATCTTCATGTCCTTATGCTCGGTGGTTTCCTTTGGCTTGGCAGGAGCTGCTTCTTTTTTGGCCGTGGCCTTAGGGGTCTTTGCTTTGTCAGCCTGACCTGATGCAGATACAGCTAATGCAAATCCTATGGTTAATGGGACTAGTAAACGTTTCATGGTTGAGGTTGTGATAAGGTTTTTAATTAAGGGATCGATACTTTAAGCCGATTAATGCAGAGAATCAACTATACTTACTGCAATCGAAATGCATTGAATTTGCGATTCAGCTAAGATTTCTTTAGTAATTTATAATTTGAGTGAATTTTTGTCGTTAAATTTCGTGTTATACTGGTAACAGACCAATTCGTTGATTAAATAATCTGGATGTTGATGAAAATGTTTCGGTCAGTTTGTTTGATCTTATTTGTAAGTATCCAGGCCCTTATTGCTGAAATCCCTAAAGCCAATGAGCCTGACCAGAGGGTTCAGGCAGAAGGAAAGGGATGGAGGCTCGAGAAAGCAGTTATTAAGGATACTGAACGTCCTCGAATCTTATTGATAGGAGATTCAATTCTGAATGGTTATGCTCGCCATGTAATCAAAAAACTCAGCGGTAAAGCGTATGTGGATATCTGGGTGAATCCTTACCATCAGTCGCAAGGTCTGAACAAAATATTGACCCTTGTCCTATCTGAGGGCCCTTATGATTTAGTGCATTTTAATGTCGGATTGCATGGATGGCAGGAAGGAAGAATAAAGAAGGGCACGTTCGTTCCTCTAACAAAAGATTATGTCAAAGTCATCAAATCAAAACTTCCGAAAGCAAAGTTGATATGGGCAAATACAACCCCTGTTACCGTGAAGAATAATGTTAAGGAACTGGATCCAGAAATTAATCCGACCATTATTGAGCATAACAAAATGGTAGATTCCATCATGAAAGAAATGGGTGTCCCAATGAACGACTTTTATTCCATTCTAAATAAGAATAGGAATCTGGCAAAGGGTGATCGGTTCCATTGGACAGGCCCTGCCTATTCCCTATTGGGAGAAATGGTGGTCAAATCTGCCGAGCGTGAAATTCTATTCAGACCTTAACATTTCTTAACATATTAATTAGGAGTGGAACGGATCTCTTTTTTCTAGGAGGGTTTGAGTTCTATTGTAGTAATTAAAGAAACTTGCGTTGATGACAGAGAAGACGAGCTGGGATAAGGAAAGGAAAGCGATGCAGGATATGCATTGTGAATTGACTGGGGGTGATCTAGATGCCTGTAATTATAGGATGTATGAGCCCGTATCAGGGGCTGGCACTTTGAGTCCTGAGGGCATTGATAAATTCACTGATTATAAAGGTAAATGGGAAAAAGCTTACTATTTTGTCGAGTCTAACGAAGATAGAATGCTTTCCGCTTGCTGGAATAATCTGCCAGAATTGTCACCTTTAAGAATCTCTGGAACGGATCAGTTTTATATGATGTGGACCCGACAAACAAGAAACAGAAGAGCCCTTGCTGCGATCGATGTTAGCTGTGAAATAATACATTCTATTATATTGGCCGATCATTTTACTGAGACAGGTTTTGAGCCTAAAAGTGAAAGGTTTGCCGTTTATAAGCAGCATGTCGCTTGGCTCATGAGTGGAGTCGAACCTCATTACATACAGAATTGGTCTAGGGACTACATTAAGTGCAAAAATAATGCGAGAAATCCTGATCAGATTTTGTTGGAAATTATTTCGGTCCATGATGTTCTCAGTGCAAACTGCATTGATGATGACTGTAGCCAAATCCCAGACGCAACAAGCATAAGGAATTACATTTGTGATCAAAATAATCAAAGATCAGATGACCCTCGGCTCATAAGTGATGCGCTCTGGGAAGAGAAAATGAGAACAGCATCCATGTTTATTCCTCTTATCTTTTAGATTGTTGATGTCGTTGAGCATTATTCTTTAAGGAGAAGACTTAATGGTTTGGCGTTGAATTATTATTAGTTATTGCTTCAGAGTTCTGTAATGCTTTTATAAAAATAGTCATGAGATCGCCATTCATCTTAACCAAAGCAATTTTTTTGCTACTCTTTGTTCTTGCTCTAATGCCTGTCCGGTCTGAAGAGCCAATGAATGTGCTGGTCATACAGACCGATGAGCATAATTTTAGAACGTTGGGCTGTTACCGTGATCTGATGCCGGACGATCAGGCATTTGTATGGGGAAAGGGAGTAAAAGTTGACACGCCGAACATTGATTGGATAGCCAAGGATGGGGCCATTTGTGACCGTTACTATGCGACTTCACCTGTGTGCACCCCTTCACGGGCTGCGTTAATTTCTGGACTCTATCCTCAGAACGCAGGAGCAATTAATAATAATATTCCACTCAATGATGGCGTAAATACTTTCGCTCATGTTCTGAAAGATAGTGGCTATGTGACCGGCTACGCGGGTAAATGGCATTTGGCTGGATCTGCTAAACCGGGCTGGAGACCCAAGAAAAATTTTGGTTTTACGGATAACCGTTTCATGTTCAACCGTGGGCACTGGAAAAAATTGGAGATTGGGCCTAAGGGACCGCGCATTGGAGCAGTCAAGGAGGGCAAACCAAATTATTCTCTAGCCGGAGCCGATCAGAAGACATTCACTACGGATTTTCTATTTGATCGAACAATTGATTTTATTCGAACTAACAAGAATAAGCCATTTTGTTATATGGTTGCTATTCCTGATCCTCACGGACCGAACACGGTAAGAGCTCCTTATGATACCATGTTTGATCCGGCAACTTTTAGTCAACCGGCAAGTGCACTTGCAAAGGGCAAAGACCTTCCATCATTCCAACGGGTTATGAAGGACCGGTTCAATGCACGGCAGATGGCGCTTTATTTTGGCATGGTCAAGTGCATTGATGATAATGTAGGACGTATTCTGAAAGCGCTCCGCGAAGAAAATATTCTGGACAGGACACTGATTATCTTTACATCCGATCATGGGGACATGTGTGGTGAGTTAGGGCGACACAATAAGGGGATACCTTGCGAAGGATCGGCAAGGATTCCATTCTTGATCCGTGCCCCTGGTCTGATTGAGCCAGGGACTGTAGTTCGAGAGTCTCTCGGAACCGTCGATTTTAAACCGACTCTTCTTGGCCTTCTCGGAGTTGATTCGGAAGAGACTGCCGAGGGTCGGAACGCTACTACTCTTCTTAGGACCGGCAAGGCTCCGGACAGTTGGGAAGACGTGACTTTTGTAAGGATAGGTAATGCAGAAAATAAAGGGAAGGCATGGTTTGGGGCCTTCAGCAGGAAATATAAACTAATCCTTTCAGGGTCTGACCGGGCTGGATTTTTTGATCTGGAGAATGATCCGAACGAACTTCGTAATAGCATTGCTTTGCCTGAACACCGTGAAAAAATACGTTCCCTTGCGAGGGCATTAAAAAAATATGGGAAAAAGCATAAGGACCCCCTGATGGAGTTAAATGCAATTCGATCTGACCTGAAATGGGCCATTGAAGGGACCGGTCCTTATGGGCCGGCCCCTCGGTAATTATTTGCTGACTACTTCTATCGAGCCCCAGTATCCAAATTCGTTGCGCCAGTCATTGGCCTTGTTTTCAAGCACAAGAGGAATTTTTTTGCCAGCATACTCACTTAGATCCAAGTCAAATTCCAGCCACTGCTCCTTCACCTCTGAGTTTCCAACGATCTTGTCATAGATAACTTCATTCCCCGCTCTCACTCGTAATTGCCAGTCTCCATGGGCATGGTAACTCGCCTTGACCTTGAGGACGGTTTTTTTACCACTGGGAACTACCAGATCTCGATAAATTTCACAGGGCACTTCCTTGTCTTTCGGGTGAGTTTGAACCGCAATTTCATTACGGAAACTCTTGATGGGTCTGACGCCTCCCTCTCCCACATTACGGACCTTAAATCCAGGAGCGATTTTCTGTATGTGCTTTTGCCATGAGGGGTCAGGTCCTGATTTCTTCGCAGATTTTTTCACAGCCATTCTGCGCGGAACAAGTTCCTGCAATAATGGAATCTTTCCGGAAACAGCAACAGTTAAAGCTTTTGCTGAATTCTCAGGAACCATTGGCTCGATTGCATACCATAGCATTCTTGGAATGTTATGATCATTGGCATCGTTTTCATGTTTTACCAATTCAGTGAGAATTGGCCAACGCTGATCAAATTCCATTCGTTGTGTAGCTGCCGCAAGATAGACTCGAACTACGGGAGATGGATCTTTAGTGGCCATTGAAGTGAACATTTTACGCGCTTGGGCCGAAGAATTTTGATCTTCACATAGTAACTGAATTGCCCAAGCCCTCACATATTCGTCATCGTGCTTCAAGAGGCTCTCCATTTTGGCCTCACTAAGTAGACCAGTGACATGAGCGGCCCATAAGGCTCTGAGCCTTTTCCCTGATGTTTTGGCGCTACTCATTAATTTTTCCAGACTTTTGCCGACGACTTCTTTATCCAAATTACCTTGAGAAGCTCTGTGGTGTAGAATGACTCGGGCATGCCTCACGTACCAGTCATTGGGATGGTTTTGCATCTCGGCAAGTTCGAGGTCAGAGAGTTTAGAGAGGTTTGGACGCTTTATCTTCTTAGCATTTTCAGGCATTATCCGATAGACCCTTCCGCTATTTGGAAAATTAATAGCGTTGCCGCATACGTCCGTATCATGCCAATCGAGGATGTAGACGCCGCCATCTGGACCAATTTCGACACTGAATCCTACCCAGGCGAGATCGTTAACCGGAAGGAAATCCGAGCCATGTTTACCAACGTATCCTGAACCTTTCTTTTCCATAAAATCGACAAGGACTTCATGTTGATGAATGTTGCACATGAATAATTGATCCCTATAAGAAGCAGGAAAAGTATCTGCCAAGTAGAACCTTGCTCCTCCATGCGCAGACAAGTGGCGATGATCCCTGATCGTTTCAATTGGTTTGTATACGTAAGGATTCTTATGTGGTTTGCTTTGTTTTGTGAAGTATCCCCCCTGAATAACATGGAAGAGGTGAGGTATAACACAACACGTTGCGAAGCCCTGACCCACATCATTGAAATCAAATCCCCAAGGGTTGGACAGGCCATGAGCAAAGACTTCAAACTGTTTTTTTACTGGGTGAAATCTCCATATTCCTCCATCAATAAAATCCCGTTCCTCCTTAGCTGCTCCAGGCTTGCCGACGTATGATTGGGTAAAGACACCATGACAACCGTATAGCCAACCGTCCGGTCCCCAGATGAAGCTATTAAGAGTTTCGTGACGATCATTAATGCCCCACCCGTCAAGGAGTATCTCAGGCTTACTGTCTGGTTTATCATCACCATTTGCATCCGGTATGAAGATCAGATTTGGGGGTGCCCCAACGTAGATTCCTCCGAACCCAGTAGCGATTCCCGATGAAAAGGGAAGTTTGTCTGTGAAAAGTTTTTTCTTATCAAAGACTCCATCACTGTCAGTATCTTCAAGGATTTGAATTTTTGTTCCTTCACCTTTTTTGTGGGAGCGGCGATTCACATAGTTACCGTTTTCGAGGGTCCAGAGCCGTCCTCTATCATCGAAGCAAAATGCTATTGGTTCACCAATGTCAGGTTCTGCCGCAAAGATGGATACTTCGAATCCTTTTGGTATGGACATTTTTGCCAATGCTTCCTTTGGTTTTAGGAACGGCGCATTACTTGTTTTGTGCTGTCTTTTTTGTAAAAACATTGTCAGAATGTCCGATTTTTGTGCGGAAGCAAAATTGATAAGCATTGCAATAGACAGCAATGTGATTAGGAAGTTTTTTGTTTTCATTTAAGGTAGTTCTGTTTGTTCTTCAGTTTGCAGGTACTTTATCAGTGCGAAGAAATCTTCTGTAGGAATTGTTTCCAGTATCCCTTCTGGCATCATTGATAATGGCAACTTCTGTCGTTCATTAATATTTTCTTTAGCTATTATTTCTTTTCCGGAAACTGTTTTCAATACAACTTTCTGAGAGTCTTCTTCCCCAATTGTTCCTGCTAATACTCGGCCATTTTTTGTTTTTAATACTATCATTTTATATCCGTCGGGGACATCAAAATTCGGATCTACGATATTAAGGAGGATATATTCCCTGTTTGCTCTGTTTGATCCTGTCAGATCGGGACCAAGTATGCCGCCTTTGTTATACATTTGATGGCAGGTACCACAAACGGCCGAAAAGACAATCCTTCCCCGCGCAGGATCTGCTTTTGAGGCTTCGGGGCCATCAAGTAATTTAGAATATTTAAGTATGAGTTCTTTCTTGTTAGTGTTCTGTACTTGAACTTTGCCATAAGCTTTGTCGAATCGTTCACCGAGCAGAGAATGCAGTGCCCTAGCAGTATAGGCAGGAACTTCCTCTGGGAGGATTTTCTTTTTTTCGATGGCTCTAAGAAGAATCTCAGATGATTCTTTTTTAGTGGCTAAAGTTTCAATCACAGCACGCTTGGCCAGTGTATCAAAATTTGGGTATTGCTTGATTAGGTAATTAGCATCCGCATTTACGATCTTTCCGAATGCCCGGATTGCATCCATTCTCATTTCAGGCTCATCAAGAAGAGATTGTATTAGCTTTTCTAGTTCTGGTTGCTTTTGATTGATGAGTGCTTTTAATGCGGATCTACGCTCATTAATTTTTGCTTTTCGGTTTTTTACTAAGGACAGAGCATTTTGAGTGGCACCTGCATCACCGAAGATTTGTCCAATTTCACGAGCCAGTGCTCTATGTTCAGGATCGGTACTTTTCTTTAATTCGGCACTTAGCTCGCTCCAGCCCTCGGGCGCATTAACATCCACCTGCCCTTCGAGTCCCTTTATCATGCCCTTAAGTAGCGCGGTCCTCAGTGCAGGGCTGTCAGAATCTTGTGCTGTTTTAATCAGCAGAGCAATGGAATCATCATCGGCAAATAATTTTCCGATAAAAATAAAACCGAATAAAATTATTCGAACGCTATGCATTCGATTTGATGATTTCCTTTACTTGCTCCATGCATTCCATTCCTTAATAATTTCCTCATTTGAGTGCTCACCCTCATAAATTATAAAACGATGCAGGAAGGATTTTGTCTTACCCTTTTCAATGTTCCAGCTGCCTAAGCGTGCCCTAGCAGGCCCGACTCCGAATTGCCCGTCGATTCGCCACAAGTTTGGGAACCCGTCATTTTCTGGATGATCAAAAATAGCTATGTGGCCTTCTTTGGTGAGACCTTTAATCTCCATTCCAAGATCGATCCATTTTGCACGTTTGCCTTCACCTTTTTGATTCATGTCTCCTTCTGAATTAATGACTCCGGCTTTTATTCCCCTTTTCCATGGCATGCGTAAAAAGAGCCCACCATAATTATATTTTGCGATGGTGATGTTTTTATGAGCTAGCCCTGTCCATTTCAGATCCATGACTATTTTCCCATCTTTGCTGATTGCGATTTTCCATGCTTGAGTTTCTGTGATTAGGGGTTGCCCATCTTTATCCAGCATCGAATATTCTGTTTGCCAACCGATCTTTCCCTTATCATTTTTGAGGACTTGCAAGGACTTGCGCTGCCAATAGTCTCCTCGAGGATTGTGAAAGTAGTCTCTTCCATTGACTCTGGTAAAGCCCCAGTAAAGTCCGGTCTGATGCTTATGATGTCCGGGACTGTATTGAGTTAACTCACCTTTGCCATTAGGGGATTTGATAGGGTGCATGTAAGGACGGAAATCGGCCTTTGCATTTTGAGTGACAATTGGATCAGAGATCCCGTCTCGATATATGCGGATCGTTCCGGCTTCTTTGTCATGAATGACCTTGAGAGCATCTTTGGCTTGAGTTGTTCCATTAATCATTAAGCAAAGAGCAATGAAAAGTGTCATAGTTACTTTGTTTTTCGTGGCATTCATTAGTGGAATTTATTATCTAATTTAATAGTTTTTGCTGGCAAGCTTAGTGTAAAGAGGAGCTTAATTGCCTACTATTTTATTAGTAAAGTATGATTTCACTTAAAAAATTAAGGAAATTAAGTAATATTTTATTTTTATTGGAGGTTTGAATAAGTAATCTTCAAGCATAATTTAGCATTAGGATGATGATATTTCCCCAATCTTATTTGTTTCGTTTCCCAATAATGATTTTGGGAGCGTTCTTTGTTTCACAGTCCTTTCTTTTCTCTGAAGTAAAAACGACCGAGATTAATGAGACGACTAAAAACTTTTGGTCTAACCGACCACTTAAGACGCCGGACGTTCCCAAAGTAAAAAATGCTGAATGGCAAAAGAATCCTATTGATGCTTTTATCCTTTCTAAGCTTACCGATAATGGGCTGAGCCCTAATCCGCCAGCTTCCAGAGACGAGCTTGCTCGCCGAGCTTACTTGAACATTACGGGATTGGCTCCCACTCCTGAGCAAGTAGCTAATTTTGTAGCTGATAAATCACCTGATGCTTGGGCGAAGTTGGTCAATCAATTATTGGATTCACCACAGTACGGAGAGAAGTGGGCTAGGCACTGGTTAGATGTAGTCAGGTACGCTGAATCGAACGGATTTGAGAGGGACTCCAATAAGCCACACATCTGGCGTTATAGAGATTGGGTCATTGATGCCTATAACAATGATAAGCCATACGACAGATTTATTATGGAGCAGCTTGCCGGCGATGAATTGGATGACCTAGACCATGAATCAATGATAGCCACTGGATTCTTCCGACTTATGCAGTGGGACGATGAGCCAGTGGATAGATTGCAGCACAGGTACGATGTGTTGGATGATATAGTCAGGGTCACTTCGGAAGGATTCCTTGGAATGACCCTAGGGTGTGCCCGTTGTCATGATCACAAAATTGATCCTATCAAGCAGAAGGATTATTATAGCTTTGTTGCATTTTTTAATGGTGTTACGAACAATGACAAAGGACGTGGAGTCGTCGTTGATTTGAATCAGGTAGGTGATCCACAAAAAAGAAAAGAGCAGGAAAAAATTCGCCAAGACAAATCAACTGATCTAACAAACCGCATAACTGCGATTGAAAAAATTGCTACGAAACGATTTGCTAAATTAGATGCTAAGCTTGCCAAAGAATTAGAAAAGAACCTTACAGGATTGTCAGACAATGTTCTTGTTGCTAATCATCGTAAACGTGAGCAGCGCTGGCATTACACTACAGAAAAACCACCTGCTGATTGGTCAGCAGTTGGTTTTAGGGCTCAGGAGGCAAAATGGAAATCGGGAATAGCACCTTTCGGTGGGGCAGTTCCTAATGAAAAAGGGAAAACGCCATGGAATACAGAAAATATATGGTTGCAGACAAGTTTTCAGCTGACCCTCATTCCAAAGGCATTGAAGATGCAGGCTTACCATGATGAAGATATTGAAGTTTATCTAAATGGTCAGCAAATAGCGAAGCGCATGGGCTTTGTTGCCAAATATATCGAAATACCATTGGATCAGAAAGCGGTGACGGCCTTGCAGACGGGCAGGAACGTAGTGTCGGTTCATGTTAAGAATAGTGGCGGAGGACAATTCTTTGATATGAGTCTTGAGGCACTTGAGGCACCTAAGGCTCCAGTTAACATTGCGGATTTGATGAGAGATAGAGGAAAAGAAGTTTTTAGTGAGGAACAGCTTAGTACCTACCTACAATTTGTTAACGATTTGAAAAAACTTAAAGCACCCAAAGCTAGCGGGCCGATGCAAGCAATGGTAGTCAAAGAATTTGGAACCAATGCAGAGCAGATGCATGTTCATTACAGAGGCAATGCCAATGTAAAGGGTGATCCTGTTGACCCTGCATTTCCTCCTATTCTTGGTGGAACGAAGCCGACCATCCCTGCGCCAAAATCAGGCCAGAAAACAACAGGTCGTAGAAAGGTCCTTGCACAATGGATGACTGAGCCTTCAAACCCGCGCACTTCACGTGTCGCAGTGAATAGGGTTTGGCAAAATCATTTTGGCAAAGGCATTTCATCGAGTCCGAGTGACTTTGGATATCTCGGTGTTAAAGCCACTCACCCTGAGTTACTGGACTGGATGGCCACTGAATTTGTGAGAAGAAAATGGAGTGTCAAGGAATTGCAACGCATGATCATGTTGTCGAAGACTTACCAAATGTCATCAAGAGCACAAAAAGAAGCTCTTGCCAAGGACCCTCAGAATAACCTCGTTTGGAGATTCAATATGCGCCGGATGAGTGCGGAGGAAATTCGTGATAATATTTTAGCAGTCGCGGGCCAATTGAATCTCAAGATGGGGGGTGAAAGTTTTTACTCTAAACTGGACGAAGCTGTCTTAGCCACATCATCAACGAAGGGTGGAAAGTGGGGTAATTCTCCATTAGAAGAACAGAACCGCAGAGCAGTTTACATTAAGATTAAACGTTCACTAAAGGATCCGATGCTGACAGGATTTGATTTTGCTGACACTGATGCACCTTGCCCGCAAAGGTTCACAACTACTGTAGCAACGCAGGCATTAAATATGATTAACAGTAACTTTGTTAATGAAAAGGCTGCTATTTTTGCAAAGCGCTTAGAAGAGGAAGTCAATGGAGACATGAGTGCCCGTATCAAGAGAGGGCTAGAGATTGTTACATCTAAACCGGCTAATCCAAAGTCTGTAGAAATTGCACAACAAATGATTAAAACTCTTAAAGATGAACATGGCTTGGATGATCAGAATGCACTCCAGAGATTTTGCCTAGTGGCGCTGAACATGAATGAGTTTATATTTGTTGATTAAGAACCGCTATAATAATAGATAATTTATATCCCATAAAAGAAAGAACAGACCATGAAATTACCACGTAATACATTTTGCGGACAAACTCATCGCCGTGAATTCATGCACACTGTTGGCGGAGGCTTCACATCAATGGCTCTAACAGGAATGCTTGCCAATGATGGATTTTTCAAAGGCTCGGCTAACGCAGCTGGAGGAAATCCTCTTTATCCTAAGCCTCAGATGATGCCAGCAAAGGCAAAATCAGTCATATTTCTTTTTATGTATGGTGGGCCTAGTCACATGGACACTTTTGATCATAAGCCAAAACTCTATCCCTTGGATGGACAAACAATTGATGTGAAGACCCATGGGCGAGGGGGCAAAAAGAACAAGGGTCGTGTAGTTGGTCCAAAGTGGTCCTTCAAACCTTACGGACAGTGTGGGAAGATGGTTTCAGAACTTTTTCCTCATGTTGGGACCTGCGTTGATGATATGGCTTTTGTTCATTCAATGACTGCCGATTCACCAATTCATGGATCTGCCATGCTCATGATGAATAGTGGATCTTTGATTAGTGGTAAACCTTCACTAGGATCTTGGGTTAATTACGGGCTCGGATCTGTGAATCAGAATTTGCCAGGCTATGTAGTGATGCTCGATCACACTGGCGGGCCTATTTCCGGTGCAAAGAATTGGACTTCTGGATACATGCCGGCTTCGTACCAAGGTACAGTGTTCCGTCCTACCGGAGACCCGATTCTCAATCTTAAACATTCCAAAGGAATGGATGCGATTGAGCAAAGGAAAGTTATTACATCTTTAAATCAATTGAATTCTCAACACCTCTCTGGTCGGGAAGATAATTCAGATCTTAGTGCTCGTATTGCCAGTTATGAGCTTGCTTACAACATGCAATCCACTGCTCCAGAGGCCATAGATGTGAATTCTGAACCGCAACATGTGAAAGATTTGTATGGTCTTGATGGTTCGAGGACTGACGATTTTGCACGTAAGTGCATTTTATCCAGAAGGTTAGTAGAACGTGGCGTTAGATTCATACAGGTATATTCTGGAGGGGCTCATAATGATTCTAACTGGGACGCGCATGGTGACCTTAAAAAGAATCATGATTATCATTGCGGCCGAACAGATAAACCCATTGCTGGCCTACTAAAAGATTTGAAGCAGAGGGGTCTTTTAGAAGAGACGTTAGTGGTTTGGGGTGGTGAATTCGGACGTCAACCGACTGCTGAATATGCAAAGGGAACAGGTCGAGACCATAACAGTTATGGTTTTACTATGTGGATGGCAGGTGGAGGTATTAAGGGCGGTGTTAGTGTAGGAACTACTGATGAGTTAGGGAGTAAGGCAGTTGAGAATCCTTACCATGTGAGAAACCTTCATGCCACAGTTCTTAATCTGATGGGGCTTGATCAAAATAATTTGAGCTATTTCTATAATGGTCTGGACCAGAAGCTTGTTGGTGTTGAAGGAGCCGAGCCAATTTATCAGGCCATGGCCTAAAGGATGCTATTTGATAGCAGTGACTGAGGTGTGAGTTTTCCAAGCCCTGAAACTGCTGGTATCAGCAATAGAAAACGTTATCTAGTAGGGGTATCCGGGGGGTGCGATTCAGTTGCATTGTTGCATTGGCTCAAGTTCGATCTCCGATGCAGAGATATTATTGTATGTCATCTCAATCATTCATTGAGGGGTAGGGATTCAGGTTCAGATGCAAGATTTGTTCGAAATCTTGCCCGGAGTTACGATTTTGAATTTGAATCTGAAAAGAAAGACGTGGGTAAACTTTCTGAGCAGAGAAAGTCTTCAATTGAAGTCACTGCCAGAGACGAGAGGTTGGATTTTTTTGCGCGAGTATCTAAGAAATGGCGTTGCAAGCGTGTGATATTAGCGCACCATGCAGATGATCATGTTGAGACTGTACTGATGAATTTGTTTCGTGGATCAGGGAAATTGACTGGTATACGAAGCAAATCGAAGATTGTATCGAATGGATTGAGCATCGAGCTATTGAGGCCACTATTGTCTGTTTGGCGTAGTGATATTGATGCTTATGTAAAAGCGAACAGTATTCGTTATCGAGAAGATGCAAGCAATCATAGTAATCAATTTTTGCGCAATCGGGTACGGAACACACTCATTCCTAGTCTCAGAAAAATATTCCAACGCGATGTAACGAAGGCAGTTGCACGAGCTGCTGAAGTGTCTATGCGTGAATCGGATATGATTGAAGAGATTATCTTATCTTCGGAATTTTCTTGGATTAATAAAAATGAACTGCCTTTACTAAAACTCAATCAACTAAATAGTGCGTTACAGGCACGAGCCATATTGTATTGGTTGAGAAAGGCAAATTTGCCAGGAGTAGGGTTTGCAGAAGTGGAATTGGTCAGATCTTTAATTAAAGACAAATCAACTGCTAAGATTAATCTTCCAGGAGGCAACTATGTGAGACGTAGGAATAAGGTAATTTTTATAGATTGATTCCTATTTTTCTGGCCAATTCAAATGCTGACGAAGGAAATCAAATGTTTCTTTTCCATTAATTGTATGCGGGCCAACGAACCACTCAATTTTCGTTTTATTGCCGATACCGAGCTTTGCAGAATAAAGATTTCTGACTTTCGCAAATTCGTAAGCTACGGTCTCGTCCGGGGCAACGCCATCAAAGTGTCCCCGCTCGACCATAAATGGTCGAGGAGCAATGAGTGCAGCCATCTCTGCATAATTAAAGGTGCTGCCTAAATCCCATTCGAATATTTCATATTCACCGGTCCACACGTAACTGTATCTGGATCTGGTTGATGCATTTTTCCAGACCCACTCATTAAAGTCAGCGGAACATATTGAGAGACAATAATTTGAAACTAGGGGAGGAATTCGCATGGCGGATTTCCCTCCGTATGAGAGACCGTAAAAACCAATCCGTTCCTTGTCTACGAATTCGAGTGAACCTAGCCAGTCAGTGATTTGTTGATGCTGCGGCACCATCAAGGAAAAGAGTGTTTTCCCTATTGCGTTGGCTTTGAATTGAAGGGCTCGGAACCTGTCCTGAAAAATGTATATATTTTGTGGTGCAAAAGTCACAAAACCGAGCTTGGCGAGTTCAGTAGTAAAAGCCTTATAATAATGATGATCCTTTTCTCCTATCGTGGATTGGGGACGGCCTTCTAGCCCGTGCTGACAAACTACAACGGGTCTCTTTTCTCCTTTCTCAATGTCTTTTGGAATAACAAGGATGCCATAAGCGAAGAGTCCCTTATTACCTCTAAAAACATCTAATACTACTTCGTATGTAAGAACTTTTTCAGTCTCACTGATTAGTCTGGTCCTTGGATTTGCTGGAACAAGCTCATCATCAAATTGACCAATTACCTCAGATGCAAATTTTTTTCTATAGGGCTCGATACTGGCCTGAAACTTCTCCATTGTTGAAGTATCTATTTTCGAAAAATAACGTTTTCTGGTTTCTGCGCTCTGAGCCAATAGTTGTTGGTTGTGCTGATCAATTTCATTGAAGGATCGGTCCTGAACGTTGCCAAGTTCTTTCAACGGTAGCGAAATTGCTTTATGTATTTTTACATTCTTACCCATGTAAGTGCTTATGTCTCCTGGACTAAGGCCTGCCCTCTTTATTTCCGATAGTACCTGATCCGGACTAAAACTGGGGACCTTTCCAGGTTTACCTCCGGTCCCTCTAGGAACGATAATTTCAGGAGCCTGTGAAGGATCAATGACTAGAACTCTAGGATGAATGAGCTTAGCAATTTCAGCATCTCCAAAGTTATTAAGCAGGCCAAATATGTTTCGATAAGCTGGCTCATCCCATACCCTTTCCCTCTTGCCGTAGTGTCCAATGACCCACGCACGTTCAATTCGCTCATCAACCGCTGCAGCATAAAAAGCGATGAGACCACCTTCGCCATCCCCAGCCACCCCAATACCTTTATTAGTATCATCCAAAGCATCGATGATCGCTGATACTTTTTGAATTTCGTAGCCGATTAAATGTCTACCAAGTTCAAAAGCGGATCGGTAGAGGAACTCACGATTGCTAATTTTCCTGTATTTTGCCTGGCGATCAATGAGCACCGGAACAAAGACACGGTGTCCGTTCGCCGCGAGCGTTTGTGGCCTTGTTGAGTTGGCAAAACTTTCAGGGTCTGGGATATAAATAGTTGTGAATTCAGCTTCTTCAGGTTCGATCAATAGTCCTTCTACTGAAACGCCTCCAAAGGCTTGTAATCGAAAATTTCGAATAGAGTATTCTGGACCCTTATGAATAATTCTACCTGTGAGGATTTCAGAACCCTTCACTCTTTCATCACGAATTCCGATAATATGTTTTAATTGTTTGCGGCTTTCTTCAGGCGAAGCAATATTATTTTGCAGCTCGGTTTTTGCGTTCCTTTTTAGAACGGCTTGATCAATTTTTTCCAACAGGAATGCATCTGCAGTATCGACTAGCTTTGAAGCAATATCGCCTTCCCAGAGAAGTGGATTAGTGCCTTTGAGAGGATTTGCCTGACAAGTTAAAGTGTTTATCAGGATAAAGCTGATCGGAATTAATAAATTAAAGGATGTGTTGATTTGATAATGAGAGGCCCGTAACATTTTTTTATATTATTGAAAATCAGAACATTATGGAAAGAACTTTGATTCCATTTTTTATATGTTTAATTTTTCTATCTTCCGCTGTTCGTCAATAATTCATAGAGGCAGGCAATAGATTCGAAGATTGTACTTTTAACTCCTGCACTAGATTTCATCCATTTTTCAGCATCATAAGCCACTGGCGGCAAAGCAATGATTCCTATCTGGTCTTTCTTTCCAAATACTTTTTTAACTGTGATCCAGCTCCGGCGCGCATGGACGTTTAATGTGATGAGGTCGAATGGTTCTGAGCTGAGGCCACTTTGTTTCAATTCATTTTTTAAGTTTACTGCTGCACTGAAGGTTCGGTGCCGGAGGGGTTTGCTCGCAGGGGCCAAATGTATTTTATCTTGAGGAACGCCGAGTGCCTTTAGTGTTGCGGCACCCATTTGGCTATAAGTTTTGTATTTCTCTGATATATAATAGCCCCTTTCAAGTCTGGGGCCGATTAGCCATAAGGACTCGTAATTATTATTCTCGGCATTAAAAATTTCTGCTACTTGCTCCATGGAATTGTCAGCCATCCAAGACTCTACAACTAGTATCTTGGCGTTAGGGACTTTGTTCGTGACCGCAAGGAAATTGTGGGATGAGAACAAAATGAAGGAAATGCTCGTAACTATAAAAAGGATTGAAACCAGAACGAATGGCCATGTTGGCAACCATATATTTCGCTTTTTGAAGAATTTAAAACTCATTCTAACATTTATCGGATGTTAATTATTATTGAGTCCAGTTTGATCAGCGGAAGTGCCATATTTTTCCAAGGGCCTAACGATGTTGGTCTCGAGTGCCCAGACTTTACTTAGGACTTCTTGTGAGAGAGGCTCCTGTTCCTCGTAACCCTGATAGATCATTTCTATTTTTGCATCAATGTTATCAATGTGATGAAGTATAATGGCTTCCGGTGTTTTAGGAAGGACCGGTGATCCGTATTCTATTTTTCCGTGATGTGAGAGGATTAGATGAACTAGATGGATCCGTGCCTTTTCACTACTTGGTTCTATCATTTTCCATTCTTCACCTGCATCCGATTCGGTTTCCCTCCATAAGGAATTTACCATTTCGGCTCCAATCGATATGTGGCCAGTTAGTTCTGCTCGGAAATCGTAAGGCATCGTAAAACCATCTTTTGGAAAAGTATTCTCCCACATTTTTCCACAATCATGGAAAAGAATACCCGAGATCAGCAAGTCACGATTCAGGTTGGTGTAGGCTGAGCAGATACCTTCCGCACTCCTGATCATCTGTGCTACATGTTCGGTTAGGCCTCCTCGACGCGCATGATGCAAGTTTCGTGCTCCTGCCGAACGCTTAAAACGATCACCAAAGCGTTCTAGAAACTTTGTGCAGATGCTACGAAACCTTGGATCCGATAATGCTTCACATACTGATTGGATATAATTGTAATCCTCCTCTTGTTTTAATTTGGTTTCTTCTGTTCCTGCAAGAACATCGGCAATTTCTTCTGCTCCAAGAGTGGATAATTGCCAATCACGAGCATCGAGTCCGTATTCGTTACTTGACCAGTGTCCTCTTATCCTTACCCATTCACTTCCTTTCAAAGATTCTGCTTGAGAGAATGCCACCGAGTCCTGCCAAGCTTTTAATTTGATTGATCCGCTAGAATCACAAAGCTCTACTTCGTAATAAGGTTTTCCGTTTCGGGTTTGCTTACGTATTGCCCCAGAAATTTGGCCGCATACAGCATATTCTCCTGGATTAGAAGGTATAGTATTTTTGAGTTCGGCAATTATTAAAGATTCCATGGATTCATACATTCAAAACATTCTCGAGCAGAAGAAACAGTATTTTCAGTCGACAATTGTTAATAAAGGTTTAATATTTATCATAACGAATGAAAGATTCGTATTAATTCACCGTTTATATAATATATGGGCATTCAATGGTTTCAGGTATTTGTGTGTTTGGCTGGGCTTTCAATTCCAGTCGGTGTTCTACTTTTTGCTGCTGCTGACACTGCAAGAGCAAGGAAAGAAAGTGGTGAACAGGAATAAGATTATTACCACTCACAGGTTAATACATCAGCATTTTAAGGCGGGGAATATTCTTTTAATTCATTGCTTCTGGTTTTGTTTAAGTGATGGAAATTCCTGATAAGGTGACTTGTGTTGATTGTGGGCGATTGGCTTATCGGCTTACAATTGAACCTGAATTTGGGTTTTCTATTGGTGACTGGGTAGCGTATCGATGTTCAGGTTGCGGTGACCGATGGGACTTGGAGATAGGTGAGAATACTGCTGGAGACAGGGACACTAAAGAGCAGTGAAAAGAAGGAACCGGCTTGTGAAATTTCTTCATTCGTGATTCATAGAGTGTGATGGCTTGCCATTTTCAGCTTCGTTCTAATTACCAGCCCCGCGGCGATCAGCAGCAGGCCATTGATAAATTGATAAAATCTTTAAGTGCTCGTAACCAGCACCAGACTCTTCTTGGCGTAACGGGTTCAGGAAAAACATTCACGATGGCTAACGTCATTGCTGGCATGAACAGACCGACTTTGGTCATGTCGCACAATAAAACTCTCGCAGCTCAGCTTTACTCAGAATTCAAAAATTTTTTCCCAACCAATGCCGTTGAGTATTTCGTATCGTATTTTGATTACTATCAACCGGAAGCATACATACCTCGTAGCGACACATATATCGAAAAGGACTCTTCAATTAATGATGAGATTGAACGTCTTCGTCTTTCGGCCATGGGGTCTCTTTTGACCAGAGAAGATGTCATTGTTGTTGCGAGCGTTTCATGTATTTATGGATTGGGGTCTCCAGATGATTACAAGGACATGATGTGCCCTGTCCATGTAGGCATGAAGATGGACAGGGACAAGTTTTTAACAAGGCTAGTTGATATGCTATATGAGCGTAACGATGTTGCGTTTACGCGTGGTAAGTTCCGATCTCGTGGAGACGTGGTTGATGTTATACCTGCTTATTTGGATAATGAAGCGATCAGAGTCGAATTTTTTGGAGATGAAATTGATAGAATTTCAGCCTTCGATCCAATGAGTGGAAACATTATATCCCGTTTAGATAATTATAATTTCTACCCCGCTAAGCAATTTGTTACTCCAGCTGATAAGATGGTACGCGCTATCAAAGAAATTCGTATTGAACTCGAAGACCAAGTGACATTTTTTGAAAAGAATCAAAAATTTATTGAGGCTCAGAGGATCCGGCAAAGAACAGAATATGACATCGAAATGATGCAAGAAATGGGTTTTTGTCAAGGAATAGAAAATTATTCTAGGCACTTAGGGTCAAGATCACCTGGTTCTCGACCTTCTACATTGCTTGATTTTTTCCCTGAGGATTATTTGACCGTTATTGATGAATCACATGCCACAGTGCCTCAGGTAGGAGGAATGTATGAGGGGGATAAATCTCGAAAAACTAATCTTGTAGATTATGGATTCAGATTACCGAGTGCACTTGATAACAGGCCGCTAAAATTTGATGAATTTATGGATCTAACAGGTCAGCGTGTTTATGTAAGCGCAACGCCTGCAAGGTTTGAGATAGAGAATAGCAAGGTTGGAAATTCAAAATACATACCTAAGAAGAGTAAGAAGAAAGGATCTGGTGAGATTTTACCAAAGTTAGTCCCTCATATTTCAGGCTCTTCTCAGAAAGTTGATAAATTTAATGTTAATGATTCTGGCCAAGATTTGATCGTTGAACAGATTATTCGACCCACAGGGTTACTAGATCCCTTAGTTGAACTTAAGCCATTGAAAGGCCAGATAGATGAAACCATTGAACTGTGTCGGAGTGCAACTGAGTCAGGTAATAGGATCCTCGTAACTACACTCACAAAGAGAACAGCTGAGGATCTTACTGATTATTTACGTGATGTTGATCTTAGAGTTCGATATTTGCATAGTGACATTGGAGCGATCGAAAGGGTGGAAATCTTAAGAGCACTGCGTGCTGGTGAATTTGATATTCTTGTGGGAATTAATCTTCTCCGAGAAGGGCTTGATCTTCCTGAGGTTGCTTTAGTTTGTATTTTGGATGCTGACAAGGAAGGTTATCTTCGAAGTGAAACATCACTAATTCAGACGGCCGGCCGGGCAGCTCGACACGTTGAAGGAAGAGTAGTGCTATTTTGCGATGAAATGACAAAGAGCATAGAAGGTCTTGTCAATATTACTGAATATAGGAGACGAAGGCAGGTCGAATACAATGAAAGCAATGATATTGTTCCTGAAAGTGTTCGCCGCGCTGATCAGGAATCATTACATATGACCCTTGGTGGGACAAAAGTGTCTGAGGAGATATTGGCAGGAAATGACGATGATATTGATGTGGCTCAAGTCATTAGCGAGCTGAAGGTTGAAATGCAGGAAGCGGCTTCAAAACTTGAATTTGAAAAAGCTGCACTGATCAGGGATCAGATCGATGAGCTGAAAAGACAATGATTTTCATTAGAAGTCATATATCTTTGGTTTCAAAACTGTCATCTTGAGGCTAATTTAAACCAATGAGAGGCATGCAGATTATTCTAGCCATTCTGATGGCAGCTCAGTGTCTTGTAGTTGCGGCAGAGGAAACTTTTTTTTATGGATCTTGTGACGCGTCTGCTGCAGTTGCCTTAGATAAGAATACGTTTGTTGTGGCTGATGATGAGGACAATGTTCTCAGGATCTATTCTTTGGAGCGTCCAGGTATGCCTTTGGCACAATATTCACTGGATACTTTTCTTGGTGTCCAAGACGAATCACACCCTGAATCAGACATTGAGGCATGTACACGTGTGGGGGATTTAATTTATTGGATAACTTCTCATGGTCGTAATAAGAAAGGTAAATGGAGAAGTAGCAGGTATCGCTTTTTTGCCACTAAAATTATTAATCAAGAAGGAAAATTTGATTTAAAACCGGAAGGTATTGCTATTGATGATTTACTGAGTGCCTTGCTATCTTGTGAGGATCTTAATTTGAAGGCTAGTGTTGGTGTCATTGGCGAAGATTCTGGAAAATCGCTGGCCCCTAAAGAGAACGGTTTAAATATTGAAGGTTTATCGACTAATGCCGATGGTAGCGCTCTATACATCGGACTGAGGAATCCGATATCTGGAAAGCAGGCCTTACTTATTCCTCTTAAAAATCCTAATGCGGTAATTCATGGTCAATCGAAGCCAATGTTTGGAGCACCAGTTTACCTTAAAGTGCAGAGCAGAGGCATTCGTTCAATTGAGTATTCTTCTTATCACTTGCGGTATTTTTTAGTAGCAGGAGATCGATCTGATAAGTTAAGTTCTGTTCTTTATTCTTGGGACGGCGTTCCCGGAAGTGTTCCTAATAGAATTAAATCTTTTACAAACCTAAATCCCGAAGCGATTGCTCCAATTCCAGATCATGATAAGATTCGAATTTTTAGTGATGATGGGACCGTCGCTCATCGAGTTGTTCAAAAAGACTCCTTTGACAAATTGGTAGATGGGAAATGTGCATGTAAGTCACTAAAAGACCCTAAGAAAAAGAGGTTCAGATCTCTGGTCCTCGCCCTAAAGAAATAAATTCGTCGTTAAGGAAGATGGGTTATAATGATATTTTTTGTTTCACATAAGTCGCTAATTTTGTAATATTTATAATTATGAAGGCGTTTTTTGCGTTACTATTGTTTGTGCTTCCTTCCTGCGTTGGAAGGCCTGGATCTGGGCATGAACCTTTGTCTCGTGCTGAAAGCGATCGCGGGATGCTTGTTCTTGATGGGCATGAGAGAATAGCTGTTACGCAAGACAAGGATGAGTCAAAAACATTGCCTTTCACATCAATTCCCTGGAATTGGTTTAATTAGCCGAGAGTTAATTATCATAATTAATTATTTGCTAATAAAGGGATAAGATAAGCGTTATATTAAGAAGAAGCCGGTACTCGGATTTTTTAATCCGCCCAACTATAATGTCTGAAAAAAGATCAAACAGATTCCGTCCACCAGAACAGAATATACCTAACGATTTTTTGGCAGAAGAGGAAATCAGTGATGATTTTCCCGAATCACAAAGAAAAAAATCTCAGGCCTTTTCACTAGGGATTGCTGTTTTTTTCCACGTAGTTATTTTTTCAATTTTAGCTTTCATGGTCATAGCAAATTTTGATTCAGAAGAAATCGAAATGATTGTTGAGGCCAGTTCTTCAAATGCTGATCTGATTCCGGAGAAGCGTTCTTTTGCTAAAAAGGTAACATTAGAAAAACCTGCTCCACCTTCTAGGAGAGCCGATAACACAATTACCGCAACGAATGCCTCATCCATAGTGATGCCAGAAATCACAACTTTTTCAGATACACCTGCATTTGGGAATGATTTTGGTGATGGGTTTGGTATCGGTGGGTTTGGGGACGGTAGAGGAGGTGCAAAATTTTTCGGAACTAGTGGGGGTGGGAACCGCATAATTCTTGTCATAGATACTTCGACCAGCATGAATAATAATTGTGGTCCTAATGGGATAAAGGCTCTCAGGAGGGAGATTGTCCGTACACTTGCTGCTCTATCTCCAAATATTAGCTTCAATATAATTTGTTTTGGAAAAGATTGTGATGGATTTGCGCCACAGCCCGTAAAGGCAAATTCTGGTAACATTGCGCGAGCAAAAACGTGGATGAATGTTTATTTCATCAATAAAAGAGGTGGAGGAGCATTTGATAGAACTAGAACATCAGAGTGGGGCACTAGAGGTGCCGATAATAATGGGATCAAGTACACTCCCATTTTACCAGGAGCAGTGCAGGCTTTGGCAGGCACTAGCGGCAGTTCTCGTATGGATTTGGCACTGGTAGCAGCGTTCTTTCAGAAACCTAGTTCAGTATTCTTGATTGCTGATGGTGAACCTGGGACCTCTAAAAATGGTCAGAAACTTAACAACACCGCCATTGTGGATCTTGTCCTCCAAGAAGCAAAGAGGATTTATACTGGGAGCCGGTTGCCGAAAGTAAATTGTATTAGCGTCAAAGGTATTGGTCAGGCTATTCTTAAAGATATTGCGAGGCGATTCGGAGGTAATTATAAAGCAGTTGATCCTGCTAAGGTCTAAACCCGTTCCGAGAACTTATTCAGAAGAGAGTGATACCCTGATCAGTTCTGTATCATTTCTGATGAAACAAGATTTCATAGCATATGCCGGATGAGACCAAACGATCTTACGTTGCCTCATGTCGATACCGTTTGGTTCAATGACATGAGCGCGGCTGATTTCCTTGTATCCGGACTTTGATAGTTCTGCGATTGCAAGATCACCAGTTTCACTGAACAAGAAATATCGATTTTCATGTGGTGTAACAAATACTGTTCCCCAACGAGAGGGTCTTTCCAAACCAACAGGTTCGAGTGAGTCCCATATCCTTTTTCCTGATTTCAGAGACAGGCACCTAAATTCCCCATAGCTGCAGGCCCCATAAATATAGCCTTCATTAATGACGGCTGTATTCATGATGCCGTGGAGATGCTCTGTTCTCTTTTCGCTTACCTTGGCAGTTTTCCAGACAATTTCGGGTTCTTCGCTGGCTTTAATTTTTAGAGCCATTGAGCCATTGTAGAATGAAGATAAGAAAAGGATATCTCCAACAAGTTGAGGAGTGCTTACGCTAAGACCAAAACGTAATTCCCATGGAATTGACCATATTTTCTTTCCTGTCTTGGGATTTAGTGCATTCACCGATTCTGGGGTCCAGACAATGAGAAGTTCTTTGTCTCCATGATTAACGATTACTGGTGGAGCGTATCCAGGTTCCTTAGAACTCAGGGATCGCCATTGTTCTTTGCCGGTTAATTTGTCAAAAGCGACAGCCACTGATCCTTGACCCCCTGCAAGACATATGAGTAGTTCACCATGAATCAAGGGACTGGCTGAAAACCCCCAAGTGGGTGTTTTTATGTTGAAGGCAGTATTAAAGTCGTTGGCCCATATTGTAGAACCATCACTTGTCTTTCTGCAAAATAGATTGCCTTCCGCTCCTATTGTGTAAACCCGTTCCTTTTCGATTATTGGAGTTGCTCTGGGGCCAGCAGAATAACTGATTGTATAATCACAATCATAAGGCTTTTCCCAAATTAATTTACCACTCTCAGCTTCAATGCAGAGGAGTCTTTCGTTGCCAGGAATTTCGCCTCTTGAAAAAGGATTATCGGGAGATTTAGCATTTTTATTTAACTCTCGATCCATTATAAAGACCTTACCTTTGGAAACGGCCGGACCTGCATAGCCTCTATTAATTTTTGTTTTCCATAATATCTTTGGCCCGTTTTCCGGAAATTTTTTTACTATCCCTTTTTCGCGCCATACACCGTCCCGTTCAGGACCGAACCATCCGGGCCAATCATCAGCTTTGGTTATGCCGGTCATTGCAAAGAAAAGAATAAAGAGGATCAGATGCATGGATTTAGTTTATTGGTTTGCAGTAAATGCTGGAATCTTTTCAGGACAACAATGTTAAGCAACAACATCGTGAATCACTCTCCCAGACACATCGGTTAATCTGAAACGTCTGCCACTATGTAGATAAGTGAGTCGTTTATGATCCATTCCTAGAAGGTGAAGGATTGTTGCATGAATATCATGAATTTCTACAGTGTTGACTGCCGCTTTATGGCCTACTTCATCCGTTTCACCGTAAGATGTCCCTCCTTTGGTACCGCCTCCGGCAAACCAGTAGCAACCTGCATGAGGATTGTGGTCTCGCCCCGTTGGTTTTCCTCCTGAGAGTTGAGAGACTGGGAGACGTCCAAATTCCCCTCCCCATATTACCAATGTTTCATCGAGCATTCCACGTTGTTCTAAATCTGCAA
>JABGYE010000323.1:0-4587 GCA_018675395.1 Akkermansiaceae bacterium
AAAGATTTTGGATTCAAACGACTCGTTATTTGGTCGAGGGCCGTTCATTAGCTGGTAAGCGTAGGGGAATGATAGAGACCGAGAGGTTTCGATATCAGATAGGAGATCGAATTAAAATTAATGCTCGTCTCAAAGAGCAGAATTTTGAATGGTTAATTGCCGAAGAGGTCAAAGGGCAGCTAGTCTTACCTGGCGAAGAGCCTTCAGAAATTTCGTTTGCACCTTTAAATGGTCAACCTGGAGTTTATGAGGCGACAATAGTAGCAGCTAAGGAGGGTTCATACAGTGTGTTTGTAGAGCTTCCCGAAGATGGAAGCGGCAAAGTGAAAATTGATTCAAGTTTCACAGTTACTCTGCCACTTAAAGAAATAAAAGATACTTGGTTGGACCGGAATAAATTAATGGGTTTAGCTAAGTTGTCTGGAACTGCTTATTTGAATCCAGATAATTTACAAGGTCTCCCATCAATGATACCTGATATGACTAGGAAGCTTGCCTTTGAGAGCCCTCCTTTTCCATTATGGGATAACCGTATTTTGTTTATTATTCTTGTGGCTCTTTTAACCTTGGAATGGTCATTACGGAAAAAGTATAAATTGCTATAGGAAGGAGAAAATTATATAAATGGCGCTCAAAAACTCTAGCTCTGTTCCTAAGCAGATTCGTGTAGCGATTGGCAAAATGCGCCGCGCTGTTCAGAGGCACTTTTTGATAGATGGGCTAAAGAACTTTTTGTTGACTCTGTTAGTTTTGATCATTGTTGATTTTGCGTTGGACAGAACTTTTCGAATGGATGGGCCTCAGCGTTTAATTATGCTGATTCTTTCTGTTTCCATTATTGGATATGTGTTTTACAGAAAGTTATTGTGTCCGCTTCTTTCCAGATTAAGTGATGATGCTTTGATGATTGAATTAGAAGAGGCTGAAGGTGGTATGGATGAGGTGCTGATCAGTGCGTTAGAGCTGTCAAGAATGGACATGAGATGCAATGAGAACGTTTCCATTAAAATGGTTGAGAATACCATTAATGAAGGGGCTGAAGCTGCTTCAAATGTAAGGATTGAATCGGCATTTAGGCGTAAAAAAATGCGAGCGAACATATTAGTTCTGATGTTGATTCTTTTGTGTTTTGCGGTTGGAGGTTTTTCAGCATCCAGAGATCAGGTTTTGGATATTTGGTTTAAACGTAATATCTTACTTTCAGATATTCCTTGGCCCAGTAATTATGTTTTGGAGTTGTCAGGATACAAGGATGGTAAGATTCGTGTTCCTCGTGGCGAAGATTGGTCTCTTAAAGTATCAGTAAAAGAAGGTTACGAGGAGTTGCCTAGCAGTGTTGTTCTTGAATACAGGTACGAAAAAGGGAAGAGAAAGAGCTCTGAATCAATGATCGCAAATTCATCCGGCGATGAGTTTAGATCAAATGTACTTGATGTTTCAGAGCCGCTAAAATTGAGGGTTCGCAGTAAGGAGTACGGAACTGAGTGGATTCCTATGGAATTGGTTGATAGGCCTAAAATTGAAAGTTTCTCAATTTTAGCTAATTATCCAAGATATACAGGATTGGGGGAAGAGGTTCTTTCAAGCGACGAGGGTCCATATAGTTTGTTGAATGGAACAAGTGTTACAATAAAAGGCACAGTGAATAAGTTTCTTCGCAAAGCATCAATTACAGTGGGAGGAGTTGAGTATCCATTAGAAGTTGAAGAAGGAAAATTTGCAGGGGTCCTACCGAAGGAGCAGGTGATTAGTGGTGTGTATGAGGTTGACGTTGAGGATTTAGAAGAAATGGAGTTTTCGGGAGATGGAGAGGTTATAGGATTGGGGTTAAGGGAGAAGGCAACATTCAAGATCAGAATACAGAATGATCGGAAACCAAAAGTTGTGGCTTCTGTTGAGGGAGTCAGCGGTTTGATTGTTCCTGGTGCGATGATTCCTTATGTTGGCTCGATTAATGATGATTATGCAGTTAAGGAAGTTAAAATTAGATATTCGTGGAAGCAAGATCAGGGCGAAAGAGAAGAGGTGGAAGGTGCTATTGTTCCTGATGAAGTGATTAATCTTTTAGGAAAGAAACAGATCTTATTAGACGGACGTCTTGATCTCAGTGGGCTTGATATTCCATTAAATTCAAGATTCAGTATTTTGTTTGCGGCTAAGGATAACAATGAAGTTTCCGGTCCAAACGTTGGAGAATCGACCAAAATTCTTCTAAGAGTAGTTGGAGAGGCGGAATTGCGGACTGACCTGTTAAGAAGAGAAAAGGAGCAGCGGCAAATTTTATTAGAGTTAGTGAAAAAACAAGATATTCTGCTGACAGACACTGGAGCCTTGGCGGCAGAGTTGTTGGACGTAGATGTTTTAGGGAGATCTGAAAAAGAAAGGTTGGCAGGACTGCAGAAGCGACAGAAATTATTAAGTGTAAATGTAAGTAATATAGTTAAAAGACTCGACGGTATGGTTAGCGAAATAGCAAATAACCGTCTCGAAGAAGATGACGGTATTTTGAAACAAAGGTTGCGGCAAAAGGTGATTGTGCCTCTTGCTGCCTTAGTTGAGGAAGTTATTCCTGTTGCGGCATTGGAGCTTGATTCTTCTCGTAGAATATTGGAAAAAGATTCTAGGAATGAATCCATGAGAATTGCGAGCCAGTTTCAAGTCAGGACGCTGGAAGTTATGAAGGAAGTTTTGGTGCATATGGTAAGGAATGAGGGTTATCAACAAGCTGTAAATTTGTTATATGAGATACAGCGAGAGCAAGAACGGATGAATAAAATGACGGCCAAGGCAAAAGAAGAATCTCTTGGCAAAGTAGTCCGAGAGAAGGAAGAGCAAAACAATCTTAACAAAGAAGGCAAAGAGAGTGTTGAAGATGCAAAAGAAAATGGTACGAAGAAAGGTGATAATTAAACCAAAAGGGCTAAAATAGAATTAAATGAAAGAGCTAACCTTATTTTGTTGTGTGACTTTATTACTCGCTTCCGGTGTGCATATAATTCAGGGGCAGGAATCTCCTCAGATTGATGCATCCTCGAGTGTTCAGGAAACAGAGAAAATTAAGAAGAGTCCGTTAGGCGTAAGGCAACAAAGAATAAAGAGGATGATAGTTGAGTTGGAGATGCAATTTTCTGAACTTGCTAGAACTTTACAGAAAGAGAATCCTGAGCAGGCAGAGAAATTAGTCGATGCATTTAAATCATCGAAAGAAATGCTGCTTGAGAAACGGATGGATGAGATTACGGATCTTCTGGATTTATCTAAATTAGACAGTGCTGGGGAGGAGCAAAAGAAGACGATTGAGGACGTTAAGAGTTTAATAGAATTCTTATTAAAAGAAAACGATGAGGCGGACCGAATAAAAGAGGAAATAAAAAAGCTTCAGGAATGGAAGGAAGCCATTGACGGTTTAATTAAGGATGAAAATAAACTTAAGGATGAAAGTGAAATTCATACAGATAAGGACAAGGTAATTGAGGATTTAAATAAGCAAATCGGTCAACTTAAAGAATTAATTGAGCGGCAAGATGAACTAAAATCTGAGACTGAAAAAGAATCGATTAAAGGTATAGACGGTCTTGATAAAATTGCAGAGAAACAACAAGAGCTTCGTGGGTTGACTGAGAGTCTACGTAATGATCTTAAAGGGGATAAAGAGGATGCGGATGAGGCCAAAGAATCAAAAGGTGATAAACAGAATTTGGATCAAGACAACTCTCCAGGAGCTGAACCTTTACGCGATGCGGAAGAGGATCAAAAATGGGCTGAGAAGAAACTTGAGGAAGGCAAAGGAAAATTGGCGGCTGAGGCAGAGAAGGAGGCTCTTGATAATTTAAATAAAGCATTGGAGCAACTTGAAAAAGAGAAAGATCGCATTGAAGGGCTTAGTACTGATGATTTAGAGAAATTAGCAAAGGATCAGGGGGCGACTTCTAATGATGCTGGTAAGTTGTCAGAGAAAATGAAGAGTTCAGCTGGCTCTGAGGGTGATCCAAGTGAGCAGCAGGATCCTTCAAAGGAGGGGCAAAAGCGTGCACAGGAAGCAGTGGAGAGCGCTCAATCTAAAATGGGAAAGGCATCAGAAAGTTTGGCTCAGGGAAGTCCTGGAGGTGCATCAGAAAGTCAAGAGCAGGCCTTAGAAGATCTTGAAAAGGCTAAAGAAGAGGTAGAGAAACAACTAGAAGAGCTGAAAGAGGATCAGAAAATGGAGGCGCTTGTTCAGCTAGAGCAGATGTTTAAGGAGATGCTTGAAAGACAAGAAGAGGCGACGGCTAAGGTTCTTGTTATGGATGAAAAAAGAAATAACCAAGATGGCAAGTTGAGGAGAGCCGATAGAATAGAATTGCGATCAGTTGAGTTACTAGAAAGAGAACTTTCAGAAAAATCTAAAGAGGCTGAGGGGCTTCTTGTTGATGATGGGGCGAGTGTTGTTGTGCGTAATGTCGTTGAAGGCATGAAGAATGATCTTATTGCTTTGGCTGACCGGGTGGATGCTAATGAGACAGGGTCTTTTGTTCAACGTTCTCAGAAGGAGGTTGAAATGACATTAAAGGAATTGATTGATGCTGTGAAGATAGCTCAACAAATGCA
>JABGYE010000292.1:0-7069 GCA_018675395.1 Akkermansiaceae bacterium
ATCCCACGCCAACTTTAGACGCAGGAACCTATACAGTCTACTATAGTAACGGATAGAATCAACGCCCCTGAATCTTTAACGCATATTCAAGCCTATTATATGCGACATATTCTTCTGACAAATCAGAAGTAAACACCCTGTGCCCTCCTTTCCCAATGTTAAGATTAATGCGTAATGTAAATTCTTTTTTAGATACTTGAGCTTTTAATTTACCGATTGGAGTCGGGGCCACAATGCCATTAATGGCTGCTGCCAATGGACCGAAATAGATATCCACCTTATTCTCATCGACCCTCGCTCCAGAATATCCTACAGCATCAATGACTCTTCCCCAGTTCGGGTCCGATCCATTCCATGAACACTTGACTAGAGAAGATTCAGCAACAGCCCTTGCCACTCTTTTAGCATCCAAGTCTGAAGAAGCTCCCTCAACCTCTATCCTTATAAATTTACTTGCCCCCTCTCCATCCCGGACGAGTTGCTTTGCAAGGTCTAACATTACGTTCTTAAGCGCATCACCGAAACGGTTTGAATCTTTAGATCCTTTTCTGGGTTGACGGTTCTTAGCAGTGCCATTGGCCAAAACAAGAACGGTATCATTGGTACTCATATCACCATCAACGCTAATGCAATTAAATGTGTCATTGACCACTCGCTTAGTATGTTCACGTAAATCATTTTCTGATATCGCGGCATCAGTCACGAAGAAAGCAAGCATCGTCGCCATGTTAGGTGCTATCATTCCAGAACCCTTTGCAGTGCCCGTGATGGTAATCTCCTTGCCACCTATTAAAGTTTTAAAAGAACTTACTTTATTCACTTTATCACTAGTCATTATGGATTGGGAAAAATCCTTCCAACCGGAGACTCTTAACTTTTTTACCATCTCAGGAGCAGCTATCTGCACTTTTTCAACGGGAAGTGGATACCCAATGATTCCGGTCGAACAAACAAAGATCTGACGAGGATCCAATCCTAGGGAAGATGCCGCAAATTGGGTCATCAATTTAGCATCATTGAATCCTTGCTTACCATTACAGGCATTTGCATTGCCACTATTTACAATTAAAGCACGAATGTCACCGTGCCTCAGATGGCGCTGTGATAATCTAACCGGCGCCGCCTTTATCCGATTCGTCGTAAATGTCGCAGCCGAGACAGTCGGAAAATCAGAAACCACTACACCAAGGTCCTTGGATCCATTCTCCTTAATTCCGCTGGAGATACCTGCTGCCCGAAAACCAAATGGCAACCTCGCAGTACGTAGTTTTCTTATTATTTCTGCCATTCGCGACTCTATTTAATCAAATTTCCTTCAATCCTTTGAACAGAACAAACTTAACTTCAGCTTATTATTATATAACAAGTCCAGTAGTCTGATCAAAGCCACACATTAAGTTAAAGCTTTGTATTGCCTGACCTGATGCTCCCTTAACCAAATTATCCTCTGCACTCATTAAGATGAAACGATCACTCCTTTTATCATATGACCAACTAATATCTATAAAATTTGTCTGAGTAACATTTTTTGTATCAGGAGGAGAGCTCTCACCCAAAAGTCTTACAAAGGGCGCCTCTGAATATTTGTTTTCCAAGGCTCCCTTCACATCATCATTACGGGATCCATCCCTGGACGTGGCATAAATGATTGAGCATATACCGGCTGTGACAGGCACGAGTACAGGCGTAAAGGATATGGTCACATTATTACCGGCAGCAAGTGACAGTTCCTGTTCTATTTCACTTAAATGGCGATGCTTGGGAACTGAATAGGGCCTGACACTTTCATTACACTCTGCAAAGAGTAACGCCGCATCAGCTTTCTTACCTGCCCCGCTGGTCCCGCTCATGCTGACAACATGTATGGAGGAATCATCAATAAGGCCTTCCTGAAGAATTGGAATCAACGGTAATATGACACTCGTTGGATAACAGCCCGGAGAGGCCACTAACTTTGATCCAGCAATCTCGTTAGGCCTAATTTCGGGCAATCCGTAAACGGCATCAGAGAGTCGATCCGGATCAGGATGATCAGCTTCATAAAAGTCTGCATAGACCTCAGGGTCTGAAATCCGAAAATCAGCACTTAAGTCTATCACCTTGAGTCCTGAATCGACCAAAGGTCCCGCATACTCAGCAGCAACACCATGAGGGAGAGCCAAAAAAACCACCTCTGCTCCACTCCCAATGATAAGACCCATATCAGGCTCTATGAATTCAAGCTTATCAGCAACTTCAACTCCTCTAAATCTAGGGAAAACTTCTGATAACTTACGCCCAGACTCAACACGCGAAGTCACACAAACTAGCTCCGCTAATTCATGGCCCAACAAAATACGAATCAGTTCAGCGCCAGAATATCCGCTAGCACCTACTACAGCTACCCTCGTTGAATCTAAATCAGACATTCCTTTAAACTTCGCTTTCAGCCTCAATCAACGCAACTCACTTTTCACATGATCATAATAACTTCCTTTATTGGTTTTCCCTTGCTTAGATGAAACATGTGGTCAAATGTCAGCATAGGGGCCTTAAAAAAGCCAATAATCCCTAATTATAATAATCTCGGGCCATGGCGCAGCTTGGTAGCGCGCTTCACTGGGGGTGAAGAGGTCGTGGGTTCAAATCCCGCTGGCCCGACCATTTAGCCCATAAATGGTTTTTAAGGTAACCTTTTTAGATTATCACTTCTCTAAAATTTTGATGGCACCAACCGTCAACAAAACCCCCATTTATAGCATGAGATCCGGACGGTTCTCTAGTGTCCTTTCGGCTGCAATCTTGCGCTTCCATTCTTTGATCTTTTCATGATGACCAGAAAGAAGAACCTCAGGAACTTTCATACCTTCAAAGTCTGCGGGCCTTGTATAACATGGCGCCTCAAGAATTCCATCCTCAATTGAAAAGGATTCCTCTATCGGCGAACGCTCATCGCCAAGGACACCAGGGATCAGCCGTACAATGGAATCAATGAAGACCGCAGCGGCGAGGGCTCCGTTAGTTAGAACATAATCACCAATAGACACCTCTTGATCCACTAATCCCTGAACTACTCGATGATCAATTCCTTCATAATGACCACACAAAATAACTAAGTGCTTAGAGGATACAGAAAACTCACGGGCCATTTTCTGATCAAACTGACGTCCCTGAGGCGTCATTAGAACGACGCTAGTTTTTTCTTTTCGAAGATCTCTGACTGCAGCAAAAAAAGGCTCCGGCTTCATTACCATTCCTGGGCCACCTCCGTATGGCTCATCATCTACTTTACGGTACTTATCTGTAGTCCAATCCCTAAGATCGTGTATCCGAATACCCACAGTTCCTTCGTCAGAAGCACGACCAAGAATACTTTCAGAAAGGGGAGCTCGAACGACTTCAGGAAAAATTGTCAACACATCAATGTCAAGGCGCTCACTCATTGCTATCTTTCTATCAATTTAATACTAATCCTCTTTGGGTGTCTGCCCTCTCAACTTGGCCTCAATGAATTCATCAATTGCTCCGTCCATTACATCATTAACATTACTGGTTTCATGACCTGTACGATGGTCCTTAACCATCTGATAAGGCTGAAAAACATAGGAGCGGATCTGACTTCCCCAAGCAATTTCTCCCTTCTCTCCATACTGCCGCTCCATTTCCGCTTTCTTCTTGTCCTCTTCAAGTTGGAACAGTTTAGCTCGCAACAATTGCAAAGCAACGGCACGATTCTTGTGTTGACTACGCTCAGCGCTGCAACGAATTAAAATGCCAGACGGATGATGCTTCAGAATGACCGCGGTCTCAACTTTATTAACATTCTGTCCTCCCTTACCTCCACTACGAGTAGTAGTAATTTCATATTCCTTTTCATCGATTTCTATATCCCCATCATCTTCGATCTCTGGAACCACATCAATACTAGCAAATGAAGTGTGCCGCCTTGACTGGGAATCAAAAGGAGAAATACGAACCAATCGATGGACCCCTCGTTCTGTCTGCAAGTAACCGTATGCATGCATTCCACACACTCTCAATGTAACAGAACGGACACCAGCCTCATCATGTTCCTGGCATTCTACTATTTCAACTTTAAAGCCTCTCCTTTCTGCCCATCTTTGATATTGGCGTAACAACATCTCCGCCCAGTCACAAGCCTCGGTCCCACCCGTTCCCGCATGAATAGTGAGAAAAGAATTCTCCTTGTCATGCTTACCAGACAAAAGAAGTTCCATTTCAAGATTACTTAACTGTAACGAAAGTTCGTCGACTTCCTTTTTTACTTCGAGCGCCGCATCCGAATCTCCCTCCTCTACTGCAAATGCCACAAGGTCATCAATGTCCGAGACCCTGCTAGTCAGGTCCTCAAAAAGTAAAATATTTTTTGCTGCGGCAGCATGCTCCCCTGAAATTTTTGCAGCACGCTCATTATCATCCCAGAATCCCGGAGCCGACATCATTTCTTCGAGTTCCGACTGCTTTAATTGAAGCATTTCCAAGTCAAAGATACCTCCTAAGCTCACCAATACGTGATTTTAAGGAATCTGTATCGAAAGCTTGGAGGTCAATGGAAATTTCGCTCATACCGCTTTACATTACCGCTCGATAACAAACACGCAACCCAGATGAATAAATGCCAAGGAACTATTATCCGCCGGATTCCTTTAACGGAAACGAGCATGATTGTGACATGGTGCACCATAGAACATGGAATATTAAAAACCGTCGCTAAGGGAGCCCGCAGGCCCAAGAGCCCTTTCTTTGGCAAGATTGACCTTTTCTTTGAGGCAGAGTTTGAAATAAGCAGAAGTAAAAAATCAGATCTACATCAACTCCGCGACATCGCTATTATCAATACAAGAGCTAAGATCCGGGAAAGTTACCAAAAAACTCTGGCCGCGAGTTATTTCGTCGAACTAATAAATAAAGTATCTGAACCAGAAGCTCCAATCCGTTCCATATATGAACTACTTGTAAGGGCTCTAAACTTTTTAGATAAATCCAATCCAACCCAAGGAGCCGTTCTTCACTTTGAAAAAGAAATAACTTCATATTTAGGCATTTTAGATCCCGAAAAACTCCCATTCGACACTTTGTCAGAAATGTACAATTTACCAAAAATGCGCCCTGATTTAATCGAATTTATCAATAAACAAAATAAAGGCAGTAACAGATAAAAAAATATGTAATTTCAAAAGTATTTTGTACGTCTAAAATATACATATTAGAAATACTTTACATATATGCAGTAAAAGAAAATCATCATAACGTACGCGCTCAAATCCATGAGTAACAAAAACAAAATACAGTTCTAAAAGTCCTCATAGAACGTGTCCACTCACTTAAAAACGGAGGCAAGTTAAATGAGGCTATCAGAACGGCACAAACCGCAGTTGATACTGCCAGAAGGCTAATAGAAACCAATCCTGATCAAACATTAGATCTCATTACTTCTTTAGAATTATTCGGAGATCTGTTCCGCGAATCAGACAATTATGCTGATGCAGAGTCGATCTACATTGAAGCGCTTGAACAAACAAAAACAGCAAACTCAGACAATGAACAATTAGCTAGGATTAAAAGTAGCCTAGCGTCGGTTTATGACTTCAATCAATATCCGGAACCAGCCATTGCTTTATATCAAGAGGCAATTGAATTATTCACCAAACTCGATCCTCCTTCAGAACTAGATGTTGCTAATCTTCGCAATAATCTAGGGATGCTTTATAAAGAAAATGAAAATTTTGACAGCGCAGAAAAGAATTACATGAAATCTCTAGAGATCTTTGAGCGTATTCTTGGTCAAGATAATGCTGAACTGGAGGTCGTTTACAATAATCTTGGAACATTATACTACAGTTCAGGTTTCTTTGCTCAGGCTCGCGAAATGCATGAACAGGCCCTAGAGATTCGTGAAAATTGCACTCACATTAACTCGACTGACCTTGGTCAGTCTTATGCTAACCTTGCCACAACATTACATCAGCTAGGAAACAATGAAGATGCACTGCAAAGATACAGAAAAGCCATCAGCCTCCTTGAGAACAGCCTTTCAAATGATCGCGAAACTTTTGCCATCGCATGCTCAAACTACGCGTTATTGATGCGAAACCTTGGCAAAAAACGCAAAGCAATATCTATTGAAAAACGCGCTCAGAAATTACTTCGAAAAAAACCTAAGGAAAACCTGGCATCTTCCTATAATAATTTTACCAGCAATTTATCCCAGGAGTCTTTTTCTACAGAAGGAGCGAAATTAAATGCCTTGCTCATGCAGATTTTTGTCAAATCATCCAGGAAGCCTTCCTCCATCTCTGCGCGCTGAAGTAAGGCGGCAAGGGCAGATGCGTCTCCTACCGGGAATAGTCCTTCGTAATCATCTCCTAGGACTCCGGTGACTCCATCTACACACGTCGAAATAATCGGAACACCACTGACTATAGCCTCTCCAACAACTCTTCCAGCTCCCTCGTGCTTGGACGTAATAATTAATAAATTACAAGAACTAATCAGTTTTCTTGTTTCAAAGGGATCCAACCCGCCTAACCACTGGTACCGTTTATTCTCAATACTCTCCCTCCTTGCAACTTCATCAAATCCTGAATCCAATACAAACCCAGCATGAAGAATTCTTAAATTAGATTCTTGCGGCATCATCTTTACTGCCTCTGCGGCCAAAAAAGGATCCTTAACCTGACGCAAGTTAGAAACTAATGCCACATCAAAGCCTTTACAATCCGATTCAATGCCTGAACAGGGTCCGTCATTTACAACACTCTGAATGATAACGTGAACCTTTTCCTTCATCTTATCAGGAACCTGTTTCACTCCCTTATTCTGTAAGGCTATTATCGAATGAGCCAGCTGCATTGAATGGAATGAACTTTCAGAAGGTTCAGGATATATATCCGTACCGGAAAGGATCACTACAATTTTAGAATCAGGATACGATTCAGCAAACTGTACAATGTCCCTATTTTTATTATGTGCGTTAATCGCAATGAGCAGTTCCGCTCTCTGACCCTCAAATTTTTCACTTAAGACCACATCATGCCCTAAATCAGTCAGTATATCTTTATACTGACGC
>JABGYE010000109.1:0-6531 GCA_018675395.1 Akkermansiaceae bacterium
CAGTGAGCGTATACTCATTATTGATTATATCATTAGAATCTAGATGGAAATGTATTCGATTATTTTTGTCACCATTAGTGACTGCCCGTTCAAAATTGACTATATCCTCATCCGACCGAAGAACCCCGATCCCATCATAGTTGCCTGAAAAATAGTAATCGTCATCTTTAAGAGTCGGAGACCCAGGAGCAGAATTGGAATTAAAGCTTTCCTGTGAAAATTCCGCCTGACTCTCATCATCAATCCCAAGCGTGAAAATATTTTCTCCATATAAATTAAGATGAAACAATAACATCAACGAAGAAATATACAAAAAAGCCTTACTCATAATTATATTTCCTCAAATCTAAATAATATTAAGAAAAATTTATATAAAAAAATTTAACCTACCGGATCAGTCTCTATTCATAAGAGTAAATAGATTAAATTTTAAGGTAAATTTTTCACTAAAGAGTGATCATTAAGGCTCTTGACCAGGTGGACATATCACAATCTCTCTGACACAAACTTCCTGCGGCATCTGGTAAGAAAATAGAACTGACTGAGCTATGGAATCAGGCTTTAACGCTCCCCCAATCTGTTCGGCGTAATCCATCCAACCTTTTCTGGCCTCTTCTTCACAACCATGGTCTAAGAGTTCGGTATAAACCATTCCTGGAGCTATATTAATTAATCTAACATTGCTCCCTGAAACCTCTTCACGAATATTTTCAGTGATAGCATGAACTGCAAACTTAGTGCCGCAATAAACGGTATGATCGGGGAACGTTTTAATGCCAGCAATGGATCCCATATTGATAATAGTTCCGGCCTGCCTATCAACCATATCCTTGAGAACCAAATGGACACCATTAAGGACGCCTCTAATATTCACATCAAGCATCTTCTGCCAATCCTCAGGGTTTTGAGATTGAGGCTTTCCGTTAATCATCACTCCTGCATTATTAATCATGCAGTCCACTTTACCATGAACCTCCTCGGCCTCAGAAATTGCACCTTTCATGCCCTCAAGATCAAGAACATCGACCTCTTTACATATAGCGTTTGGCAAATTCATAGCCTCCATAAGTTCAATTCTTCGAGCCATGAGAAGGAGCGGGTACCCTGCTGCTGAAAAGGCCTTAGCTGTCGCGGCACCAATCCCAGAACTTGCTCCTGTTATTGCGATTAATTTCTTATTGTCCATCTCTCGATTTTAAAGAAATTAAGCTCGCCCTATCAAATCAAATTATAGGTATTTTTACTCATCTAGACCAAAACTAGCCCCAATCCTTTGATTTTATTTCCGAGTAACTGACCAAGTTTCTCCAATCAATACCTTGACCCCCTCAGAATCAAAGGTCACTTCATATGAACCCTTATCATTCATTTGAATAGTCGTTTTCTCACGAATATCACTCGGGTCCTGCGGTAAATCATAAGGAACAAAGATACTCAAGAAAAATTCATCACGAAGGGCTCTAATTGGACGGTAAGAAAACACTGTAATATTCTCCCCAGTGTCCTGAGAATGTGACTGCTTCAATGTTCCATGCTGAGACTTTCTTGGAGAATGCGTAACAAGTAAGAGCCGGGACTTACCTTTCTTCCACCACGCGTTATCAATTGGCGGAGCATCAAACCAACTCTCTTTCTGATCCCCTGAAATCATAAACTTTTCATAACCCAAATGCCAGACAGGACCAGCATGATATTCATTTTCAAGAATCTCCGAACCTCTGTACTTATCCATTACAACAAAAAAACCTTCACTTGTCAGAACTGATCTCCTCTCCCAACGACTGCCTTTACCGTAATAATCATTGTAGGCAAATTGCCCGTAGGAATCTCCCTCAGGATTGTTAGCTGCAGCAACAAACTTATCGTCGTGTTTAATGTTGCCACGACGCATAGGATCACGTTGATCTCCTTTCCTGTCTGGATGCAGTGGAAATTTATGACGGTTGTGAAGGACTAATAAAAGATCCAAACTCTCCTCCCCGGCACCTCCACCAATTGGCATATCGTCCCTATAAACATTATTATACTTACCAGAAGTATGCAGGTACTTGGACCCTGAGACCGAATACTCGTAAAGATGTCCTGACACATTATCCAAGTGTTCATCTTTATTAGGGTAGAGAAAGTAAGCCGCAAAAGGAGTTCCCGGTTGACGATTTTGATTGAGGTAAAGCCGCTCAGGAATCTTCTCTTTCATCGAGCTAAGCATTCCAACCATTGATCCTCCTGGAGGCACTTTTGGTTTAATTCCTCGCTTAACAAACCATGCAAAGCGACGTTCGTATGCAGAAATGTAATCTCTAGGAACTTCTCCTTTAATGGGACGACCTCCAATTGACACTTGCTCGGCAGCCCACAGATAATGAGGGTTTTTATAATGCTTAGCCAACCGGTACCAGAAGTGCCCATCTCTGGATGAAGTCTCCACATTATAATAACCCACATTCCAAGGATCTTCATAGGTCGAACCAAGATCATCTCTAACCATCGATCCGGCATTTGGATTGCCTCGAACGCCGCCCCCATGAACAAATCCCAAACACCTCTTAGCAACAGAATTAATTAATTCCTTTTCCTTATCTATCCTTCCGGTCGCCTCAGCAATATCAATCAGGCCATGAAGAAAAATCGGCCCGTAAGGATAATAAGTCCATTCAGTCCAATCTGCGAAATCAGACAAGCTCTTCCATATCCTATCAATCCATACCCTAGCCTCGGCAGCTTGAGGCGCATCGGGATAGAGTTTTAAAGCAAGAGCAATTCCTCCTGCGTTACCAAAAGAGTGGTTATTTGCAGACTGTGCCTTCTTCTTGAAATTAATGAATCTAGATTCGAGACTCTGCTTCACAATTTCCTCGAAACGAATCTTCTCTTCATCCGTGAGCATCCCCTGAGCGGCTAATTCCTGGTAAATTCTCATCCTCGCAGCGCCCCCCCAACCTCCATGATAACCTCCTCCGTGAATGTCCCTATAAGCTTTGCGCCCTTCAACGTTGAGGACCGACTCCTTACGGTCCCCAGTCAGCGTAGTATAAAATATATAAAGCAAATCACCCTCTCCCTTGTCCTTTAACCTCTGATGCTTGTCCAGTATTAGCCCCCTAAAGACAGCACGAAGGACTTTCAGCGCTCCCTTGTCTTTCCTGTCTCCGTCCACATAACGGCACCTCAATCGATCCCAGACCCACCAACCCCGAGAAAAAGAGTGCTTCTCCGATGCACCCATTGATTTTCTCAAAGCGTCCTCCATTTCGTCTATATTCTGGACATCCTTGTATGACTTTCGCGGATGTCCTGACAATAAAGGGTCCTGATCAGCAAACAATTCCCCCGAACTGAAAACGGCAAAGAGCCCCAGAACCGATTTTAAATGACGTAAACTCATTGATACTTAATTATTTTTCATTCATAGACTTTCACCAATAACTGTCGAACTTCGATCTTCGTCTGCTTCGGTCCATTGCACAGTTCAAAACCTATTTTCCCATTGAGTCGCCCCCCCTCATGAACAACATCAATCGTGCTCACTCCATTGAGCCAAGCCCTAATATGATTTCCTCTAGCCTCAACATAATAATGATTCCACTGACCCTCTTTGAGGAACCTCGAAACGTACTTTGGGTTGAACTGTTGAACCATTCCGTCTCCTCCCTGCTCCCATAAGCATCCCCAATAAGACTTTCCCATGTCAACCTGATAGCCCGGCACATCATTAAATGAGACCGGCTCTAGCCTTATTCCGAAACCGGAATTCGCCCCGTTCCCAGTCATTTTGAATGTCACGTGAGCCGCAAAGTCTCTGTAAGACTCTTTGGTCCAGCAAAAATGATGAAGCCCTCCATCAGACTCTCCAATGATGCTGTTTTTTTTAATGGTCCAATGATCTTTCTCGTACTCCCAATTCAACGGCCCATCAAGGAGGTCAGCCCATCCAGCACCCACTGGATTGCCATTATCAAGACTCCCTTCTTGCGGAAGATTTCTTACCAGAGGATCAAAAAAATTATTTATCTTCTCAACAGTAACATCAACAAGCATATCACCCCCCTCGGATCCAACAGCGCAACTCTCGGGCCTGGAACCATAGCCTCCACTCTTAATTCCTCTGGCGGTTGATAAATAATGAGCAGGCCCTGTCAACTGCACAACGCATGTCATTTTAGCATCACTACGCCCGAGTATCCTTAGTCCATATTCCGTATAAAGTTCAAATTGGTTAGTGCAAACTGCAACGTCCCCGATCCTTCGAACATGAATCTCTGAAGGGTATGTCCCTCGCGGATCATTTTTGAATAGCTCTTGTCTCTGAAGGGTCTGCTCTCTCCAAGAAATCTGCCTAGCGAGCCGGTGCACCTGCGACGGGTCGTTTTTAAGCTCTTTTTTATAAGCGTCTTTCCAGTCTTTGATTTCTTTTATTTGAACTTCAGAGAGTTTCCAGCCCGGCAAAGGAATAGTTTCTGTATAGTGAGAAAAATTGATTTTGGATTTTCTTTCATCTTTGACAAGAGAGTAGGTGTCCAAAACTGATTCCGTTATTCTCCGACCAAATTCATCTAGCCAAGATTTAATTCCTCTCAATTCCATCATCCGGTCCTCTGCCTCATTATGAATTCTTCTCCATGGCCCCTGATCCCCCGCTGCTCCGCACCAAGAAACGACAACATGATCCTCTCCCAAAGCGCTCTTGAGCCTCTTTCTTACAGGATCCCAAAAATCGGAACTGATTTTATTGCCTCCAAAATATTCCTGTGAAGGCGACCAGACGTTCACGGCAGTGGCCAAAGGAACCCCCTTTTCATCAAAGAAGAAAAGTACCGGGATGCCCTGATACTCTCCACCTTCAGGTCCCAGATAATTTTTTCCATTCACTCCTCCATAGACCTGAGCAGAGCCGTCAGAGTAAGTGTCTCTGCGGTTATATGCCACCTGGGCATGCCCCAACCCCCAAGCAAATGTACCGGGACTCAGCCCATTATGCGCCTTCACTACCGCCTCCGAAACCTCACCCACAAAAAAATCAATGTATTCATCAACCGACATTATATCCTTCGGCAAAATAAAGTTATCGCTCATCACTACAGGGGCCTGATGAGTATGGGTCGCACTGATAAATATCCTTGAAGGATTGATGTCAGGAATTCTCTCTGCGACACGGTCCCTGAGCCTATCAGTGATCACTTTTGGAATATGGACAAGGTCTGCACTCACTATCACTGAGAGCTCCTTATCTTCCTTAGGATCACCGGCCCCAATAATTAGGACTGAGGCCCGGATCGGAGAGTGTACACCGTCAGAAATGCGGAGAGTAAAACTTCCCTCCAATGCTACAGGTTCATTCGGAGTAATATTTGCCTCTGCTCGGCCAACATAGAGTTGACGCTCCCCCGCAGGGCTCAATGAGCTGAACGAAAGAATCAGAATAGATAAGAGCCTAATCATCTCGCTGAAAAACCAACCGTTTTTGCCCAGCGATCATGGATCTCTTTGAGTTCCTTTAGTAGCTCTTTCCTCTCAGAAACATAATTCTTCTTTTCCGGATCCTTTTCCGAAACATTACCAAGGTGCGTGCCGGACGGAATCTTTTGGCCTGACTTCAAATCCCACGAGCCTCGTCCAATCAGCTTCCAGTCCCCTACTCGGACGGCCCACTGCTTCTGCCACGCCCAATGAAATTCATTATGAATTTCATCGTTTCCTTTACCCCTAAGCATAGGAACTAGACTCTTACCATCAAAAGAAACTGACTTATTCTTTTCGATCCCACACAAATCAAGGATCGTAGGATACCAATCCATAGAAGTGACTGCTTGATTCTTGACCTCGACCTTCGGCAACCCCTTGGGATAAGACAATATTGCAGGCACCCTAATGCCACCTTCAAAGAAATTCCCCTTATTACCCAAGTACGGACCAGCGTTTCCGCCGCCTCCATGAGCTCCATAATAATGGCCTTTCTTCAAACCACTACTATGACCATCAACACGTATCTGACTGTGCTCAGCGGAGTGCCCATTATCACTCATAAAAACAATGATAGTGTCTTCAGTTAATTCAAGATCATTAAGTTTCTTTAGCACCTTGCCGATATAATGATCCGTCGTACTAATCATCGCCGCGTAGGAGCGGCGAGGCATTGGTAATCCTTTATATCTATCGCCAAACATCTCAAGAGCCTGCTCGGGGTAATGAGGTATATTTAGCGCAAAATAAAGAAAGAATGGACCGTCCTTGTTCTTCTCGATGAAACTCAGCGCACGGTCAGTCATCATCTCCGGAAAATATTTACCCTTCGCATGAACTTCTTTTGTCTTTTCGTAAAGGTCATAGAATCCTGAACCGTGAAGGAAGTAATGATTGTAATTATCAATGAACCCTCCACGGAGGCCGAAAAATTCATCAAAGCCTTGGGTCGTTGGTCCGCTATCGCGAGCCGCACCTAAATGCCACTTCCCATACAAAGCAGTGCGATAGCCTGCAGCGCGGAGAGCCTCAGCTATCGTGACCTCATTGGTGGACATATTAATCCCCCGA
>JABGYE010000064.1:0-4438 GCA_018675395.1 Akkermansiaceae bacterium
ATCAAATTTAATATTTTGAATCTCTAGAGTCCTGCCAAGATAATTTGCTAGGGCCTCAGCCATTTTTACACTAACCCCATCATTCGTTCCATCTTCAGCAACGAATTCGAATGGTGGGTATTCCAATTCCATACCAACTACCAGAGGATCTGGGTCAGCTTGGGACGGAAGCGCCTGAATAAGAAACGAAATAAATAAACTAATGAGTCGCTTCATTATTTTTTCGATTTCCTTTACCTTTTATATCAACAAAGAACACCAAAGAAGCACCTAACAAGGCAAATAAAATTGCTAATATAGATGAAAATTCCTGCAATGAAGGGAAATGCCAATCAGAATATCCAATGACTACAAATTCTTCTCCTTCACTCAGCTCTTTTCTAATTTCTTCTAAGCTACCTGAACGATAATCAAAAATTCCTTCTTCTATCTTCACAGAATAATTACCAACTTCATCAGTGCGCAACACTTCCTCCTTCCATGGCCATACAAGAAGAAGCGAACCAATGATAAAGCCGGTTATTAGCGATAACGTCACGTTCCTATAGCGACGTAAAATCCATGAAATTAAATGTGATAAGGAAATTAATCCAATGATACATCCAATCATGAAAGGACCTAATATAGAAGGATTCCATTCGTTAATGGCCTTGAGAACCAATTCATAATTTCCCATTACCAAGAGCACAAAAGAACCAGAGAGACCAGGCACAAGCATACTTGAAATCGCAGCTATCCCACAAAGAATTAGATAAAAATAATCGGTGCTGCCTGCACTGTGAGGTACAAATAATATGCAAACTGCAATGCCAACACCTATCAACATTGAAATAATGGTAGTCACATTCCAACTGCCAATCATCTTACCAACTCCAAAAATTGACGCTGCTATTAGCCCAAAAAAGAATGCCCATGTCATGACCGGATAATGGACAAAAAGGAAATCAAGTAGCCTAGCCAGACTTAACACACTGATCAGTGCCCCTATGGCAATAGCAATGAGGAACCGCAAATCAATCCTCAAAGAAAAATCATTGAATCTAACTTTTAAGAGCAGTCTAATTGCATTGAAATCAAAGGACTTAATAGCATTGATCAAGCGTTCATATATACCAATAATAAAAGCAACAGTGCCTCCGGAAACTCCAGGAATCACATTAGCAGCACCCATGGCTCCACCTTTAAGGCCAGTCAATATGTCACTATGAAAACGAGACACTAAAACAGCATCGTTGCCAAGAGTGACCTCGGCAACCTCGAATTATCTGCTTTAAATTAAATCCGTCCATCCTTTCATCCCACTATTAAAGTTTAAAAAAAATAGATTTCTAAGCATTAAGATCTCGCAAACCACTCTACTCCATGCGAAATCATTAATTATATGGGAAATATACTAGTCTTATACCATAGCAATACTGGTAACACTAAAAAGATGGCCTCATTAGTTGCAGAAGGCGCATCTACTATCTCCGATATGGAGGTGAAAATCAAAAATTGCGACGAAGCAACTGCTGAGGATTTGAGTTGGTGCGATGGAATCGCGATGGGGTCTCCAACTAATCTTGGTTCAATGGCTTGGAAAATGAAAAAATGGTGGGACACTGTGGCTGTCAAAAAATGGCTCGAAGTGGACGGGAAATTCGCCTGCAGCTTCTCTTCTTCTGCAGGATGGGGCGGCGGCAATGAAACTGCATGTAACGCAATGGCAACCGTACTTCTTAATTTCGGATTTCTCTATTTTGGCGTAACTGACTATGTTGGAAAGGGACTCACCCCACATTATGGAGCTGTACTCGCTGGAGAGCCTAGAGAAGAGAAAGAAAAAGAAGCCTGCAGAAGATTGGGCAGAAGGTTAGCCGAATGGGTTGCCCTATATAAAGAAGGGAGATCAGATCTTAATCCATTAATGGCAGAATACCCTAGAGATCCAAAGCATTTCTCTTAGCGAGATTTAATTATAAATCCACCGTCATACCACTGCGAAACGCTTCATCAGCAGCAATCACAATACGCAAACTGTTAACCGCATCATCCATGTGATCACTTAGGTCCACATCATTAATAATTGCATTCAGAAAAATCTCTTGTTCGCGATAACAGAGACCATCGTGATCAGGTTCATCTGCACAATCAATGACTTCGTCTTCCTTAACAAACTGACCATCCTCATTCAGTTCGGAGTGATGGAGTTTAATCGATTCAGCCTTTGAGTGAGCATCAACATCATCGGTCTCCTCACCCTCCCCCATTCCTGAAATACTAACTGATCCTTTTGGCCCCACAACATCCTTCACAAAAAATGCAACCTCACTCATCATTGGACCCCATCCAGCCTCATACCAACCCACTGATCCATCTTCAAAAGTTACCTGTAGCTGCCCATAATTATACATCCCCTCATTAAGTTCTTCACTTAATCGTGCTCCTATCGCACTTACTCTGACTGGCTTAGACCTAGTCATCTGACACATAACGTCCACATAATGGACCCCGCAGTCAACGATCGGAGACATTGAATTCATCAAACATTTATGCGTTTCCCAATTTTTCCCAGATGACTGTTGGTTGAGATTCATACGCATTACCAAAGGCTTGCCCAGAGTCTGTGCTACCTCAATAAACTTCATCCATGATGGATGAACTCTAAGAATGTATCCAATGACTAGCTTCCGGTTAGCCGATTTTGCCATTTCAACAATTTCCTGCGCCTCATCTACGCTCTCTGCGATAGGCTTTTCTAAAAATACATGAGCCCCTACCGCAAATGCTTTTTTCGCATAATCTGCATGAGTGTCAGGATAAGTATTTATTGATACCGCATCAGGCTGAGACGCAGCTAATGCTTCTTCATAATTAGAGAACTGCGGATAATCGGTCCCAAGTATTTCAACCAAATCCTTCCGGGATTTTTCACCACGTGAAACCAGCCCCACTATTTCATAACCTTCCATCGAATGGTAAGCCTTAGCGTGTGACTTCCCCATATTACCGCAACCAACAACTAGAATTTTAACAGGGTCAGGCATGATATTTATGGGAAAAATTAAACTTATACTGATTCAGTTGGAGGCTCCTCAATCGTAGCTTCTGTAGAATCAGTAGATTTGGAGTCATTAAACAAAAAGTAAAAAGCTACAAGAACGGCAGCAGCCATCGCTGCAGGAAAATACCAGACCGCATCCCAATTAATCACTTCGGTTTTCTCGTGAGTTTGCAGCGAAGTCCACCAACCATTCACATTACCACCAATAAACATCCCTACTCCCAGCGTCACAAATGCAATGAAACCTTGGGCCTGAGATCTAATATCGGCTGGTGCCTTCTTATCAACATAAAGTTGCCCAGTAAAGAAAAAGAAATCATAGCAAATACCATGAGCAATGACACCCAAGAAAAGTAAATACTGCGCGTCCTGACTGCCCGCAGCAAAGAAAAGGTATCGCAATACCCAAAAAGCCATTCCAATTAAGAGCATCCTTTTGACTCCTAACTTAATTAACAGGAATGGAACAAGTAATAGAAAGAAAATCTCTGAAACCTGACCTAATGCCAGAACTCCCTCAGAATTACTTATATCCATTGCTTTTAGATACCCATTCGCACTCTGATAATAGAAAGATAAAGGGATACAAATGAGGAGAGAACAAATAATAAAGACAGCGAAGGACTTGTCCTTCATTAAGGACATTGCTTTGAATCCAAGAACATCACCAATCCCTATACTTTGTCCTTTCATTTTAGGAGGAGTATTAGGAAGAAATATAGAAAAAACGCCCAAGAGAACAGAAGCTCCAGCGCCAATTAATAACGGCAGATTAGTAAGTCCTAAACCTTTAGAATCAGCTGGGGCTGCCGGCCCTCCTAAGAATGCAGGCATTTGAAATTTTAGAATCTCTTCAGCTCCGACCAAGAAACTGCTGCCCACGACCACTCCTGACACAATCCAACCAATGGTTCCGAGTGTCCTGATTGCCGGAGCCTCCTTTTGTGGATCATTTACTGATTGGAACAGAACTGAATTGACCAGAGCTAAGGTCGGCATGTAACAAAATAAATGCGCTAATAAATATGGGAAAAAAGACGCCCAGTCAGTTGCTCTAGATGCCATGAACAAAAAGAAACCTCCCAATAAATGCAAAACAGCCAAAACTATTTGTGAAGGGAAAAATTTATCAGCAACCATGCCAATGAAAATCGGAGAAACTATTGCCGCAAGTCCTGTAGCACTGTACGCGAATCCTATCTTAGTTGCATCTACTCCTAATCCATCTAAAAACGGAAACATGGGTACATACCAAACTCCCCAGATGAAAAATTGAAGAAACATCATTACTGATAGACGAGTCTTTAAGGCGGTTACTTCGTTTGATTGTGACATAATAGATAATTAGTAAGTAATTACTTCAGAATAACCGATTTATTAATAAGAAAAAGAAAA
>JABGYE010000198.1:0-5749 GCA_018675395.1 Akkermansiaceae bacterium
CAATCCTTAATTATTGCTGGACGGAAATCTTGGTACCCTGAACCCGTTAATATCAAAGGACTAGAAATGTACAACACCAAATGGGCAGACATGTACGTTAATTCTTACCTAGTGTGGGACAGCTCTAAAAGCATAGCAACAGCATTTGATACTGGCGCCAATTCAAAGCAATTAATCGAAACAGTACATTCAAATGATCTGACCCTTGAATCCATATACTTAACTCACACCCACACTGATCACATTGCGGATCTTGCACGGCTCAAATCCAGTTTTCCATCCATCAGAATATACGTGAGTAAAAAAGAGCCCATTAAGGGAGCTGAACTGATTGAAGATGAACACAATTTCTCGATTGGAAGCCTATCCGTTAGGTCTCATCTCACTTGGGGACATTCTAAAGGAGGGCTAACTTACGTGATTAATGGCCTAGAAAGGCCAATCGCAATTGTCGGAGATGCGCTTTTTGCTGGATCAATGGGCGGAGGCGTGGTGTCATATGTTGACGCATTAAAAACAAACAGGAAATATATATTTACTCTACCTGATGATACTGTGATTTGTCCCGGACACGGGCCTATGTCATCAATCGGGGAAGAGAAAAAAAATAATCCCTTTTACCCAGAATTTAAAAAAAATAAACACACCTAATCATGAGTCAAAAAATTGGATTTGTAGGAATTGGGCGCATGGGCGCTAACATGGCAAGAAACCTTAAAGATCGAGGCTATACTATTTCATCAGTGAATGATATAAATAAGGACGCGGCAGCAGAACTGGCGCAAGAGCTTGGATGCTCCTATTCTGAAAAACTCGCAGATGTAACCGAGTCATCAGATATCATCTTTACCGTCATCACAAATGATGAGGCCATGAGAAGTATTTATTTTTCAGATGATGATAATCTCCTCCAAAATGCTGAAGGGAAAACCTTTGTGAACTGCGCTACCCTTTCACCCGGAATACACCAGGAAGTTGCAAAAGCAGCAGAAGATCTAGGGGCAGGAGCATTAGAAGGCTGCATGGCTTCGAGTATTCCGCAGGCAAGAGAAGGCAAGCTCTATCTAATGATTGGAGGCAAAGCAGAGCTCTTTGACCAGATGAAGCCGGTACTTGAAGACATGAGCATTAATCTCAAGCACATAGGGGAAATTGGTAAAGCAGCCGAAGTCAAAGCGCTTGTAAACATGGTCATGAACATTAATACGGCGGGATTAGCAGAAGGATTAGGACTCGCCGACTCGCTTGGCCTTGATTTGGAAATGGTCTGTGATGTGTTCTCACAAACAGGCGCCAATTCACGAGTCCTTGAGACTGACGCTGAAGACATGATCGCACGTGATCACGAAGCCTGGTTCACCGCAGAACATGCCGCCAAAGATTCAGGGATCGCCGGCAGCATTGCAAAAGAAGTTGGACTTAACTTACCACTAAACGATGCGACTTGTGCGCAATTCAATAAACTTGTCAGTGACGGCAAAGGTGATCTTGATAAGTCAGGAGTAGCCGAACTAACTTTCAAGGGAAGGCATCCATAATACCTTAATCAGTATTAAAATTATTTTTCCTTAGATATGGCCGCGACATGGCGGTCAATTGATTTTCCCGGATATGAAAGCTCTCGGGACAAGTAGTTGCGTTCACTAACTAAAACATTACCACCGAGCATTTTAATTAACTCAAGGGCAAGAAAATGCTCCCTATCAAAGTATGATGTAATGACTAAGATTCCGTCATCGGTAAGACGACTCAAAGCAAAATCGTAAATCCTCTGCCAAGTGGATCGATCATGCCAAAGGTTCTGATGTCTAATAAATATAACATTGAATTGAGATGGAATCTGCCCGTACCCGGCCAGATTAATTGCATCATCAGCAATAAATTCAACGCCTTTGAAATTTTCAGAAAATTCACGAACGTCTGGTAAACCTGCCTCCCTGAATATTTTTTCTGTGAGCACGTAACGCCGCTTAGCCTTATCAATTTCGGCATCCCTTAAATCTATTGAAAATTGATAAACTTTCTTGCCCGAACGTCCCCAGAAAGCTGGGAGAACAGCACCCTCCTCACAATATCCACATGCAAGATTCAATAAATTAATTCGATCTTCATTGCTGCCCGGATCACGCATCGACTTGGTAACAATACTCTCAAGCATAATCCAAAGATGACGCATATCTTGACCGAAAAATTCACTACTCTCAAATTCAAGGCGCATTGCCTTAATGAGCGTGGGATCTAGGTCAGGAACATGCTCATGCCCAGCAAAGTGAGCCAAAAGAGCATCAAACATCACCAATCCAAGACCAGAATCCGAAGATTCAGTCAGTTCTGACGATTCTTTTCCTTTCTGCATCACATTAACTCTTGTCACAAGAGCTTGCCTCGCTCAAGCCCTAGAGCTAAAATGATACAAATGAAAATTCTCACATTTATCTCAATCTTAAGCCTATCAATACTTAGTGTGCAAGCAGACCACCATGAAGGTGCTGCTGACGGATTCGCTCCAATATTCGACGGCAAATCATTAAACAATTGGAATGGTGATCCTAAATTCTGGAGCATCCAGGACGGAGCCATCACAGGACAGACCACTGCAAAAAACCCAACCAGAGGCAATACATTCATCATCTGGGAAGCCGGTCAAATTGATGACTTTGAGCTAAAACTCAAATTTAAAATCGAGGGAGGAAATTCCGGTATTCAAATTCGAAGCTTTAAGCTAAACGGAAAAGCTGACGAATGGCGAATCGGAGGATATCAGTCAGACTTTGAAGCGGGTGACAATTGGACAGGAACAATTTACGGAGAAGCGTTCGGTGGCGTTTTCGCTAAAAGAGGACAAAGAGTGACTGTCGGCAAGGACGGGAAAAAGACTCAGGGCGATCCAGTCGGTGATCCCAAAGAATTGAACAAGGCAATCAAGAAAGGCGAGTGGAATGAATTCCATATCATTGCAAAAGGATATAATATCAAACAATCCATCAATGGAAAATTGATGGCAGAAGTTACAGACAATGGCCCCAACAAGAGAAGACAAGGTCTATTGGCACTTCAACTCCACGCAGGGCCTCCTATGAAAGTCCAGTTCAAGGACATCATGCTAAAGAGACTAAAACTCGAAGATGCTAAAAAAATATGTTTTTACGCAGGCAACCGATCACACGGATGGGGAAGCCATGAGCACAATGCGGGTAATATTCTACTAGCAAAACGTCTCCGTGCTCATTACGGAGAAGAAGTAGTAACGTCATTATATAAAAACGGATGGCCAAAGGATCCAACCGCAATGCAGAATGCAGATGCATTGATTATGTTCTGTACTGGTGGAGGGGGCCACATGGCAAAATTTCACCTCAGACAAATTGATCATTATCAGAAAAAAGGCATGGGCGTTGGTTCTATCCATTACGCTGTAGAAATCCCAAAAGGAAATCAGGGAGGAGATAAATTTCTAGATTGGATGGGCGGATTTTTTGAAGCGCACTGGTCCGTTAATCCTCACTGGATCCCAGAGTTCAAATCGTTACCTGATCATCCAGTAGCAAACGGAGTCCAGCCATTTAAAATCAATGATGAATGGTATTATCATATGCGTTTCCGTCCTGAAATGAAAGGAATCACTCCAATACTCAGTGCGCTTCCAGGAGCCGAAACACTAAAACGAAGAGACGGAGCTCACAGCGGCAACCCTCATGTCCGAGCATCAGTCCTAGAAAGGAAAGAGAAACAGCACGTTGTATGGGCAACAGAAAATGAAAACGGCGCAGGTAGAGGATTTGGATTTACTGGGGCACATGTTCACAATAATTGGGCAGATGATAATTTCAGAAAAGTGGGACTTAACGCTGTCGCTTGGATTGCAGGATTAGATATACCTAAAGACGGCGTCCCTAGTGATACGCCAAACAAAGAAGAACTAGAAGCAAATCAAGATTACCCTAAAAGATAAGATCTAATTAATTCATCTGATTAAAAGTGATACTTTTAGATTATTAAGTTAATGATAAATGACAGCAATGTCATATGAACCATATGGTACTTGTCAGACCCACGACTGAGTGCTAAAGATCGGCTAATATGAGCTCAATGATTGAGGCCCTAATCAAGGCCGCCTTTGAAAATAAAGCCAGTGACATTTTCCTCAGCGAGGGGAGTGTCGCTCGAATGAAAGTCAATGGCCAACTAATGATTGCCGGAGATGACCCGATAGAAAAGGAAGACATAGATTCTTTTTGGAAAAGATGTGGAGCGGATCCAGAATATGATGGGGACCGAGACTCAAGTTACGTGGCTCACAATGGAGTCCGTTTCCGCGTCAATCTTCACCGACACCTAGGAAAACTTGGAGCAGTTCTACGCCAAATAAATACTGAAATACCAGACCTAGAAAGCCTAGGCCTACCAGTTGATATTTTAACTAAATGGGTCATGGCCCCCGCAGGCATCATACTGATAACCGGCCCAACAGGATCAGGTAAATCAACTACTTTAGCTTCCAGCTTGGAATGGTTGAATAAGAATTCAGCAAAACATATCGTCACTATCGAAGACCCTATCGAATATTTGTTCGAGTCAAAACAATCCCTCTTCACGCAAAGAGAAGTACACACAGATACGGATTCTTTTGCTAGGGGATTAAGAAGTTCCCTACGGCAAGCACCAGATGTCATTTTGCTTGGAGAAATAAGGGACCCGGAAACTGCTCAAATTGCACTCCAAGCCGCAGAAACAGGCCACTTAGTACTGGCGACTCTCCACAGTGCTAACGTTTCAGAAACTGTCGAACGTCTGACTAATTTATTCCCAAGCGAAGAACGAGAAAGTCAGCTCCAACTCTTATCTAATATGCTAATCGGAATTTGCTGCCAAATCTTATTACCTTCCGCATCAGATGGTCTATTTTTAGTTACAGAACACGTAGAAAATACAGGCGTTGTCCGTAATTATATCCGTGAATCAAGGATCCCTGAGATAGTTGATTTCATTGACCGAGGAGACAATCCTAACAATAAGCTTTTCATGCATGCACTTGTAGAAGCTGCTCAGAATGGAAACTTAACACCTGAAATAGCTGCCACGGCCTCAGGTAATGAATCCGACTTTGACCGCGCGATGCGTGGCATTTCCTAAATCAAAACAATGAGTCAAAAAAGCCATATCGTCGATTATCTGACCGAAACACGTAACAAAGGCGGATCTGACCTTCACATCACAAGTGGAGCTCCTCCTGCGTGCCGAATAAACGGCACGTTAGAAGCACTCTCCGATCAAGACATCAATGCAGATGAAGCCAAGGAACTTGTTCTGGGTGTCATTTCGGAATCACAAAGAGCAAGACTCGAAGAGGATCTTGAACTCGATTTTTCAATCTCAATAAAAGACGTGGGTCGTTTCCGGGCAAACGCGCACTATGTCAGGGGCTCTGTAGAAGGATCTTTCCGTTACATCCCAACGGAAATACCGAGCCTTGAACAGCTCGGCCATGCTCCATCCGTAAGCGACCTCTGCTCCTTGCGCCAAGGATTGATATTAGTAACTGGAGTCACAGGAGCAGGTAAGACAACAACTATCGCCTCAATGATACAAAAAATACTCAGAGAAAGATCATGCGTAGCAGTAACAATAGAAGATCCGATTGAGTATGTTTTTGATCATGGATATGGATTAGTAAAACAACGCGAAATTGGACCCGACACACACAGCTTTTCAAACGCTCTTAGGTCCGCTCTTAGGCAGGATCCTGACA
>JABGYE010000284.1:0-26323 GCA_018675395.1 Akkermansiaceae bacterium
GAGGGTAATGTCAACGCATTTGTGAGTACCCATTAACCCATCAATTCACGGATTGGGGTGGGATCGGAGACTAGGTGAGTTGGTCGACCGTTGGGTGTGTACAGCATTTGATCGGGGTTGATACCGAGTTTTGCGTAGACTGTCGAGACAAAGTTTTCGGGGCTCTTAACGTTATCCACCGCAGAATAACCGTTGCGATCTGTAGCGCCGACGATTAAACCGCCCGGAGTACCACCACCGGCGATTAAGACACTCATTGCATTGGACCAGTGATCGCGCCCGCCGCGGCTGTTAACCTTCGGGGTACGCCCGAACTCGCCGAGTGCTAGGACAAGTGTTTCTTCGAGCATTCCTCGTTCATCCAGGTCTGAAATGAGTCCTGATAGTCCATTGTCCAGCATTGGTCCAGACTGATTCTTCATCCTCTTGGTCAGATCTTTATGATGGTCCCATGAGTGATTATCAGAGTTAGCTACTTTCGGCCATATCACTTCTACGACTTTAGTTCCTGCCTCAACGAGTCTTCTTGCGAGTAGGCAACTGTCACCGAATGAAGTGTTGCCATATTTTTCTCTGGTTTTGAGTTGCTCTTGATCTAGAGCAAAAGCTTCACGAGCTTTTCCTGAGATGATTAGGTTGAGGGCCTGATCGTAATACTCATTGAGCTTATAATCCTTAACGGCTTCTTCGACCTTATTCATTTTCTTTGAGATTGTTTCTCTTAAGGAGGCGCGTCTTTGAAGTCGAGTTGCAAAAACATCAGGCCTTAGCTGAAGGTCATCAATTTTGATTTTGGTCATTTTCTGCATGTCCATGTCTCCACCGCTAGGGTAGAGTGTGTATGGATCAAAGGATCTTCCCAAGAATCCTCCCGTTCCTCCCTTTCCAACGACATTCGATTCCTGTAATGGACGAGGAAGCATAACGAATGGGAGCATTGGTTCGGTCTGTGGCTTAAGCCGGACGATGTTAGAACCAAAGTTAGGGAAGTCCTTAGGTGAAGGTGGCTCGAGCTGACCAGAAGGGGACACTTTGTCTGTCGTGTATCCGGTCATCATCTGATAAATTGCAGCGGTATGGTTGAAGAGTCCGTTCGGCTCGTAACTAACTGCGCGCATGAGGGTGAACTTGTCATTAATCTTTGCAAGTTCTGGGAGTATTTCAGTGAAATGAACACCCGGTATCTTTGTTGGAATTGTGTTGAAAGCTGATCTTACATTATCAGGAACGTCCTTCTTAGGATCCCATAGGTCCAAGTGACTCGGTCCGCCCTGAAGGTAAACCATGATGATAGACTTGGCTTTTCCCCAACCAGGTGATGAGCTTTGGTTTGCTTTAGCTTTGAGCTCAAGCATTGAACTGAGGGTTAGGCCAATCATTCCTCCTCCCCCGACTCGGAGAAAGTCTCTCCTAGAGGGCTTGAGATGTGTATCACATAAGTCTTTGCCAGGATTACCAAGTATTCGGAGCATCGTTTTTGTAGATTTAACGGTTATTAGTTTCTTAATTATAATTATATGACTGCTAGTCTTTTTGTAAATCTCTGATTTTCATCGAGAAACGCCTAAAAACTGACAGATCATTCATTTTAACGATTAAAGAGGAATGAAGGTGTATTTATTATAGCCCAGGCAATGTCTTGCGCAGCAGTTAGCCTTTTTTGACTTTTTTGTTGTTCACTCAGTGCTGCGTCCTTCCGTAACTGAGCGAGTTTATAATCTTGAGGTATCGGTTTTTCTGCCTCTTTGATGTTCGCTTCCAGTTCAGCTATCTTGGGGTCAGCTGGGCGAGGCTTTTTAGCATTTGCGCGAGCTTCATTCAATTTTTTCAGGTCCCCGTTATTTTCTTTATAATATTTAGTGATCTCGGCAACTTCTGCTTCGGTCCGTTCGTTCTCGGCTTTGGCAATGATCGAGGTGACATTTCCTGGCAACCCGAAGTTAATTGGCTTGGGTGAAGAGGTCACAGAGACTCTGAAACGTCCAAGCGAATAGTTATTTCCTTTGTACCTTTGATCGAGGTCGAACCTGAGGAGTCTTCTTCCCTCGGCCTTGGGCTGATCTTTGACTTCAAAAATGGCGGTGTGTGGCTTATTCATTTGAGGAGAGATCGCCCAACCATTTCCGTTATCACCTCTTTGCCCATCGATGGCTGTATTGACAGCATAACCATCCTGACTGAAATCCGCTTTTGCATTTTCCAAGGCAAACTTTTCCAGTTTCGGCGTTTCTGCCCTGTTGACTCGTAACGCGTCAACGTAGACGACGTTCTTATCATCGATTGGATCGAACCTGAGCGAAGTTAGCTCGCTGTCTGTCTGGAAAAAGAAACGGTAATTTTGCCACCCCTTCTTTCCTCTGGGAAGGGTAAGTCTTGTGGATCTTTCCTCAGAAATGTTATTGTCTTTTTTGGTGGTCCAGAAGAATTGAACATGGGCCTTTCCTTGTCCTGGAAACTCGGCCTTAAGATCGATCATGAATGTTCCTGCCGGAGCGTTCAGTGCAGTAGTTACTGAAGGGTCGTTTCCTTTACTGTTAATTTTAAGGACTCCTTTCTCGACTGAAACTTCTGCCTGGTTGGGCTTTTCCCAGCCATCAGCGTTCTGATCGAACGTCCACAATTTGATGACTTTCCAGTCCTCTTTTTTCTGAACGGCGGAACCGTGGATTTCAAATTCTGTGAGGACAAAGTTTCCGTCACCACCGGCCCTTCCTGGTCCTCCCTTAGGTAATCTGCTATCAGGTATCGCTTCGATTCTGACGCCTGTGATGTTTTGGATCGCTGTCGTGGCGAAGATTCTGTAATTATCGATCCCGTTCTTTCCAGAAGCAAAGATGGAACTGTCATTCTCAAGTTCAAGCTTTGATCCGTTCGTCGAGTTAAACCCTATAGGATTAATGACTTCCCAGGAAGAGTCCGTTGAGCTGGCCTTGGCCCATGCGGATACTTTTTGAGGGATAGTTTGCTCAAAATCTTTGACTGCCTTTTCAGCTGCTGCGACACGTTCGGCCTGTTCTTTGTTAAGCTTTTCTTCGCGCGCGGCCATTTCCTCACGATACTTAGTGAGTGCTGACTTAGCTGCAGCAATAGCATCATCTCTTTCCTTTGTGGCCTTATCCGTTTCGGCTTTGAGGTTTAATTCACGCTCATTGACTCTTGAAACAATATTTGCATGGTCCTTATCAATGTCATTCATCATGGAAAGGCTCGCGGCAAGCTCCTCATTATTTGCCGGGCGTGATAGGAGGCGAAGGAAAATCTGGTTAATGACTTTCTTATCGTCCTCGGATTCTTTCACGAGTTTTGGAAGTACATTATTTGGATCACTGATGGCGTTACCGACAGTTGGTCCAGAGACGAGTGCCATGATTGGTCCTAACTGAAGGCCACTACTGCGCTCGCATTCGCAGGCGCTTTCACGGACCGGTCTTCCAGCATTATCTAAGAATCCATCAGGTAACTTGATGCCAACGTCAGGAAGCTGTGAGGCCCGCGTCCCTTCAGGAACGCCAGGAAATTTTGGCTGCGCTCCTAGAGAAGCGTAAATGGTGTCGTAAAGGACCTCGGCTGGTAAACGCTTGGCTTTTCCGTGCGAAAAGTTGGTGCCGTCATCATTGTTCCATTTGTTAGTTTCAATAGAGAGCTGATACGTTCTTGATTTACAGATCAAACCTAGCACGTGTTGAATATTAAATTTACTACTGATAAATTCCTTTTCCAGATATTCTAGAAGCTCCGGATTGCTTGGTGGGTTTCCAGCACGAATATCATCGAGAGGTTCTATGATTCCTGTCCCGAGCATGTATCCCCAGAGCCGGTTCACGTAACTCGAAGCAAAGTACTGGTTCCCTGGAGCAGTGATCCAGTCAGCCAGCTCGGCTCTTCTTGTTTCTTTTTTTGGTTTTGTGGTATCTCTTCCAGCCAAATAAGGGAAAGACGGCGCAGAGACTTCTTTGGTCCTGTCGTGGATGACTTCCCCATCTTTTTTGTCAGAAATGAGTTCGTAAAGAGGCTTCGCGCCTTCGACTGCGGTGCCTCCAATATTGCTCTTACCTGAAGCCGGGTCCCTTTTCAGATCGACTTGAGCAAAGTACGCAGCTAACTCGTAATACTGGTCCTGAGTCCATCTCTCGAAGGGATGGTCATGGCACTTATTGCAATTGAACCGGGTCGCCAGGAAAAGATGAGTGGTATTTTCCATTAGTGCGTCAGGCTCACGCAGTATCTTATAATATGAGGCAGCTGGGTTCGTTTTGTTTGAACCAGTGGATGTGATGATTTCACGGACAAACTGATCGTAGGGCTTATTGTTTTGAACCTGCATCCTGATCCACTGACGGAGTCCCTTCGCTCCTTCCTGACCAAGGAACTTTCGGTTCACCTGCAATAGGTCGGCCCATTTGTTTGTCCAATGATCAATGTATTCTTCGGATCCGATGAGGCGATCAATGAGAGTATCCCGTTTTTGTTTTTGATCTGTTTTATCAGATACAAAGTCCTGTATGGTCTGGGCCGAAGGGGGCAGTCCAGTAATGTCGAGATATGCTCTTCTCACAAATTCATAATCATCACATAGGCCAGAAGGGAGTATCTTCATACGTTCCCATTTCGATGCGGCTAACTCATCGATTTTGTTATTTGCCGGAGGGTTCTGCCAAACGAATCCGCTCCTGTCTCCCATGACTGTGACAGTAGTGGCGGTATAATTCCCCTCGTAACGGATGAGTATTGGTGCCTCTCCTCTGCGGATAGTATTAATTAGCGAATGGCTTTCCTTTTCCGGTTCGGCCACTTCGGTATTTCCACTTTGCACGAAAGCATCTCTGGTCACATCTCGCTTGATTCCGTCACTATAAGTAGCGACGACCCGGATCTGTTGTTTGCTTCCAATTTTCTGAACTACCGGATTCTTTGGAAAAACTTCAATCCCTTTAACTTTAGGAGTTGAGAGGTCGAGCTTGGCTCCACTTGCGATCCAACTCTTTACAATGTTGTAATAGTTTGAATTGATTTTAGTGACTTGACCCCCTTCGTGTGGGACGGCTCCAGTCGCTTTCAGCAGTAATAGGCTTGAGTCCGGAGCAGCAACGTTGACGCGCCTTCCGCCTAGGTCATCAGTGAAGGCACGAATATCATAGATTGGATCATATCCTCTCAATGAGAGTTTGAACCCATTCTTTCCGTCCTTTGAGCCATGGCAAGTGCCCGCGTTACAGCCCATCCGAGAGATGACAGGCATAATGTCTCTCACGTAGTCTGGTTTAAATTCATTTGCCTGGCCCAGTACGTTCACTGAGAGACTGACTATTTTTCCTTTGAGTTCGAAATTAATTTTGGATTCCCCATCTTTTAAAGGTTCAACAAAACCTGATGCATTTATTTTTGCGGAATCCCCTTCGATGGTGACTTTAGCTAGCCTCGTCACATCAACACTGTCCCCGCCAATTAGTTTCGCTGTGGCGATGACTTGAGCATTGGCAAAAGGAGAACCGAGTTGAATCTCTGTCGGGTTCAATGAGAGAGAATCAATTTCTAATAAATTTTCCTCGGCATTTAGCCCACAAGTTAAAATGAACGAGAGAATCGTTCCCGTACAGATTAGATTTTTAAGTGCTGTCATAAATTAAATTAGTGCGTAAATTTTAAAGTTAGGCTCTGGCAGTTCCTGTATATGATTTTCCTATTGGTTGATTGGTACAGGGACAAATTCAGTGACCTTCTGTCCGTTCGTGGTATCAAAGATTCTCACATGCCCATCAGATCCGGCAGCAGCGATTTGGGTTCCTGCCGGATTAAATTTCACTGAATAGATTCCTGATGGAATTGAATCAATTGTGGCAATGGTTTTGATGCCGTTCTTGAAATAATTATTGAGCTTATCGCGTTCACCACCGTTGCGGTTCTGGACAGGCTTTTTAATGATTCCATCGATGTCACCCGGAACCTTGTAGTCTGGATCTATACTGTAAATATGAAGGTATCCGTTACCGTTCAGGCTACTTCCAGCTGCTATGAGTTTCCCGTCCTTACTCCAGTCCACGGCAAATATCCGTCCCTTCAGTGGAGGGAGGTTCCATAGCTGGTTCGAATCGTCTCCGATCTCACGCTTTTTTACGCGCTGAGTTCGATAAATTTTTGGAACCCCGTCAGCTCCTCCAAATAATATTTCATCTCTGGCAGGGTGCCTTGTCACGGATAAGATCCCACCTTTTAGGGCCTTCGGAGTGATTGAAGTAATGTTATCTATGAACCTTTGCTCGTCGACTTTGGTCAGTTTTGCTGACATGTCTCTTCCGACTGAAACAAGATAATCGCTTTTCATGGAAAATACGGTGTCGATGACCCAGTTATTATGGCTTCCCATGAACAGTACCTGTTTGCCGCTCTTTGCATCGATTGCTCTGACCGTAGTGTCTGAACACCCGAACGCGATGAGTTTGCCGTCCGGTGACCAGCTCCCACCGTAAACAGTGTCATAAGTTACAGGGACTGATAAGCTTAGCTTCTTTGTCGCGACGTCCCACACTTGCACTTCGCCCATCCTCGCGGGCAGTCCTCCTGTCACGGCAATCTTTTTGCCGTCCGGTGAGAATGAGATTGATTCGATCCTCTCAGACAAACCGACTAGTCTCGATTCCATTGCTGATCCGTCAGACTTATGAATCAGGACTTCATGAAATCCTGAAACAGCCAACAATGAACCGTCCGGCGAAAAGTCCAAAGCGCTGATCACTGGTGGCTGAACGTATTCTGGTGGATTTTCTGCAGTGTATTTTTGTTTGGCTCCTTCGGGCGTATCATCTTTCGCTCCTTCTGTGATCCATTTTTTAATTAAATCGATTTCTGTTTCATGCAATGGATCAGCTTTCTGAGGCATCTCAGCTTCACCGTCCTCTGGTGTAATTAGATCAACGATATAACTCTTTTCAAGATCGCTTGGAACGATGGCCGGGTCACCGCTGTCACCTCCCGAAATGAGCTTATCAAAGTTAGTCATGATGTACTTGCCTTTTGCCTTGGAGGGCTGATGGCATCCCTGACAGTTGGCCTGAAAGATTGGCCTAATGTCTTTGTAATAGCTGACAGCTTTATTGGTCGGCTCCTCTTCTTTACCTTTTACTAGTTGAGTGAACATTATCAGGCTCAGTAAAGGGAAAGCTTTGCGAGTAAAAAGGAGCGGATTCATTTTGGTAAGTTTAAGAGATTTGGTCTCTCCATTCAAGTTACAGAAGTGCTCGTTTTTGCCTATGCTCCAAAATGGGGTGTATTATAACAGATATGAATATTATAGCTGTTCCATAATAGAATAAAGGCCCAAATAAGTGATGTTCGCTAAAAAATAAGGCCGCAAAAATCATTCCATACACAGGTTCCAGATTATAAGCGAGGTGAATAGTGAAGACGCTCAACCGCTTTAATAGCTCTATGTATTGTGCATAAGCGTAAACTGTGCAGAAGCAGACCAATAAGAGCATCCAACCAATGTCCTGGTACGAGGGGATCAGATTGGGCATGCTCTTTTTCCATAGTGCGGTCAGAAGGATCCCCACCGCAGCGATTAGAGTAGCCCCTATCATCTGGTAAAGGGCAATGGTGTAATGATTATATTTTTTGGTGAATCGACTATTAAGAATTGAAAACAGAGTGCCAATCCCCGCCGAAAAAATTGCGATTAAAAGACCGCTCAGATAATTAAAATCACTTCCGACTATTAGTGCTATTGCAGCAATCATGATTCCTCCGAGCCCGAATTCGTATGCGCGAAAAGAACGTTTCTTTACTAAAATAGGTTCTAGTATTGCAGTCCAGAGTGAAGTCGTTGCCATTCCAATCATGCAGACTGAAACGTTGGCAATTTTAACCGCTAAAAAAAATAGAGTCCAATGGGTCCCGAGCAAGAGTCCGTTTGCGAGCATTTGCATTCGCCCCTGTTTTGACCCTGCGCCGGGCGCCTTTATTATTTTGATCAATATACCTAGAATGATTCCGGCGGTCCCTACCCGGTAAAAAACGAGGACCGGACTCTCTAGTTGGATTAGCTCACCGAGTATTGCGGTGAATCCCCAAAGGATGACGACAAAATGAAGTTTTGCATAATCGCGGCTCACTGCGTTTTATCGATAAGTATTAATGACACAAAAGCCGCAGACGATGACTGACTGCGGCTTTTGGATTGATGAACTATTTTACTGGTAATTTATGACCAGCCATGCGAGTCGCGGACTTGAATCATAGTGTCGAGGATAGTGTTCCAAGTGTCCACCTCTTCAAGCATCGCGTTAGGGAACATGCAACCGTCCCAGCAAATATGCTCAATGCCTCTTTCCTGAGCATCTTTGAGCCAGTAACCGGAGGCCTTCACGATATCAAGCTTGCCGTTCGGATCGTCTGCGGGGCAATGCTTTCCTGTTTTGTCATGCGTCCCGGCCCCGTGCACGGTCCCGTCGTTCTGAGCGACATGAAAATCAATTGTCCATGGGCGGAGCTTGTCGGTCATTGTTTCGTAAGCGGCCCAGAACTCTTCGTCACTATAGTTCTCACTCACTAATGCATGGTCAGGAGCGTTATAACCTAGCAGATATAAATAAGTGTGTGCCAGGTCCGCTTGGAATCCAAGAGAGTCAGGCATTCCAACACCTTCGAGTATGTCCAGCATGTCTTTCCAGCTATGCATTCCTGCCCAGCAGATTTCACCTTCGGCGGCGAGCCTTTCACCGCTGTCTGCAGCGATCTTTGCAGCTTCTTGGAAAGTTTCGATGATTGTCGCAGTATTGCCTGAAGGATTCTCGGCCCATTTCTCGACTCCGAACTCAGCGGAATCGATACGTATGACCCCATGCTTACGGACCCCGTGCTCATTGAAAACGCCTGCGATTCTGCAAGCCATTTTAACGGCATCAAGGAACTTGGCACGTTGTTCTGCGTCTCCCATAGCCGAATCTCCGACAGTCCCGGGCCAAATAGGAGCCACGAGTGAGCCCACATCAAAGCCCTTACCTTGAATTAAGTCGGCGATCGCCTTGAGATCATCGTTACTGGCTTCAGGGTCCGTGTGCGGTAAGAAAAGGAAATAGTCAATGCCATCAAATTTGGTTCCATTGACTTCCGCGGCTGCTGTCAATTCAAGCATGCGCTCGAGACTAATTGGTGGTTCTTGCCCCTCATCGTCGCCTTTACCGACGAGTCCGGGCCACATTGCGTTATGAAGTTTTGGGTTGCTCATAGTTTATTTAAAATTGTTATTAACTTAGTACTTAATTTTTATGGAAATCGACGGTAAGGGCAAGCGTCTAATAAGCTTGAGACAAATTTATTCTTCTTAAATGAGATAGTTAATATTAATGAAGTAATTAACTTAATCGATTAATCTTATATCTCGATTGCCTTTTCTAGGCTAGTCAGGAGCTGAGAGAGGATTTTTTCATTAGTGATTTTATTTCCTTCTGATGTGACAACATAAATAGTGTCAATCGCAGCGCCGCGAGTCGTCGTGATGCGGGCATGCGTCACTTCAAGTTCAATTTTCGCGATCGAAGAAAGTATGTTGTGAAGTAATCCGATCCGGTCCAGTGCCTGAATTTCAATGAGCGTATGATTCTCATCGGCTTGATTGTTTATGTAGACTCTTTGGGGGAACTGATTGGCAAGTTCATGCCAGTCGAGGAGATCCTTGTCGGCTTCCTTGATAAGATCATCGTAAGAGAAGTCCTTATCGTTTAGACCGGAAATTAGAAGCTTCTCAATGTTCTTTTTCTTATTTGAGGAGGTAATTGGTTCGAACTTTGTGGAGCATACACGAAATATGTCAAACACGACACCATCTCCTCTGGCAAAGAATTCAGCTGAAATGATGTTAACTTTTTGCGCAGCTAATGCGCCCGTCAGGGAAGATGCCAGCTTGTGCTGGTCTTGCCATATGACACTGAATTCGCTGCATCCTTGTTGCGCTATCTCTCGCCAATGCAGTGCCGGATTTGATATGTTATCCGAACTTGCCCAGCCCTTAAAGTAGTCGACTAGAAGTTTAATGTGACGTGCGATATGGGAAGCCTCATTGCGAATAAAATACCTAGTAGGCATTTTATTGAAATGATCCATTACCGTGCTTTCATGGCTTCCAGGTAACTGCTCAATTACTCTTTGAAGTAATTCATCTTTTGCCTCTTTGCGTTTCTTGGAAAAAGCTTTCGCATCTTCGAGGTACTCACGCGTCTCAAGATATAAAAAACGCAGAGGGGCCTCTTTGGTGTCAGTCCATGATTTCAGATCGGTCCCTCGAGAGTCGGCATAGGTGAGCAGCATCAGATAATCGAGCCACCGCTTGGATCCAACTATCTGAGCAAATTGGATAATGGTGTTGGGGTCATCAATGTTCTTAGTGTTTGCTGTTCTCCAGAGTTCGAGGTGAGAATTTACTAGGAACAAGAGGAGTTGGCGCCTCTTGGTTTTGAGGGAGAACCGACGCGCAACGTTTTGAGCAAGTGTGGCGCTCGCGTCTTCATGTTTAGATGTGTTCATTGCCCTTCCTGTATCGTGGAGGAGGACCGCAAGATAGAGTACGAACGGATCTTCGATTTCCTGATAAATTTCCTTGTAGAGACTCTTGCGTTGATCCTCACTTTCTAATATTAACTTGTCCAGTTCTTCAGTGACTCTTAGGGTGTGTTCGTCAGCAGAATATCTGTGAAAGAACTCATGTTGTACTAGGTTAGTCAGGGCGCCGAATTCTGGTAAGTATCTCCCTAGAATCCCTGAACTGTGCATTTCGCGAAGGGCCCTACTTACATCACCTTTACGAGAAAGTATCGCTTCGAAAGTGTCCCTGTTAGCGTCACTGTATCTGAACTCTCTATTGATCATTTTCCAGTTACGTTTAATGCGATCAGAGAGTTCCGGAGCCAGACGTAAGTGCCGGACCTGGGCATGCTGAAAAATACCGATTAAACGGTCCGGATCTTTTTGAAAAGCTTTGTTGGATTTAGGGTATATCCGATTGTTTTTTGCGACGAATCCATCGAAGTGTTCGACTTTGAATTTTCTTCTGGCCAGGAAGCTGATGATTGGTTTTTTGTTTTCTGACTCTCTTTGCTGGAGATAAAATCGGTCTCCAATTTCTTTTGCCTGTAAGAAAAGATTATTACTGTGGGTATAATAATCTCTCATGAATCCTTCGATTTTACGTAAGATTCCCCTTTGCTTATAACCTAGGTTCTTCGCTACCTCCCCTTGCAGCTGCAGAGTCAGTATGTCCGTTGATCTTTTTTGGATATAGTGCATCTCGTTACGCACTTTGAGCAGGAATTCGTACGCGTTTCGAATTTGTCTATAGGCTCGAGGAGAGAGCATTTTTGCTTCAACTAGGTCTTTGATGTTGGTGCTCTTGCGTTTTACATAATTGATCCAAATAAGATTGTGATAATCTCTCAGTCCCCCGCAACCCTCCTTGATATGAGGTTCCTGAAGGAATGGGGTCCCGCTCCACTTAATGTGCCTCAGTCTAATGTCCTCTAACCGTATTTTTAGATAATCCACACCGTGACCTTTGATGCAGTTCTTATAAAAATCATTTAGCATCGACCGGTACAGAGATTCGTCACCGAAGAGCATTCTCGATTCAATTATGGAGGACTTGGTTCGGTTATCGGAATTAGCTTCGATTATTGTTTCTTTAATGGATCGGACCGCGTGCCCGACCTTGAATCCACAGTCGTAGAGCATATAAAGGACGCTCTCTATCATTTCGGCGGCTTCTTTTGGTAAGCCCTTCGCACCTTTTGGGTGAAGGAAAAGGAGATCCACATCACTGCATGGGTTAAGCTTTCCGCGTCCGAACCCGCCGATTGCTACGAGGGTCACTTCTGGGGATTTTCCTTCAGATGAATCTGTGGCATCCATGTAAAGGTGCTTCAGAAGAATTTCAATTAGGTCGGCTCTTCTTTTGGTAACTCTTCTGCCCGAGCCTCCGCTGCGATGATATAATAAAATCCTATGTTCCTCAGTTTTAAGAAATCTTCGATAAAGTTCGAGCTTGTCCTTACGACTAAGCTTGGCGGTTTTCTTGCGGTCTAGCCTCTGTTTGGCGTGAGCGCTGAGACTCTGGAGCTGAGCGTTGCTCATTTTATCCGGTTCCCGGTCCTTCTTTATTCATAGTGAAAAGATCATCTCTTGGATTTGAACCAATCAGAGCATTAATATTTTTGCGGTTGGCGGCCAGATGATGGAGTGCATGGAAGCAATCTTCTGGGGCCGCTCCGATTTGCTCAGAGAGTTCTTCTGAATTAATTTTTTCTTCTGAGTGATTCTCAAGATGATTTTCGATCTTTGATAAAAGTTCTAAGAACTGTGTTGCTGCTTTCTTCCCGGCTTCTACGCCTGGCTGATGGTAAGCGTTAATGTTAATGAGGGCCGCGTAATATGACACTGCTCTCTCATAAAGAGCAATAAGGCTACCTAAATGGAAGGCATCGAGAAAAGGAATTGATATTGTCATTGAGTTTCGGTCGGCCTCAAATAATGCGCTCCTAGTTCCTCTGAGAAAACCTTCAAGATAATCTCCTGTCGTGAACCCGGGATCAACTTTAATGCTTTCTTTTGACCTTGTCTCACGGACTTCGATGAATGTCACAAAAAAATTATTTAATCCGTCACGCAATTGTTGGACGTAAGCGTGCTGGTCAGTGGAACCTTTGTTGCCATAAACGGCAAGGCCCTGATGAACGATGTTATTTTCACGGTCATGTTCTTTGCCCAGTGATTCCATGACTAACTGCTGGAGGTACTTGGAGAGTAAACCGAGGCGGTCTTTGTAAGGTAATATGACCATTGATTTTTCGCCTCTACCGTTCCCTGTAACGTGCCATGCTAGCGCCATTAAAAGAGAAGCGTTATTGTTAATTTCTGGTGGGCGAGTCTTGGCATCAATGGATGCTGCTCCTTCCAGAAATTCATCAATATCAATTCCCATAAGGGCCATAGGCAATAATCCGACGACGCTAGTGATGGACGTGCGTCCACCGACCCAGTCCTCCATTGGAAAGACTCCAATCCATTCATTGTCCTTAGCATAATTGTCTAATTTGCTTTCTTCCCCCGTCACTGCAATTGCATGTGACCCAAAGTTAAGTCCTGCCTTTTCATATGCGGCTTGGGCTTCGAGCATGCCGTTCCTTGTCTCTTTGGTGCCCCCTGACTTTGAAATGACCAGACTCAGTGTTGAGCCGAGGTTTTCACCTAGATTATCAAGGACACGATCGATCCCGTCCGGATCCGTATTGTCAAAGAAATGGATACTCATTGGCGAGTCGTGACCTGTAAGAGCATCGATTGCTAATTGAGGGCCTAAGGCGCTTCCGCCTATTCCTATGACTAGCAGCTGGCGGAACTTATCTTTGTTCGGAGCAAGAATCTCTCCCTTATGAATTCCAAAAGAAAAAGCTTTTATTTCGGCAATTTTTCTTTTGATTGATGTGCCAAGACCCTCTGGTGCAAGGTCAGGATTTCTTAACCAGTAATGACCGACGCACCTGCCTCCCTGATCCTTATCCTCGTCAGCGTTGACTTTTTCCCCGGACTCAATATTGCTCAGCTCAAGTAGTGCGCGTTCTATCGATTCTTTTTCAGTATTTATTATTTCTTTCGGGATCCCCATCTGGCTTAGGTCAAGCCACAGATCAGGTTTAGAATAGCGGAGTAGTTGGTCCGAGAAGTCTTGCCAGTTCGTTTCTTTTGACATATTAGAGCGATTAGATAAGAGCTTTTTTGGGGTTTAGACTAAGGAAAATATTAACTATTAATAAATGTGATTAATTAAAGCATTTCATCGAGGATTTTACCATTTTTGAAGTGAGAAATATCTCCCCATGTACGAAGTCTCCAACTGTCTTCAGGGTGAAATTCAAAAACATTTACCGCAGTGTTCGGAATGCTGAAACGGCGCTTGTCTTGAAGATTGATATTTAGACAAAAACGCAGTGCCATGGATACGAATCCGCCATGAGTAACACAAAGAATTTGTTCATCGATGTGCTGCAAAGCTATTTCTTTTAAGCTACTTTCGGACCGATTAAAAAAATCTCTCCAACTCTCTCCTCCTTCGGGCCTATAGTCAGGATCGCCCGACACGTGTCGTTTGTAATCTTTGGGCATCTTATCGGCAAGGTCTTGATAGGTTAGGCCTTCAATATGGCCTAATGACCTTTCACGTAGGGACTGCTCTTTTTGGATGATCTTTTCTTGTTCTATTGGAATACATATTTGTTCCGCTGTTTTTAGAGCTCTACCTAAGTCTGAGGAATAGATAGCATTGAAAGAAATCCCTGAATTGAGAAACCTGTTACCAAGATCCTTGGCCTGCTCTTCACCTTTTTCAGTCAGTTTACTGTCCATATGGCCCTGGTGAATTCCTTTGAGATTCCATTCTGTCTCTCCGTGACGTATTATGTAGACTGTGGCCATTACGATAGCGATATTCGACGGTCTAGGAGTTCTGGTCAATATAAGTCCAATCTTTAATTTTTTGATGAATGAACAAGATTTAATTCCTGAACCAGTTATAATGCCATCTTGTTTCTGCTTTTTATTTTAATTTGTAATGACTTTAAAATCGCTAGGATGGTCTGATTTTTTTACAAAGGAGCTCCAGTCATTGGAGCTAGGTGATGGGATTATTCCTGCTAGGGTTTCAAGGAACAGTAAACATATTTATCATGTAATATGTGAGGAAGGGAAGTTCATTGCTCGGGTCTCAGGTGCATTTAGGCATCAAGCCAAAGAGTCATCAGATTATCCTTCTGTGGGTGATTGGGTTGCGATTAAAATTGGTCCGGATGGTCTAGAGGGGGAAATTCGGGGTTTGCTTCCTCGGCGGACAGTGTTTTCAAGACAAGCAGTGAGTGCCTCCGGTACTGAATCGAAGTCTTATGAACAGATTGTGGCTACTAACGTTGATGTGGCTTTTCTAATTGCAGCTCTCGACGGCGCTCGGGGTTTTAATTTACGCCGCATCGAAAGGTACTTGACACTAACACGCAATAGTGGAGCTGACCCTGTAATTTTACTTAACAAAGCAGATCTTAGTTCTGATTTGGAGAATGACCTAGAACAGGCTAAATCCATTGCCGCAGGGGCTCCGGTTCATGCTATTTGTGCTCTAGAAGATGGAGGAATTGAGCCTCTGAAACAATATGTATGTGATGGGAAGACAGTAGTTCTTCTTGGTCCTTCAGGAATCGGAAAGTCTACTATCATTAATGGAATTGCGGGAGAGGAGATGATGAGGACTAACGAGGTGAGAAAGGGCGATTCTCGTGGGAGGCATACTACTACTTGGTCAGAACTTCTAGTCCTTAGACTTGGTGGAGTTTTAATTGATACGCCCGGGTTACGTGATGTTCAGCTTTGGTCCGATGAATCTTCTATCGGAGAAACTTTCAGAGAAATAATTGAAATTGCTGAGAATTGTCGTTTTCGCGACTGTAATCATTCTACTGAGCCTGGGTGCGCTGTTATTGAAGCTTTGGGATCGGGCCAGATTTCGGAATCCCGTTTGACTAGCTACAAGAAACAAAAGAAAGAAATTATTGATTCCTCTAGGAGACGTGAGCTGGGAGAGAAGAAAAAGCATGAGCCTCCAGTTAGGCCTAGAAGAAAGGCTCAGAGAAAAAAAAGATAATCTTTGAGCATAAAGAAAAAATTAACGGGATACTGGAATTTATTAGCTGATTCTGTTATTACTAGTTCAATGAATACTGTAATTCGAAATAATTCTGGTGAGAAAATTGATTATACATTTAATGATTCCGGGAGTGAAACAGTTGTAATTATCGGGCATGGAGTGACTGGGAATAAGGACAGGCCGCTGGTAGTAGCTCTTGCCGAGGGACTTGCAGCTTCAGGTATGTCGGTTTTGCGTTTCTCCTTTTCAGGTAATGGGAATTCAGAGGGAAGGTTTGTTGATTCCACAATCACCAAGGAATTAGCTGATCTTAAAGCAGTCATTGATGCCGTAGAAGCAGAAGGTAAAAGAGTTATTTATGCGGGTCATAGTATGGGAGGAGCAGTTGGGGTCTCTGTCGCGGCAGTTGATAAGAGGATCCAAGCATTAATTTCGTTAGCTGGTATGGTAAACACTAAAAAGTTTGCAGAAACTGAGTTCGGAGAAGTGGCTCCCGATGAGGGCAATATGTGGGATGATGAGGATTGCCCTCTATCTCAGATCTTCATGGATGACCTTCGGGGCATTAACACATTAATTGAAAAAGGAAGCCAGGTGAGTGTTCCTTGGCTTCTGATTCATGGGACTGCGGATGATGTGGTCTTGATTGATGACACTCATGATATTTTCGAGAGGGCTGGCCAAGGCAAAGAGAAACTTATTATTGAAGGTTCTGATCATGTTTTTAGCGATCCGGTTCACATGAAAGCCATGGTTGATGGTGTCTTAGGTTGGATCAGAGGAATTAATTTATAGGGGTTCGGTCAAAGGTATTGATCAATTGTTAGCGATCTAGGGCCAAACTACCATTTTTCCCTCCGTACGAACGATTATTCGTGACCGAAATTTCAACTTGGTTATCCTTTTGATTAAAGATAAGGGATTTCCCAATAATATCTTTTTATCGGATCGAATAAATTAATGAATAGAGTACTCAAAACATGCTTAATGGGATTAGTTTTCTATGCAGTGCTGTTATGGGTATCTGTGGGGCTATTGAAGCCTCGCATTGAGTTGCAATTGAATGAAAAACTTATAAGTGAACTTGATGAGATTGGTGATATTTGTGAAGAATTTGCTTTTGAGTTGAATGGGAGGGACTGTTCAATTACTGGGGGCGTTTATACTGACTTAGACCGTGACCGAATCATTAATTCTATAAGTTCAATTGATGGGATACGAAAAATTGATGATGATCTCACTATTATTCCATTAAAGGATCCAACAATTAGTTTGACAAGGGTTGGTGAGAATTCATGGAAATTAGCAGGCAGGGTTCTAGTTGGAGATGCAGTCCATCAATTAACGCAAGCTTTTGTGCGATCATTCGGCGAGGGAGTTGACTTGCAAGCAGATCTCCAAGAAGAATCACATATTGCTGATTTACCGCCGCTAAAAAAAATTGAGTCATTATTTGTCGAGTTCTGTAAATTCATTCCGAATGCTAGTGGATTAGGTTTATCAGAAAGTAGATTGACCTTAATTGGTAAGAGTTTTTCTGTAGTGCGTCGAGATCAGGCACTTAATTTTGCTCGTTCTCTAATTTCTGATCATGGCTACGATGTCATTGATGAGATAACGATATTGCCTCCAACGGACGATCCGAGTTTTCAAATTTTAGATTCAAGTAATGAGATTCTCGTTTCTGGTTTATTTAAAGAACCCTCCTTCAAAGATCGAGTATTTGATTTGATTCGTCAGACAAACGAACAGAAAACGATAAAAGATGAACTGCACACAGGTGATCATGTGAAAAGTGCGGAGTGGAGTTCATCACTCGTAAGAATCATTCCTGCTCTTGTTGCTGAAGTTGATAAACTTAAATTAAATCTTTCCTCAGAATCCATTATAATTTCAGGAATCGTTGACGGTGATGAAAAGAAAAAATCATTGGAGCAATTAACTGAGCAGTCCTTTGAAGGGAAGAAAGGCAATTTCAAGATTGTAAATGAACTGGTTGTTTTTGTTCCTCCGGAAAAAGCGAGTCTTACCATGTCTTGGGATGAGGACGGTTCTTTTAAGTTAAAAGGGTTGCTATCGCAACGAGACCTATACGAGCAGTTCTTATCAGCAACTGGAGATGAGATAAAAGATAAAAATAAGGAGCTGAAGGATACAATTGAACTTAAAGAAAATGTAGAAAAAGCGCCTTGGATTAACAGAATGACGACTCTCATTAGACCATTCGTGGCTACGGTGCAGTGGGGAGCGTTATCTGTACGGGGAGATGAGGTTGCGTTGGAAGCGGAGGTCATTGACTCTTCGTCAGGAGATGTTTTGAAGGCGATGGTAGAGAAGGCATTTCCTGTTCCTGATTATAAGAGAATCATTCAAATTAATGTTGCTGAGCCTTCGGGTCCAACTGATGAGGAGATTATGACTCTTGAAAATGCCATTATGGATACTGTTATTTACTTCGATACTGAGAGTTCGAAACTAAAGGTTGAGGGGACTAAGAAAATAGAGTTTCTGGTCGAAGCTTTCCTTAAGGTTCCTGGTTCTAGCATTGCTTTACTCGGCCATGCTGATTCTTATGGAAATGCCGATTACAACCGTAAACTTGGACGCAAGCGTTGCGAGTCAGTTCGTGATGCTTTAGTCGAGCTGGGTGTTAACGATTTGTTGATTGAGATTGAAGTGAAAGGAGAATCTGAGAAAGTGGTTAATGGTCGTAAGTATGAGAGTGGGCGCCGGGTAGAATTTGAATTGCGTTAATTATAATTTTACAGCTAATTGATTAGCATTTTGGTATCTTGGTAAATGAATATTAAGGATGGGTAATGCTCTTCACAATGATACGGTTTGGAGTAACAAGCGGTTCGTTCGGCTCTTCTGGGCTCATGCGATAAGTCTTGTAGGAACGGCTATTGGGACGGCAGCCATTGCTTTATTAGCTGAAGATTTGAATGAAGGGTCGGGTCCTAGAGTCCTAGGGTATACATTAACGATTCGGATAATTGTATTTCTTTTTCTGGGGCCGTTCGCAGGGTCCCTGTCTGAACGCATTGGAAGAAAATTACAGATGATAGTTTCAGATATTTTACGGGCACTGGTGATGGTCTCACTTTTTTTTGTGAATGGGGAGTGGCAGCTTTATTTTTTGGCTTTTTTTTTGCATTTAAGCTCTGCTCTTTTTACCCCGATTTACAAATCTATCATCCCAGGGGTTGTCGGCGAAAAACTTTATCCTAAGGCCTTAGCCTATGGGACCGTTGCTTATAATATTTCTGATATTTTAGGGATGTTGGCTGGAGGTCTTTTGATTTTTTATTTTGGTTTTAAGATTGGGTTTGGAGTCGATGCTGCCAGTTTTCTTTTGAGTGCGGGGTTGATTGCCATTGTTCCTTTTTCTTCGGCGGGTAGAAAAAAAGAAAAGCAAAGGACAAAAGTTTTTTTCGGAATCCGACGAATGTTTGCTGTGCCTGAGTTGAGAAGATCTTTGATGTTATCTCTTCAAGTGAGCATCGTTGGAGGTTTGGCTATAGTTACGACTGCCGGCTATGTGAAAAATGAACTCCAAATGGAGGAAGCCTTTTATCCAGTAGCAATGGCTGTAATGGGTATAGGCGCCATGGTCGCATCGCTCTATTACGTACGTTGCGGTTTGGGCACGCAAAAAATTTGGGGTAACATTATATTGCCTATTTTTTTAATCATTTTAGCGGCCACTGCACTTTTTAAGTTCTATTTTGTACTATTGATCGCTTGGTTGATTTCCGGTGCAGGTCAGGGTGTATTTGGAATTATCTCCAATAATCTATTGGCTAAGAACAGTGTTGAAAATGAGCGCCCTCATATCTATGCCGCACAGTTTGCTTTGAGCCACGCAGGGTGGGGGCTCAGTTATCCTCTGTGTGGAGTGCTCGCCTCGGTCTATTCTTTTGCCGCGGCATCATGGGCATGCTTGGGGCTCATGCTTTTAACTATGGTGCCTATGATAGGCAGGCGGTCTTGATTAGTTTAAGTCAAGGCAGGCTGCTTCGGCAGTGCTACGTATTAGCACTTTTCCATCAGAGAAGATTGGTGATGACCAGCACTTTCCATTAATGACTTTGTCCAATCTAGAGATTTCTTCGTAATTTTTCGGAGATGCTTTCACGAGGGTAAGTTGTCCCATGTCTCCCAGGCAAATAAGTGTATCGTTAGCTAGGCAAACGCCCGCTGGCCCGTATCCGGACTTTTCCCACATCACTTTTCCTGTCTTAAGTTCTACACATTTTAGGGGGCCGTCCCCGTACTCCTTGAAGCCAAACATTCCATACAGGTAACCATCTTTTACGAGCGGGGTGCTCCAATGATTTGTGACTGGCTTATTGCCTTCAAGGAACCATAATTCTTTAGTGTTGTTGTTTTTTGAAACTTGAATCGCTGTCGATCCGACTCCGTAACCCGCTGCAAAATAAACGATATCCTTTTCGATAACGGCAGAAGCAGCAGTAGATACTTTGTAAGGAAATTTATGCATCCATAGCTGCTTGCCGTTAGCGGAGTTAACGGACACTATTCCTTTCTGAGTAAAAAATAGAATCTGTCGCTGGTCATTAATTGTTGCTGCCACTGGGGTCGAGTGAGTCATGAGGTAATCACCGGACTTCCATTTAATTTTTCCAGTTAATTTATCAAAAGCTAAGAAAGATTCTCCGGGCCCACCTCCCTGAATAATGATCATGTCTTTTTCGATTAGGGGAGCGGAGGCGTTTTCCCAACGGATATTGCGCCCTTTGTGATCTTTGGCCACTTCAACGGACCAGATTTCAGATCCGTCCTTCGCGGAGAGACAAATCAAGAGCATGTCGCTCGTGTAGGCATAGATTTTACCTTCTGAGTAAGAGGGTGTGGTCCTTGGTCCATCACCTCCCTTATTGTTAGGAGCTCCAGCATTGCCTCCTCCATTATCGACTCGCCAAAGATCTAGGTTTGCTTTCCATCGAGTTTCTCCTGTCTCAGCATCAAATGAAACACAGACTTCGCTCGGGATTCCGTCAATTTCTTCGCTGATTGTTGTATAGGCTGCACCCTCTGCCAGAATCATTGAACTGAACCCTGTGGGTGTCTTGACTCCCCATAATTGCTTTGGTTTTTTGAGTTTCCAGTCGGTGTTGTTAATCTTTTCTTGAGTCGTTCTGTCCGAGTTTGCTCCGTGGTATTGGGGCCAGTCTGCTGCTAAGACTGAGGAACAGAACATTAGGGTTGAGATTATTAAGAGCGAAGTATTCATGCTATTATTAATGTTAGTCTTCACAGTTCTAGGTCAAGTGTAATGTGAGCGGTTGATGGATCTTTATTCAATAATCAGAGCCTATGGGCTGGTCAAACTCTAATTAATTATCTATTATCAGCCATGCATTTTTTTATTTATTTGGTTCTTTTCCTCATTTTCGATAACGCTGCTCTCAGGGCTGATGAAGAATCGGCCAAGGCCTTTGCTGATGATCGTCCGAACATTATTTTCTTTCTTACTGATGATCAGAGGAATGATTTTCTGGGTTGTACGGGTCATCCCATTATTAAAACACCAAACATTGATAAATTGGCCAGTGAGGGGCGACTTTTCGATAATGCGTTTGTTAGTACTTCGATTTGCGCAGCGAGCAGAGCCACTCTATTGACTGGCCTGTATGAGCGCACTCACCGGTTCACCTTTGGAACTCCGCCAGTCGCTAGCCTGCATACGAATCAAAGCTATCCAGCACTCCTCAGAAAAGATGGATACCTGACCGGATTCATTGGTAAGTGGGGAATAAAAGTTCGGAAAGGGGCAAGAGAAGCTATGTTTGATAGTTTTGTTCCCTTGAACCGTAGTCCTTACTTCCATAAGCAGAAGGACGGTTCTTTGAGGCACGAGACGCAAGTCGCGGCCGACAAAGCGATCGAATTTTTGAGCAGGGCCAAGAAAGACGCTCAGCCATTTTGCTTGAGTGTTAGCTTCAATGCGTCTCACGCTGAGGATGGTGATAAGAAGAACCATTTCCCTTATCCTAAGGTTGTTGGTTCTCTTTATGAGGGGGTTAAAATGCCCAATCCTAGGCTGTCTGATCCGGCTGTCTTTGAGTCGCAACCAGAGTTCTTACGCAAATCAATGAATAGGGACCGTTATTTTTGGCGTTGGGACACTGAAGAGAAATATCAGCATAACATGAGAAACTATCTCCGTATGATCAGCGGCATTGATCATGCGATCGGCCGCGTCATTGATGGGTTGGATTCCTTGGGCATGGCCAAAAACACAGTCATTATCTATATGGCTGACAATGGTTACTACGCAGCTTCGCGTGGATTTGCCGGTAAATGGTCTCATTACGAAGAGTCGCAGCGAGTCCCTCTAATTATTTTTGATCCTAGGGCCAAAAAGGAAAACCGCGGCAAACGAGATAAGAGCATTGCTTTGAACGTGGATGTTGCGCCTACCATTGTTGCCTTGGCCGGTGCCCGCCTTCCTGAAAGTTATCAGGGAAGGGCTTTGAGTCTGGCCCTCAATGGCAAGGCTGGAAAGGCTGCGCCGTCTGACTTTTTCTGTGAGCATCGAATGAATAATAGATCCATTCCTAAATGGGAAGGTGTTCGAGGCCAACGCTACAAGTATGCGCGGTACTATGAGCAGGAACCCCCATACGAGTTTCTCCATGACCTTGAATCAGACCCAATGGAGTTGAAGAATTTGGTATCAGATCCCAACCATAAGGAAAAATTAGATGAGCTTCGCAAGAGATGCGCATTACTCAGTGCAAAGTATGACAATCAGGCGAAGAATGATTCTAGAAAGGTACTAAGGAGTGTTCAGTTTGGGCTCCTTGACGAGGGCAAGAAGGCGAGCGGAGGGGAGGCCATTCAAGAAGCTTTGGCGCTCGATCCGGGGAGCCATGAAGCATTAATTGCTCGTGCAGATTTAAATGAAAGGGCAGGTAAATTTGGGAAAGCTCTCGTTGATCTGGATACTTTGGTGAAGGCATTGCCTGGAGTGGATCAGCTCCGTCAGAGGCGAGGCGTAACTCGATTCTTTAATGGAGACATGAAAGGATCAATTGAGGATTTTGACGCGTATCTTAAAAATAATCCGGCCCGTGAGCCTCATCACTGGCAGCGCGGACTGGCTTATTATTATGCTGAAGAATTTGCTAAGGGAGTGGATCAGTTCGAGATCCATCAGGATGTGAATTCGAATGACGTGGAAAATGCCGTCTGGCATTTTCTGTGCGTGAATAAGATTAAGGGCTTTGAGGAAGCAAAAAAGAGTCTCATCGATATTAAAGGTGATGGCCGAGTACCGATGGCACAGGTCCAGAAACTCTTTGCAGGTGAACTTGAGCCTAAAGATGTGCTCGATGCTGCGAATGCAGGTGACCCGGCCCCGGACGACTTACGTAATCGACTCTGCTATGCTCACCTTTACTTGGGCTTGTACTTTGAGGCCAAGGGCGATGCGAAAAAGTCTCTCGTTCATATCCGGAAATCAGCGATCGACTATGCGATGCCTCATTATATGGGTGAAGTGTCGCGTGTGCATTTGCAAGCGAGAACCAAATAGCATTCCCAAACTTTATAAGATCAGTAATTAAAAGGTCTTGCAGGGGATCTAGCGCTGATTTATCATCCAATTCCTCACTACTTTTCGTAGAAGCCATAAGCTTTAAAAGGAAAGGGGTGTTAGCTCAGTTGGTAGAGCGCTTCAATGGCATTGAAGAGGTCATCGGTTCGATTCCGTTACACTCCACTTAAGCCTTTTTTCCTAAAAGGCTCATGGTTTTAAATACATGATCAACCCGTTAATCCAAAGAATTTGCAATTTATAGATCATTAAGATCTATAGGTTCGCGTCCAAGTTTCTTTTGTTTTAATAGGGCGCGTGACTCTAACCAGAATTGTTCATTGTCGATGAATTCATAGGTTAAGGTGACCAGATCCCAAGGTTCCTTCAGTGAGGTATTTGTTTTCAAGGTCAGTCTTATTGTTTCCAATTTGTCCTCACGCTCAGTGAATGTCCAAGTGTTCCAACGAGAAGAATAAGAGTTTTTTTCGGCATTTATTTGATTCGTTGAATTTGGATCTCCATATTTGATTTTGAGAGCTTCTGTGTAGCGATCATAAAAATCTTTAGATATAGAATTCCCCCCCCCGTTATTTTCTAATCGTTTATTTACTTGGATTTGGACTAACCCATATTTTTTTGTAATTCCTACAAGAATAGTTGAGTTCCAATCCTTATATTTCTTTGGGAGGTTAGTGGCTTTATATTCTGCTGGAACAGTTTTTGATTTTTCTAATTTTATCCCTGATTTTTTAATACCCTCAACGGTCATGCCGTATTCAAAACCAAATGGACCGGCCTGAGTAGTGGCGATCAAAATCAGAAAAGCAAATGACTTGATTGGCGTTTTCATTCTTAAATTCTAACAAAGCAATTTCATGTGATCGAGTAGAATCGGTCAATTGTAGGAGTAATTTTATTTTTAAGGATCAAAATCCTTTCCATCCTTGTAAGGAAAATAATTTAGAGAAAGATCTTGTTTCTACTATACCTGATACTCTTAGTATAAGATCCATAAAAATTATATAGCGTAAAGGTCGAATCATTCTTCCAGGATGCGAAGGAATCCTCTGGTTCCTGTGGCGGGGTAACTCTTTTCGATTCTAGAATCTTTGCCTACAATGCCAGATTCGAGGACTTCCCAATTCAATAAATTACTAGATTTTTCGATTGCGTAGGACTTGCCGTTTTCGGTAGAGAAACTAAGGAGAAGTTGATCGATAGGGCCTGAGGGAAAATGAGTAGCTCGTATACTAGGGACTAGTGATCCGGTCTTTTTGGATGGAGGATCAGGAAATTTAACTACACTATCTAGCCACTCGAGATAACGGGAAACTCGTGTCTGGTAATCATAAGCGCCGTACTGTCCGACCTTAATTCCTTTTGGACCATCGCCCCATGAATTAAGTCCTGCGATATAACGGACACCGTGGATATGCATAAAGGCAGGGCAACCACTATCGCCCGCGGCCCCTACACCCTCTAACTTGGTGATGCCCTTTTCTTCAGGGCGTTCAAATAATATTTCAATGAAGTGGTCATCGACCTTGGTCACAATGTTTGTGCATTTCCGCAGTTTACCGTCATTTTTAGCACCTCGTTCTCCTCTTAACCCGGTCGCGGTGACTCCGCGGCCGACCAATGTGATTGAGGTGCCTTTTTCATCGCTTCCGCGGTAAATAGGGAAGGGTGTAACATTCTTTACAGGTTTCTTCAGACGCAATAAAGCAATATCATATTCATCGCGTCTTTTCTTCCATTTTGGGTGCGGGATAATCTCGGAAACGGAATTGGGGGTTTTGTTAATGATCAGAGGGTCACCTTCATTCATATCGGCTGCGCAGTGGGCGACGGTCAGAAGAAAAGATTCGTGAACGAGTGTGCCTATGCAGTCTCTCTTTTCAATGAGATCGACTAGTGCTGGATAGTCGGCATCATTGCGGTCATCACGAATGATTATAGCCTCTGCTTCTTGAGTTATTTTTAAGGCAAGGATCAACACGATTACGTACATTATTAAATGTTCTCGCAGGAATGTTCTTGCAATTGTGTTAGACATTTATGGGGCCCTATAACTTTTCAATGGGTTCGCCACTTTTGTTCCAATGCTTCACGGAAATGCTTTTTCCTTCCTTGAAATTTTCTTCAGATTGTTTTTGTCCGTTCTCATGCCAAATGAACCATAGACCATCATATTGTCCGCCCTTGAGAGTGCCTTCAGCACTTAGATGCCCACTTGGATATTCAGCATAGACTTTTCCACTAAAAGGTATTTCTGAGTCTTTGGAGCAGAACAGGCCTTCCGGATCTGTAATTAAGTCCTGCATGTTAACTGATCCCTTAGGTGGCAAGGACCTTGGTCGGCTAGGGTTTAACTGCTCCTCATTAACTATATCAGTGATGCCTTTTCCTTGATTCGGTCTTGTGTTTTCAGTAGTAGTATTTTCTTTTTTACAACTAGCAAGAATCCATAACAGAGACAGTAGTACTGATAAAATTTTCATAGACTACTACATTTTCAGTCAGTCTTGGAGCTTTCCGAAGGTTTAGGGGGAGCCTGGGGTGTTCCGAGTATGTCCTGAAATTTTTCACGTTGTCTGGTACTCAGATCAGTGGCCTGAAGTGCAGATCGTGCTGCATTGGGATCAGTCTCATGCCATCGTTCAATTACTTCACCCATCAGATGTGTCTGATACCCATCGTTTCCGATGCTATTGGCCCAGGAGAGAGCTGAAGCGGGATCGCTGCCTGATATGTTCCTTACTAGTTCTCCGGCCGCGGCGTCCCGAGCCTCTCCTGCAGGCATTTCGGCAATCCATTCGCTGGCGGTCAGACTATCGGACCTGAGCCACCTTCCGGCGACCCTTTCAACTGCTTGTCGGCGGATATTGTCTGATTCAGGAAGTTCCATAGCCCATTCTGCTGCTGCTTGAGGATTGGAATGGGCCCACCTTTCAGCAACTCTTTCAGCTGCTTCTCGCTGGATGTGTTGTGATTCAGGAAGTTCGAGGCCCCACTCAGCGGCTTCGGCTGGATTCGCTGTGGCCCAACGCCCCGCGAGTTCTCTTGCGATGTCTCTGTGAATA
>JABGYE010000081.1:0-2133 GCA_018675395.1 Akkermansiaceae bacterium
ATAGACCACCCCTCCTTAATGAAGTTTGAGGCTAGCCAATCAAGGAGTAATGGATGAGACGGTTTTTCACCTATCGTTCCGAAGTTGCTAGGTGTCCGCACGAGTCCTTGTCCAAAATGCCAACCCCAAATTCGATTAACTATTACCCTAGCAGTTAATGGGTTGCTGGGATCGATGACTGAATTCGAGAGTTCAATTCTACCGCTACCTACTGAGTACTTCTTTCTTTCTTTGCCTCCAATGATTTCAATGAATTGTCTGGGGGCTATTTCACCCTTCTTACGCAAATCACCACGAAGAGCAATATGCATATCTGCGCTTCCGCTTTCGGCAAGCACATGTGCTTTTGCAGGTTGAGTTGGTTCACTCTTTTTTAGCTGTTCGATTTCAGATCGAATTTTGTTAAGTTTGGCTTTTGATTCCTCGGACAGTTTTTTTTCTACCTCCTTGCGATTTACGGATAGCTTCTTTGCCTCAGCATCTAGAAATTGATTGACGTTTTTATTTAATTCGTCGATGGCACGTTTCCATGAATTATGAGTTTCTATTTCGTTCTGATTTCCTACTGGTGCGTCAATGTTTCTAGTGTTTTTAAAAATTCCTGCTAGTGAGTAATAGTCATGCGTTGTGATCGGGTCGAACTTATGGTTGTGGCATCGAGCGCAAGCGGCCGTGAGACCTAGGAACGCTCTGGAAAAAGTGTCCACTCGATCAGACAAGGTTTCAGCTAAGGCCTGGGCCTTCGCTTCTGGATCGCCACCGTCAGAATTGTAAGTAGGGCCGACAACGAAAAATCCTGTAGGGATAGGGTCCTTATCGTCTAATAGATCACCTGCAATTTGTTTTTTAACAAAGACGTCATACGGCATATCGGAATTAAGCGCATCGACTACCCAGTCACGGAAACGCCATGCCTGAGGTAGCGCCTTGTTGTCACCAAAACCTCCATGACCATCACTGTACCTCGCCACATCGAGCCAATGACGGGCCCATCTTTCTCCGTAATGCTCAGATTCTAACAAATTATCAATGACCATTAAAAAAGCATCTGGAGACTTATCATTTAGAAAAGCATTTACCTGTTCCGGAGTAGGAGGTATTCCAATCAGATCAAGGTATGCGCGGCGAATAAGATTGCGCGTTATTGCAGGTTCATTTGGAGTTAATTGATTTTCCTTGAGCCGTGAAAATACAAAGTTATCTATTGGATTCTTAGACCAATTATCATTTTGTAACTGAGGCGGGCTTGGATTTTGAATCTTCTTAAAGGACCAATGCTCGTTTCTAAACTTATTCCAATCATAAGGTTCACTATTAACGGAAGACTTTGCTACAATTTCATCGTCAGATTCTGGCCAAGGAGCGCCCATTTCAACCCATTGCCGAATCAATGCAATCTGTTCCTCAGGCAACTTACCTTTGGGTGGCATGGCCATGTCTTCATTTCTGTACAGAACCGCTTCGACGATGCGGCTCTGGTCTGGTTTCCCTGGTGACACTGCTGGTCCCGAGTCTCCTCCTCTTATTAATCCTTTATGAGAATCAAGGTACAGGCCGGCCTTAAGTTTGCCCTTAGAATTCGCTTTCTGTGAATGGCACGCGAAGCAATTATTTGCAAGTAAGGGTCTTATTTTTGTTTCGAAGAAATCGATTTGATCTGAGTTCGGAGAATTAGCAAATACTACTTCATGATGGGTCGCCAAGAGCAATGATGTTAGTGCTATGGCTTTAATCATAATCTCAGTTGTTTTGTTGCGGAAATTCAGACATTACAATGAACAAATGAATGCCAATTCATGCAAGCGAATCTGATTTAATTTTGAAGATTTCTTTTTTAAAATTATATTCTTTCAATAACAAATATCGTGAATGTCACTAGTTAATGGGTAATAATGTTGTAGTCTAACAGACAGACTTAAATATTTTAATTCTAGTTGCTTATTTTAAGGGCCCCCAACAAACCGCTTTCATGACTGATCAATCCAAAAACAAGCTTTTATATCTCATCGGATTTTTTGCCTCATTGCTTGTTCCCTTTGAATTGAATGCAACGCCAGTCATCAATGAAGTAATGGCAAATAATGAATCTACTGCGCCTGACGTCGACGGTGATTTTTCTGATTGGATTGAAAT
>JABGYE010000036.1:0-2246 GCA_018675395.1 Akkermansiaceae bacterium
CGCACCTGGTGGGACTGTTGTCCAGAAGAAAACAGGTATCAGTAACCCATTTCCTGGTGGTGCAGTTGCCCAGCAGTCAGGTGGCCAAGCAGGATTTGATCCCGTTCGCTACAATTGATATTCTTTTCTATTCAAACAAAAAGCTCACCGTAAGGTGAGCTTTTTTTATGTACAAGTGAGCAAGCTTTTCTTAAAATTAAAGAAAGATCATTTCAATACAAACAACCGGTAGAAACATTAAGTAACTGATATTTTAATGGAACGGGGTGAAATTAGAACGAAGATTCCAAAAAAACCACGTGACAAAGATCCATTTTCTCGACAATAACAAAGAAGAAATGTATTACAAAGAAGTTCATCAATCAGAAAAAACTCTTCGTAAATAGGGGCTAGATTAATCTAAACGTCATTATCCCTGTCGATATAAACAGTCGAGACAATCCTGAATGATAAGTCATGAGGAAGTTAGAAAGAGCTTTTCTCGGATCGAGGCTTCATAAGTGAAGAAAAGACGATTACAAAGGATTTTAATAGGAAACTTACGATGAGATTACTGATTAATGAGAGCCTGAATGCCAAGGAGGTATCAAAATAAAGGGATAGCGTGGAAGCTCGATACATTGGAGAAGAGAAAAGTATAGAGATTCTTGAAGCAAGTAACCAAAAAGATGATCGTAGCCGAAAGTGTATGACGGCTGAGAGTTGCGAATTTAATTCGCTAAATCTTAACGGATGAATAAGTATATTTTTTAAAAAAAGTGAGCTCCTTGAGAAAGAAAAACTGAACCATTACAAGTTCATCGACCATAATCTGTATAAATGTAGTGCGGTATGGATATTAGATTTGTATTAGTTAAGTCAAAAATTGACCGAGTTGATTTACTTCCTACTCAATAGTCAACCACCTGATACCCTTGGTTTTCCAGGCCATTGGAATAGTGATTGAATGATATTGATCAATGGTCACCTTGAATGCTTTGTTGCGATTTCCTTCAGGAATAATCCGTGCTGTGCCATTGAGTCCGGTGTAGTAAATGTTTAACTTAATTTCTTGGTGAACATTGGTGGTAAGAGGGTTAAAGCTGACCCAGATCCCCTTTTGAAGTGTTTTTGGATTTGCGTGGAAAACCCAATCAGGTGAATGCCCATTAGCTCTTTTTGAAGAGGAATGGATGATATCGCTTTCCAAAATGTTTCGATATTGCTTATACCAATCAATCCAATTTCTTACTTTATTGCGGACATTTTCAGAATCATACAACCTGTGCCCTCTGTATACCGCTTGAACCCCAGCACCGAGATTAGAGACCAGCATATTTTCGTAATGATCTATATGGTCTTTAAGAGGTTCGATTGTTGCAGCTTCGCCGCCACCGTGATACTGCGTCAATGGAACAAACATCCAACCCATACTTGGTGTTTTTTCAATTGATCCGTCAAATATATTTTGACGCGTATGAATCTGTTGCTGGATTCGAGGTAAGGACCAATTGACTTCCCTGTAACCCATTCCAGCTTCATTTGCTCCGCTGAGATAGTAATAATCTGGAACTCTCAAATAATAACCTTCGGATCTCATCCATTTATAGAAATCCGTAATTATTCGCCATTGGACCCAACGACTATCTTTTACACCTTTCTGTAATGGAAGGCGTTCAGATGCGTCTAAATCACCGGGATACGAGCCATCATGCACAAATTTGGTAAATCCAGTTTGTTCGAAGAACAGTGTTAATTTTCTAAAGTAATTCTGCCCCCACTCAGAGGCTAAAGCTGGAGCATATCCATGTGTTTGCCCTCCTGGTTTGCCGGTGTCCGGATGAATGGCGTTATCGGAATCAGGTTGGATCCGGCGGCTTGAAAGGAGAGAGTATCCGCCCATTTCAATTCCTTTGGAATGGGCGTAATTGGCAAGCTGTTTGAATTGATCAAGGTAAGCTTGCGAGTTGTTTTCCATGCTTAATCCACTTCCAAAACTAAGATTCACAATCTCAAAACCGCAATCCGCTGCTTGATCAATAGCTTGTCGTATCTTTGATTCATCGGAAGTAGTCAGGTGCAATATGAGTGGGTTCTCCGTGACCCAAGGAGCAATAACTCGGTATAGTTTCCTTAGTGAAAGGCCTTTTCGATATCGATGGAATACAACTAAGTATCCAGATGACTCTGAACATTTTATAAAAGTTTTACTGTACAGTGACATTGATACTGTTGAATCTGAGCCAATAACTTTAATTATTAATAAC
>JABGYE010000165.1:0-9093 GCA_018675395.1 Akkermansiaceae bacterium
ACTTGCCATCACCTCTTTTTCAAGAGCTTCGACTGGGCATTTGATACTCAGAGTCTCTATTTTTCCGCAATCAGTACATACAAGATAGTCATTATGCTCACCAGGATAAGAAAAAATGTAATAAGCCGCTCGCTCCTGAAAACCCAATTTTTTAACAACTCCCTTATCTAATAGCCTTCCTAATAATCTAAAAACTGTAGCACGGTCACAAAGATTACAAAGCCCATCAGATTTACAAAGATCTGCCAAAGTCTGAGGCTTCTGAAATGTTATCAGCACCTTTAAAAGTTCACGCATAGCCTTCGTCCGACGCAAACCCCGTTCACTACATGTTTGTATTGCCCAGTCGAGGCGATCTTGGATCTCTTTGTCCATTTATTAGTAAATATGATTTATTTAGTATAATTCCATAATTTTCAACAAAATTAATCAAGTACTCTTATACCCAGTTGCACCCTCACAAAAATATCGCTAAGCTTTAAGTAATTATTTTATAACTAATTTAACTACATGAAACCGCTCATTAGTATACTAGCAATATTAGTCTTAGCTATTTTTACATGTTCTTGTGATCATAGTGAGAATTCTATAACCGACACACCTGAAAAAACGAATCCCCCCGAAACGAATAAACAGGATGTAAATAAAAAAGAAATTAATCCTGTTACCATAAAAACTGAAACAGAAGTCGCGCAAAAAGAACCCATTAAAAATCCGGAGCCAAAAAAAATGCAAAAAAGGAAAGCATATGAGCCCCTCACCGATGAACAGTTAAGAAAAACTCTAACTCCACTTCAGTATCAAGTAACCAAACATGAAGCCACTGAGCGAGCCTGGACTAACAAATTTGATAAGCACTTTGAGGAAGGCATTTATGTATGCATTATTTCAGGAGAAGCTCTTTTTTCATCTAAAGATAAATACGACTCGGGCTGCGGATGGCCAGCTTTCACCAAGCCAATAAATTCAAATGAAATAGTGAGCACAACAGATTTTAAAATCGGTTACGCCAGGACCGAAGTCAGAGCAAAGACAGGTGACTCACACCTAGGTCACGTTTTTCCAGACGGGCCAAAATCAAAGGGAGGACTTAGATATTGCATCAATTCAGCCTCATTGCGTTTCATTCCTAAGGACAAACTCGCCGATGAAGGTTATGGCGAATACGCCCAACTCTTCGATGAAAATGTTAAAGACAATCCCCAGTGATTAATCCAGAGGGCATTGAGGCAATTGGTGAGGAAATCGCTATCCGCTGGGATAACGGAACTGAAACCTACTGCTCAATGGAAAAGTTGCGCAAAGAATCCCCAAGCGCCGAGAATAAAGGAGAAACTGATCTCACAGGAAATAGGATAGGAGGTTGCGATCAGGAAACCTTTCTTGGAGTTAAAGTCACAGGCTGGGAAATGATTGGAGGTTATGCAATCCAATTCACCTTTAGCGATGGACATAATACAGGGATATTTAGTTACGATCTCCTCCAAGAACTTTCCTCTTCGTAGAAAAGTCAACTATGACTCTTCTTTGAAATCGTCATCTTGCTCGGACTGCTTTTCCTCAATATACACCCACTCATCTTTTTGCTCTGAACTCAAAAAATAATTAATTAAAATCACCAAAGAAAAGCCGAACAGAGCAAGTGTGATTTCCAAAAGTCCGGGAGTGAAAAATATTGGTAATATATTAGCAAAAGCATCACGGATAAGTTCAAATGTTTGCCTAAAGAACACCACGCAGATAAGAATAGGCCCCACAAAAAAACCCAACCAAAATGGCCCTAATCTTTTGCGTTTCTCCTTCGGGAAATTACCTGAATTCATTTTTTATATACAGATTCTATCTGCATTTCACGCTTTGCAATAAAATTAAGCTCATTAAGAATTATTATTATGCACATTCATTTGATTCAGACCGATATTATTTGGGAGCGTCCTGATCAAAATAGAGATTCTCTAGAGAAAATGTTTGGAGAATTAAAGCCCATTGCAGGAGACATTATAGTCCTACCCGAAATGTATGCTACCGGGTTTACCATGAATACTGTTCTTAGTGAGGATATAATGGGGGGAAACGCTCTTAATTCATTATTTCTACTACGTAAATCCAGTGAATTCAAATGTTGCGTGATAGGCGGTATTGCAAATCAAAATAAGAATCTATTTCACAATGAGTCAGTCGCCTCATTTCCGAACGGGAAACTGGTAAGCTACAAAAAAACAATCTCTTCCCATTGGCAAATGAAAATCAAACTTATGCAGCCGGTAAGGAACTAACGACCTTTGAATGGAACTCATGGATTGTCGGTATGTCTATATGCTATGACCTTAGATTCCCTGAAATATATCGAGGACTGGCAGCCAAAGGAGCTAATCTAATGGTTAACATAGCGAACTGGCCAATCGATAGAATCGATCATTGGATAACCTTACTAAAAGCAAGAGCCATAGAAAATCAAAGTTACATTGTCGGTGTTAACCGTATCGGCACCGATCCTAACAGTAATTATAACGGAAGAAGCATGCTCATTGATCCTATGGGAGGTATTATTCTAGATGCAGGTGATAAGCAGGGTATATTTAGTTCAACTATAGAAATCGAAAAAGTATCTTCATGGAGAAATAATTTTCCAGCACTCAAAAGCATTCAAAAATCCGATAATGTTTAAACATTATCGTGCCCTCAATCCATAATAATGCATCAACAAATACCAAATGGCATTATAGAAGGTGAGGTAGTAGTCCTGACCTTTAAAATTAATCCTATTAAAGAAAGCTGGGCAGATTATGCGGATACTCTTCCAAAAAATGAAATAGATAGGGCCGGAGAATTTCATTATCCAGCGGACAAACTACGCTTTACCAAATGCAGAAGCATACTAAGAAATACACTGTCAAAATGGTTAAATAATAACACAAAAGAACTAAATATTGCCCTTAAGACAAATGGAAAACCTTACCTGAAGGGAAATCCAGAAATGCAATTCAACATCTCACACACTGAAGGCTTTGCAGGAATCGCATTCTGCAAAAAATATGAAATTGGTATCGATGTAGAGAACACCACTAGAGCGACTGATATTGATCAAGTCGCGGAAAAAGTTTTTACTAAAAGTGAAAAAGTAAAGCTACATGCAGAAACTGAACTTGATAAAAGAAAAATGTTTTTTCGTCTCTGGACGGCAAAAGAAGCTGTCCTTAAAAATACCGGTCTAGGACTCACTCTTGACCCTAAAAAAATTAAATTCAATCTTTCAACGGAAAATAAAAAATATGGAACCTTTGAATGCTCTCAAATAAAGAACTCATCTGGTTTGCGATCTGTCGAAATAGCATGCCCAGAGCCATACATCATTACGCTGTGCGCATCTGAAGAATCATTAGATGAAATTAGTGTTTTGTCTCTCTAGGTCTAGCTTTTCTAATTAAATACCCTCAGGGATAAATTTGGAATTACCCACTAGCGTCTAGAATCGAAATACTTTTATACTGTTTGGCAATGATCTCTAGGATCTCATCGGGATTGCTAACAATATAATGAGCTCCAGCCTCTCTAAGCTCCTCCTCTTCACGAAAACCCCAAAGCACACCAATCGTTGTCATCCCTGCTGCGACTCCAGTAAGAATATCTACATTAGTATCACCAACGAAAACAACCTCACTCGGATCCACTTCCATCTTGTTGCATATTTCAATAGCTCCATCAGGCGATGGTTTTTTTTCGACCTCATCACGCTGCCCAGAAACAGCAGCAAAGTGATCATTCCCAATCAGACTCTCCACACACAATTCGGTAAAATGATGAGGCTTATTTGACAAGACTGCAGATGAAATATTGAGAGATTTAAGATCAGCTAAACACTTCATAATTCCGTCATAGGGTCTACTCTTCTTATTCCAGTTTTTAGTATAGGCTTTTCTGTAATCTTCCAATACCTCGTTAACTAAAAACTCATCCCTAAGGTACTTATCAGGTATGGACCTTTGGATTAATTTCTCCATTCCATCTCCAATAAAATGACAATAATCTTTGTATGAATGTGTCGGATAACCTCTTTTATCAAGGACCTCGTTAACCGAATCTCCCAAGTCCTCTATTGTATCCAACAGAGTCCCGTCCAGATCAAATATCACTAACTTGATACTTGTCACCTAGCGCTACGATAATAGGACTAAATTTATACCTGTAATTTCAGTAAGCAGAGAATTATTCAATGTCTCCAATATTAAAATGCCAATCTCCTCTCCAACGATCTTCTTTGTACCTTCTGTAATTAAAACCCTTAATACCTTCACCAAATTGCAACACTCTCTTAACGTTATTCAAAACTTCTATAGTTTCATCATCATTGACAAGATCTTCATTTTTCTCAATTAAGCTTATCCAAGCCTTAGCGAATTGAATTAATTCCTGAACATTAACCTTTAAAACAAGGCCATTAATTTCTTTATCCTTATTTTCAAGAATAGCGGCAGCGAGCTCATCGCTAGCTTTCTTTGAAGTCGTTAAAAAGAAAAGTTCGTCACTAATTGGAAGTGACGGGAGAAAATCATTGCTCACAAAAGGTAACCCAATGAAATGAGTAGTGAGATTTTTACCATCCATTGATAAAGTGTCTGGTATTTGAAATTCCTGACCAGGTTCCAGACCAGGAATCGCAGCAGCGATTTCATTAATAGCAGGCACTAATTGTTCCCACGCTTCAGCAAGATGCTTTCTGTTCTTCACTGAATTAAAAATTGATATCCTTGGAACTTTTCCATCCTTAATAAATTCAGCTGGAACACCAGGAACCTTTGGCATGCTTCCCTTCAGATCAATTACAATGCCCCCTTCAGATCCTAATCCATTGGCAACTTTGGTTGTAAAAATATTCCATACTTTTAATAACTTGGGCCTAAGCATCTGATCGAACATTTGAAAAATTTCAGCAACTTGTTCATCACCTTGAACCTGAACTGCCGTTGTACCAATTCCATGGATAATTTCAGCCATAGTCTCAAAGGTAGCGATACTATTTTTTCTTGATTCAGGATCCTCCGCGGAATTAATTAAAAGAAAAGCATCCTCCGAAACTGCTGGTGCAAGCCTTAAAGGAGTCTCTGCATCCACACCCGGAATACTAGGGCCACCAACGGAAGCCCACTTCAATCCATTCTCTCTGTACAGAACACCGGCCGTTGAATCCCACGTTACCTGAGTCGCTTTATCCAATTGACCGCCCAATTTGCTGACCAGAGGGATCATTTTCTTTAGATCAATACCTTCCTCATTGATCAATTTTAATAGCTCGGTTACATCATTTGCCAGAGATGAAAATTGCTTAGGTGGACTAAAAGCATCAAGCGCGGACTTTGAAAGATAATTATAGGCCAGAATCTTTTTATCGGCATAACTATTTGCAAACTGGAAATCAGAAAGAGCCATCAAAGAATCTTCCTCTTTGTCCACAAACTTGATGTGACTATGATCAGGACCGAATCCAACTATTAAATAATCCCCTAATGCCCCAAATGAAATTTCGACCTTCTTCGAATCGATTATTTTTTCCAACTTTTCTGCCAGATCTTTTTCTCCCATTGCCTGACGCAATTGCTCACGAGCACTATCATCAAATACGTCTTTCGCTTTGATGCTCCATGAGCTAAACTTTATCCCCTCAGCAACATCAAATTCTGAGGTAAGCACAAAAGGTGGCAATTGATCTTCCAAAGCAGAGAGCTGATTAACCAGCTGAGCCGCCATCCCATCTCCTACCTTGGATCCAGCAATGAATGCAGGCAACTGGAGCTCAGTGAGTGTCTTCTCAAATTTTCCGTCCTCAGCACTTAATAACTGAATCAACAAATCCTTAATTAATTTCTCAGGATCAGAACCAGCACCTCCTCCAAAACCTAATTCAGATAAAAGTTCACTGCCCGCAAGCTCATAACTAATTTTATTGAAGGCTTCAGTAATCTCAGTAAGTCTTTCAAGATGGGCCGCGGTTCCTTTTCCAAAACCAAAGAAGGCGTCTTGGCCAATAAAATCCATAGCCGAACCCCATGGCTCAGCTGCATCAGATATATCAACACCTGCCTCTAGGTCCAACAACTCAATAATCTTTTTCCAAGTAGTGCTCTTTCCTATTTCGTTTGTAAAGTCCTCGAAACGGGTAAGACCAAAAACAATTTCAGTATCCTGAGGCATACTTGAAACTAAACCGAATGATTTTTTCTTTTCCCCTTCTTCCTGAGAGTAAACAAAAGCTTGCCCGCACAAATTTAGGCAAGTTAAGGCTAATAAGGTTTTTACTATTTTATAGTTCATTTTAATGAGGTGATTAAATTTCGCTTTAATTGGGAAGGTTGTAATTTTTCTGGCTAACTCTTAGTTTTTGCACCTCATATCGTCAAATTGACTTTTAGTCATTCTTAGCCCCACAACGGGTCTAGCTCTCATGAACTAAAAATCCATTAGATAATTAATAGATGTTAAAAACCAATCCTTATATTTTTACTAAATAGTAAGTAAATCGACAAATAATTCCATTATAATAATCCCCTCAATTTGTAATTGGAATCCTATATTTTAATACATTCCTTTTCAATGGAACTTCGTGATCTGATCCAAAACCGGATTAACCCGTGAGTAGGGCTGAAGAGCCAAGCCGCAACAAAAAGCATCATCCCACAAACGACTGTAGAAGGCGCAGTAGGAATTTTAAAGGCGATAGCTAAATGTACTCCCCCAACAGCACTCATAAGGGAATGAATAAGGCTAAACATCATCATCACCCAAAGCTTATCCGTTAAGAGATAAGATGTGGCCGCTGGAAGGATTAACATCGCAATTACCAAAATCGCCCCAACTGAAGTAAATGCCGACACAACTACAACTGACAACATACACATCAAGAGATAATGAACTAGCCTAGGGCTAATTCCTATAGTTGCTGCCAAATTTGGATCAAAGGAGCTTACAAGTAATTCCTTATAGAATAAAACAATCAAGCCTCCAACAACGAGAACGACCATACCCATCGTCAAAGCGACTCCAGGCAATCCCATGATTATTTTTTCTTTTGAAGATAAAAAATCAAGTTTTCCAAAGAGCACACAATCTAAATCCAAATCAGTATGACTGCCGTGCAATGATATAAGAATTACTCCAATAGCAAACATTGTAGAAAAAGTAATCCCAATAGCAGCGTCCTGCTTGATCCGGGTCCGAGAATGCAACATCTCAATGATTAATGTTGTAATGACTCCAGCCACTAGTGCCCCAACGAACATTGGAGCCTCCGACTTTGAGCCAGTAAGAATAAATGCAATGGCTATGCCGGGAAGGACACTGTGGCTAATAGCATCTCCTACCAAAGAAATGCGCCTTAATACGAGATAATTACCAACTAGACCACACGCAGCAGTAACAAAAAAGGCCATTGCTAATATGGGCCAATATGCCGAAGCGTGTCTTTCCCAAGGCTCTATAAATATTTGATAAAAACTCATGCACTTGCTCTCCCCGGGATAGGCTTACCGTGAGGATCTTCCTGCGGATAATTCAGATAAGACTCTAGCTCAGCAACATCCTTTTCACTTAAAAAGTGCTCCACCTTTTCCGCGTCATCATGCACATGATCAGAAGCATAATCAGCTTCATTAGTTAAATAAAGTTCCCATAATCTATGATTACGAACGACTGATCTAGCTTTATTAAATCCCTCAGTAGTTAAGCTGACATTTCCGCCTTCCAACTTAACCAGTCCGGATCTTTTCATGCGTTTAATTTCTTTAACTATCTCCGCCTTAGACATTTTCCGATGACTAGCAAGGTCCTTAATTAATATTGCATTCCCTGAACTTTCTAGCCCTCTACTTTCTAATACATGATATATGGATTTAAGAGCATTTTCCTCTCGAACCTTTTTGACTCGAGCGCGATATCTTAACCACTTAGTGAATCTGCCATACTTGGGAGAAAAGAGGTATGCCATGGTAAAGATTGAACTCGCAGAAAGGACCATAAAAGGCCCAGTAGGCAAATTACTTCCAAGGAATGAAAAAAATACACCAGTGATGGCAGATAACATACCAACTCCCATAGCTATCCATAGCATCCGATGCATTCGATCGACTAGAAGATACGCTGTGGCCGCTGGCGTTACTAGCATCGCTGAGACCAAAACAACACCAACGGCCTGAAGAGAAATAACAATAGCAAAGGCCAAAAACATTTGAAATAAAGCTTCCAGAATTCTCACAGGAAAACCTATTGAGACCGCAAATTGTCGATCAAAACTTATCGCAAGAAAAGGTCGGTAGAGAAGACCAAATAATATAATGGTCGAAATGACAACGACTCCCATTGTAATGACATCATGACGATCTAAAACAGCAACGTCACCAAACAGGTATGATTTTAGACCCGTAATCTTTGAGGCTCCTTCGTTATTCTGTATTATACGAATAAGGCAAAGTCCTATAGCAAAGAATGAGGCGAGAACTATCCCAAGAGCCGCGTCTTGCTTAATGCGGGTAGTTCTTTTGATTGCTTCTACTAAAAGTGATCCCGCTAAGCCTGCTAAAGTTGCTCCGATCAGTATAGCAACTGGATTCTTACTCATACTCCACAAGAATCCTAAAGCCACGCCCGGAAGAACTGCATGCGAAATAGCATCTCCGAAAAGAGCCATCTTACGAACCACAATAAAACTACCTAATAAACCACATACTGCACCAAAAAGCAGGGCCCCAATCAAACTCAAACGAAGTCCACGGTCAGATAACGTAATGAATCTTCTCATCTGATCCCAAGGATTTGTCTCAACTATCTCACCTATACGCGCAGCGGCAGCTTCATGAACTGCCAAGGAGAGAATTAATACTCCAAATATGATTATTTTCCGTATCCTAGGCACTACTAATTTAATTAATTTCCATCTTTTGCAAACTTCTCAGCGACCTCAGATAGGACAGTCAAACGACCCCCATATGTTTTCTGCAATAAATCACCGGTGAACACTTCTTCAGTCTTCCCAAAGGCAACGACTCTCATATTAAGTAAAAGCATCATATCAAAGTACTCACGTGCCCTGGCCAAATCATGGTG